>CAXSGV010000045.1:0-7419 GCA_964236615.1 uncultured Polyangiaceae bacterium
GGCTCGCCGCGCCATTGGGACAGCGCACGAGCGTGAGCGGGCGGCCCACCACATGCGGCAGGACGTGCTCGGCGATCGCGACATAGTACGCGGCGAGATCTGTCTTCAGGATCCCCGGCTCTGGAAAAAGCACGCGATCAGGATGCGTGAGCGTGACGCCGGCGATGGTGGTCGGTGCGCCCGATGTCTTCGGCGAGGGTCGCGACGCGATAGCGATCCCTTCCGTCGACGCGCCGCGCGCGGGCCGTAGGGAGGGGCCCGCATCGCCTTTGGCGGGCGCGCGAGCACAGTCGACTTGAACCCAGGCCTTCGCGCTCGCCTCGTAACGAGAGCTCGCTTGCTTCGACACGACGCCGCCGACACCGAGCTCGCAACCGCGCGCGAAGAAGTCAGGCCCGCGACCTTTGACGTGGCTGCTGTAGCGAAGGGCCGCGGGCTCGTGAGCGTCCGCGAGCAGCTCGCTCAGGCGACGCTTCCGATCGATGAGGCGAGCGCCGCGGAGGTCGACGTCGTCGAGGTAGAGCAGATCGAACGTGAAGAAAGTGATCTCGCGTGACGCCCCACGCGCGAGCGCGTCGGCAAGAGCGGGCTCGCTCGTGGTGCCATTGGGGAGCAAGACCCCCGCGACGCCGTCGACGATTGCGCGGCGCACCGGCAGCCGCGCCAAGGCCTGCACGATGCGCGGAAAACGTACCGTCACGTCTTCCGCGCCCTCGAAGAGCCGTACCTGTCCGTCTTCGATGCGAGCGACGACGCGTTGCCCTTCGAAGCAGAGCTCGTGGATCCAGTCTTTTCCCGAAGGTGGCTTCGCCGCGCGACGGGGAACGACCACGCGCCAGGGCTTGTCCGGGAGGCGCGCTCGACGTTCGCCGCGCACGCGCTCTCGTGGAGGGAGGGGCGCGGCGCGGTTCGAGATCCACACTCGATCCTCGTCCGCCGCGATGGCCTCGAGGTCGCGCCCCGTCAGCACGCTCGCTGCCTCGTCTTCCGTAATCTCGCCGCGCTTCCGCGCGTACCTGTCCGTGTCCTTCGTCAGCAGCCAGGCTCGCGCGTCGTGCTTGCCCGAGGCGCTCGGCTTTCGCTCGAGCGTGAACGCACCGCGCAGCTTTTCACCGTCGAGCCGGAAGCGAATCTTGCCTGCGCGGTACGCCGTGTGGGGATCGTCATCGAGCGGGTGCCATGTCCCGCGATCCCAGAGCAGCACCGTTCCGCCGCCGTACTGGCCCTTGGGAATGATCCCCTCGAAGTCGCCGTAGTCCGTCGGGTGGTCCTCCGTCTCCATTGCGAGCCGCCGCGTCGATGGGTTCAAGCTCGGCCCTTTTGGTACGGACCAGCTCTTCAACACGCCTTCGAGCTCCAAGCGGAAGTCGTAGTGAAGGTGCGACGCCGCGTGCTTCTGCACCACGAATGCACGCGCGCTACGCTGCGGGGCAATTTGGCCGCGCGGCTCGGTCGTCACGCTGAAGTCGCGCTTGCGTACGTACTCGCGAAGGCTCATCCAGACTCGTCGTGCAAGCGGCGTGCGGGCGACGGCATCCGAGCACCGCGGCTCTGCCTGAAGCTTCCGCCTCAGCGGCAGACTTGGGCGACGATCGAATCCGCGGATCGCTCGTTGATCACGCCTTCGGCGAACTCGACCCGGTACGACTTGCTCTGCTGGGCCGTGACGCGGGCGAGGGTAGGGATGCCGCCAAGATCGCTGACGATCACGATGTCGCCGACCGCGTACTTCTGCCCCGCCGCGGGTGGCGCGCTGCATGTCGACACCTCGCGTCGAGAAACCGTCGTCTTGGCCGAGCACGTCGCAGGGGCTGGGCACGGCGTTGCGGACGCGAGCAGAGCCTGTCGGCCGGTTTCCATTTTGTCCTCCCAGCGCTTGCAAGCGCCGAGAACGAGGCACGCGGCGACCGCGACGAGGATCACGAGCGCATTGCGCTTGAAGGGATTGCTCTCTTTCGCCATGCACCCGGATCTTACGGGATCTACGCACGCGAAAGCGCGCGTCAGATTCGGTACAATCCGAGCAATGCAGTGGGTCGCTCGGATCGAGGTTGCCTTACCCAGTGACGTGATCGAGCGTGCACCGACGTTCTGGGAAAAGATCCAAGCCATCGCTGGCGCGGCGATCGACCTCGGGACCGAGCGCATTCGCGATCGCATGGAAGCGGCGACTCTGGTTTACGAGATCCGCCGCGCGCTCGACGCCCTCGAGATCGACAACGCGCGCTCCTTGACGATCGACGGGACCATCGTGTTCCACGACGCGGTCGGTGTCCCCGGCGACATGCCAGAGCTCGTCGCGGCGTTCTTGGATCACACATCGACGTTCGGCACCACGTTCGAGGAGCTTCGCCTGAGCGCCGAGCATGAAGAGGCGGGGCTTCACCTCGAGATCGAGGCACTCGTGACGTCGGAGCACCGGCGCCAGGATCCCTCCGCACGCGTCACCGTGCTTGGTCGCGTTCTCCATCCGGTCGCCAGCGGCGAAGGTGTCGAAAAGCAGGTGGCCGCGGCGCGGATTCACTTCGACGCGTTTGCGTCCCGCGTCCAAGCTGCGCTGCGCCGCAACCTACCGGAAGGTGTGTTCGACGCCGTATGCGAGGAGATCGCGTTTCTCCAGGTTGCGAAGAAGCTGCCCGCCCTGGAGCCCGAGGAGCCCACGAAGACGCGTTCGGCCATCTCCATCGAGACCGCGTCGCCGCAGCGCAACTTCACTTTGACTTTGGAGCAGCGGATCGCGGCGGCCGTCATCGGCGTACCCGCTTACGCCGCACGCGCGCGCAAGATCGAGGACCTCGAAGTGGCGCTCGCCGAGGAGGTCGCGGCGAGGGGCGACGACTCCGCGATCACGCTCCCCATCGAGCGCAAGATCGCGCAGCTCAACAGACTCATTCAGGATCACAATCGCTTCTACCCCGTGGAGAGCGGCCTTCGTATCGACGTGACGAGCGGACAGCTCCTCGACATGCGCGGCGATCCCTGGAAGCCACTTCCGCTCGCCACCGCCGACTCGCTGCGCGCGCTCTCACGCTCCAGCAGGCGCGGCTCGCGCTGACCGACGCGCGTCGTGGGGGAAAGAGAAGCCCACGTGGTCACCGTGACGGCTCCGTTGTCCCCAGGTCGATTCCGCACACTTCGTGAAGTGGGCGGCCGGTGCGCTGTGACTTCTTGAGCTGCGCGTAGCGCCAGTAGGTGTAAACGACGGGGATCATCTCCAGTGTGAGGAACGCGCTCGAGAGGAGGCCTCCGACCATCGGCGCGGCGACGCGCTTCATCACGTCGGCGCCACTGCCGGTCGCCCACAACAGCGGAACGAGGCCGATCAGCATCGTCCCCACCGTCATCAGCTTCGGACGGACACGAAGCACCGTGCCCTCGGTGTGGGCGTGAATGATGTCCTGCAGGTTCCGGACTTTCCCCGCTCGCAAACGGCGGATGAACGCATGATCGATGTAGATGATCATGACAACGCCCGTTTGCGCAGCGAGCCCAATCAAGGCGATGAGCCCGACGAGCACGGCAGTCGAAATGCGGTAGTCGAGGAAGTAGAGCAGCCAGATGCTCCCGACGAGCGCGAACGGGATCGAGAGCAAGACGATCAGCACCTCGGTCACGTTCTTGAACTGCAGATAGAGAAGAAGCGCGACAAGCCCGAGCGCGAGAGGAATCAAGAGCTTCATCCGCGCCCGCATGCCCTCGAGCAGCTCGTACTGGCCTGTCCACAAGAGGTGCATCCCCGGCGCGAGGACCAGCTCGTGACGTGACTCCGCCGCTGCGACGGCGGCCTTTGCGTCATCGACGTAACCGCCGAGATCGCGCGACGGATCGATGTCGACGTACACGTACCCGACCAGAAGGCCGCCCTCCTCGCGGAGCATCGGCGGACCCTCGACGACGGTGACGTCGGCGAGCTCGCCGAGCGGAATTGCGTTCGCGCCCGCCGCGCTTCCAGTGCTCGGTGGACGTAGAGTGACGAGCACCTCGCGTAGCTTCTCGGGGCTCGAACGGAAGTCGTCCTTGTAGCGGACGCTCACGCTGAAGCGACGACGTCCCTCGACCGTCGTCGTGACGGGCTCGCCCCCTATCGCGCGTTCGATGACGGCATTGAGATCGTCGATCTGCAATCCGTACCGCGCGAGCGCCTCGCGTTTCGGCGTGACGTCGACGTACGTGCCGCCGAGCGAACGGTCGTAGAGCGAGCTGCGTGTACCCGGAACGCGCGCCACGACGGCTTCGAGCTGCTGACCGGCCACCTCGATCGACGCGAGCTCGTGGCCGAAGATCTTGATTCCGACGGGGGTGCGAACGCCGGTCGTCAACATGTCGACGCGCGTCTTGATGGGCATCGTCCACGCGTTCGTCCAGCCGGGTAGCTGAAGCTTCGCGTTCATCTTGGTGACGAGCTCGTCCCAGGTCTCCGGCTCGTCCTCGGGCCACAAGGCACCGAGCGGGCGCTTGAGAAAGCTCGGAGCCCATGACGAGTAGAAGCGTTCGCGATGAACGCGAGGCCACTCGGCGACGGGTCGAAGCTGCACGATCGTCTCGACCATCGACAGGGGTGCTGGATCGGTCGGCGACTCGGAGCGCCCCGCCTTGCCGAATACCGTCTTCACCTCGGGAAACTCGGCGAGCATTCGATCTTGCCGCTCGAGCTGGCGTTTCGCCTCCTCGATCGACAGGTTCGGCAACGTCGTCGGCATGTACAGAAGGTCGCCTTCGTTGAGGGGCGGCATGAACTCGTGACCGAGCTTCAGGTACGCGGGGATCGCAGACAGCACGGCGAACCCGCCGATCAGCAGCGTCGTGATCGGCCGCCGCAAAGCGACGTACACGAAGGGCTGGTACACCGCGCGGATCACGCGCGACACGGGATGGTCTTTTTCGCTTCGGACCTTGCCCTGCATCAGCACGTCGCGGAGCGCCGGCGCCAAGGTGATGCTGAGGAGCGCCGCCGACAGCATCACGAACGTCTTCGTGAACGCGAGCGGCTTGAAGAGGCGCCCCGCCTGACCATCGAGGCCGAAGATGGGGATGAACGAAACGGCGATGATCAAAAGTGAAAAGAAGATCGCCGGCGTCACCTCGCGGGCCGCTTCGTGCAGCAGCTTCTTACGGTCCGCGGGCGAGAGGTTCTTCGGCGCCTGTTCGAGCTTCTTGTGGCACGCCTCGATCATCACGATCTCGGCATCGACTGTCGCGCCGACCGCGATGGCAATTCCACCCAGGCTCATGATCGTCGCTGGGATCCCGAGCAGGTACATCGGAATGAACGCGAGCAAGACCGCGATCGGAAGGCTGATGATGGGGAGCAGCGCGCTCCGGAAGTGCAGCAAAAAGAGGAGAATCACGAGACTGACGGTGATCGCCTCCTCGGTCAGTGCGTGCTTCAGCGTCGTGATCGCCCGATGGATGAGCGACGACCGATCGTAGGTCGGCACGATCTCGACGCCCGGCGGCAGGGCCGTCTTCAGCTCGTCGAGGCGCGTCTTCACGCGGTCGATGACCTCGAGCGCGTTCTCTCCGTAGCGCGCGATCACGATCGCGCCGACCGTCTCCCCCTCTCCATTGAGCTCAGCGAGGCCGCGCCGAATATCTCCACCGAAGCGCACGCCACCCACGTCGCCCACGCGAATCGGCGCGCCGCTCGGACCCGCGCGGATCGCGACTTGCGCGAGGTCGTCGAGATTTTTCACGTACCCACGACCGCGGATGAAATATTCGCGTCCGCTCATCTCGAGGACGCGCCCGGACACCTCGGCGTTCGACTTGCGGATCGCGTCCGCGACGTCGCCGACGTCGAGGCCGTACGCGCGCAGCTTGTCGGGATCGAGCGTCACCTGGTACTGGCGCTCGAAGCCGCCAATACTTGCAACCTGCGCGACACCCGGCACGCACTCGAGCCCGTAACGGAGCGTGAAGTCCTGAATCGTCCGCAGCTCGGCGAGATCGTGCTGACCGGACCGGTCCACGAGCGCGTACTCGTATACCCATCCGATCCCGGTCGCGTCGGGGCCGAGCACCGGCGAGACGCTTGGCGGAAGCTTCGTCTTGATTCCGCTCATGTACTCGAGCACGCGCGACCGCCCCCAGTAGATGTCGGTGCCTTCCTCGAAGATCACGTAGACGAACGACATCCCGAACATCGAGTAACCACGCACGGCCCTGACCTTCGGCGCTGCGAGCAGCGAGCTGGCGATCGGGTAAGTGATTTGATCCTCGATGAGCGTCGGCGACTGCCCCTTCCACTCGGTGAAGACGATCACCTGCGGATCGGAGAGATCCGGAATGGCGTCGAGGTGCACGCTTCGAAGCGCATGCACGCCGAAGAGGATCAACCCCGCGTACACGAGGAAGACCAGCCCGCGGTACTTCGCCGAGAGATCGATGATCCGTCCGATCATCGGCTCACCGCCACGGCTTCGGGATGGCGTTCTTGCAGTCCGCCTCCATCGAGCCCATGCCGCGGTGGACCGCGCACTTTTCGCACGCGATGAGCTTGTCCATGTACTTCGTTCGATCGAAGTCGGTGGCGCATACGGGGCCGTCGGCCGTGTCGCGCGCTGGAGTCGTTGTACCCGACGGCGTCGTGGCGGAAGCCTTCATCGCCGAGGCCTGGAGACGACTCTCCGAGTCGATGAGAAACGTCGCTCCGGACACGACCCGCTCGCCGCCCCTCAGTCCTGCCGCGATCGTGATCTCGTTTCCGCTTTCTGGACCAAGCAGGACCGATCGCGGAGTGAGCTTGCCGGGCCCGTCGACGACGAAAAGGTAGGTATCGAGCCCGGTGTCGATGATCGCGTCGCGCGGGACGGTCACGGCGGTGCGCGGAGCGCCGGCAGCCGCGACGTCGACGGTTCCGTATTGGCCCGGGCGAAGGGAGCCGGCGTCGTTCCGCACGGACATGCGAACGCGCGTCGTACGCGCGCTCGGGTCGACGTTCGGGTAGATCAGATCGATGCGTGCCTCGAGCGCGCCGTCGCCGCCCGCTGGACGGAACTGGCCCGATGCGCCGACGCGAAGGCCGGCGATGTCTTGCTGAAACACGTCCGCAAGAACGTAGACGCGCGAGAGATCCTCTATCTCGTACAGCATCGTCTCGGGCGTGGCGTACGAGCCCATGATCGCCGCCTTTTTCATGATCGTCCCGGCCTGCGGCGCGTAGACCGGCATCGCGCGGATGGCTTCGCCGGAAGCCACGACGCGGTCGATGTCCGTCTTGCGCATGCCGAGGAGCTCGAGCTTTCCACGGGCCGCGGCTTGCGAGCGGACGCCCGCGTCGCCAGTCCACTGCCGCGTCGCGAGTAGCTCGCTCTCGGCTTGGTAGACCTCGGGACTGTAAATGCTCAGTAGCCACTCACCGCGGGCGACGTGAACGCCGGTCTGGTTCGCGGCGATCTTCTCGCGCAGCGCCTCGACCAG
>CAXSGV010000045.1:7429-21607 GCA_964236615.1 uncultured Polyangiaceae bacterium
GCGCCGAAGCAGTCCGACGGCGCCGCGTAGGCGGTCAGCGGCGCGCCGTGCCCGACCAGGGTGTTCTTGCGGCGGCGGTCGACCACCATGCCGGCCGCGTCGATGAGGATGGCCTCGGACGCCCCCTGCTCGGTGGACGCCACGACCGCCGTGATGCGTAGGCTCGATGCCAGCGGCTTCTCCGTCGCGACCGCCGTTCGAACGCCGATCGCTTGCACGCGGTCGAGCGTGAGCTCGAGTGCCGCGGTCGTGGGCGGCACGCTGCCGGGGGGCGTTCGCGTCGCGCCGTCGGGGGGCGTTCGCGTCGCGCCGTCGGCTCCCGCGTCGGCCATGCGGTGGTTGGGCATAGTCGCCGACGCAGAGGCCGCAATCGGCTCGAGCTGCATATGGCAAATCGGACACTCGCCCGGCTCACCGGAGACGATCTGCGGATGCATCGGGCAGTGGAATTTCGCAGCGGCGTGCTCGGACGTACGGCTCGGTCCGCCGACGAGGTTGGCTCGCGCGTAAGACCACCACGACGCAAGCGCGACCAGGATCGTCATGGCGAGGAACACCCAGCGCACGGCTGCCATCAGCTTTACGCCGCGTGGCGCGACCTCTTCGCCTTCAGGCATCTCGGCGCCCGGCGCTGGCTCTTCCACGGGCTCATCGCTCATGAGAGGCGCCCTCGGACGCGGCGATGTCCGCAGGCGATACCAGACGTCGCGGCACATTCGTTCCTACGGCCGCGTCGAGATCGGCGAACGCGTGATCGAGAGAGGTACGGGCTGCGATGATGTCGCTCTCGACGTCGACCACGCCCTTGCGCGCAGCGAGGATCGTCAACGCGTCACCGCGTCCGCTCGTGTAGCCGGACCAGGCGGCTTCGAAAGCGCGTTGGCTCGCTGGAAGCGCGCGGCGTGTCAGTACGTCGAGCCGAAGTGCAGCGCTTCGAGCGTTGGCTTCGGCCGTGACGACGTCGGCGTCGACGGGGATACGTGCACCCTGCACGCTCGTCGCGGCGGCGATGAAGCTCTCGTTCGACGCGTCGCTGTGTTTGCTCGCTGCGCCCCAAAGCCAGGGTAGCGACACGGCAGCGTCGACACCATAACCGTGACTGGGCATCGAGGTCGTCGGCGCAAAGTACAAGGCGCCCAGACGAAACGCGGGCCACGTGGCCTCGCGGTCCGCCGCCCGAGCCTCGAGTCGTCGTGCTTCGCGCTCGGCGACGGCGGCGCGGATCTCGGGCCGGCCTTGCCGCGCCTTGACGAGCATGACGTCGGTGGTCCACGCGGGCACGCCGGGTGGATCGTCGACCGGTGATCCAAGGGGTGCGGTCGGAGGCCGCGAGAGGAGCGCGTTGAGCTTTGCTCGTGCGCTCTCGATCAAGGCGCGATCGGTGATCACGTCAGCCTCCATCCGCGCAAGATCGAGATCGGCCTGCGTCACATCGGTCAGACTTCCGCCCGCCCCGTGCCGGCTCTGCGCGACATCGAGCACGCGGCTTGCGACGACGAGGTGCTCGCGGTGAACGCGGTGACGCTCGGTTGCGCCGAAGTAGTCCGCAAACGCGTGGCTTGCCTCGCGGGCGATCTCCCGCGAGCGCTCGCCCGCCATGATCTCTTCGGCGTGGCCACGTTGCTCCAGCGCGCCTTCGCGCGCGGCAAGGGAGCCAGGTGCGGGGAGCGTCTGATGGATGCCGAGCATGATCATCTGCTCGTTCAAGGCGTAGGGCCGCGCGAGCGGGACTTGCCAAATCTGCACCATCGCTTCCGGAGGCGGAAGCCGACCCTGAGCCTGCGCCTCCGAGCGCAACGCGCGGCCGCGCTGCTCGCCAGCCTTCACGTTGGGACTTCGGGCGACCGCAAGACGGACGATGGTTTTTCGTTCGATGCTCCTGGCAAGCGACTGCTCGTCCGCTGCATCGTCTGCATGCGCATTGGCGCTGCCGAGAAGCAGCGGCAGCGCCACGCAAAGAACGCGCGTGAGCTTCTGTCGTTTGGTGAGCATGCTGGGTGAATCATCGCGACCTGGCAGAACGCGCTATCCACAACCTCCCAAGCACGTCGCGAGCCATCTCGAGTCAGTGGCTCGGATGGCCGCTCGAACGAGACCGGGGAGCGAAACAGCATCTGCTCGGCGCGCGACAAGGCCCGGGGCCCGCGGACGCGAATAGCCTGCGCACGCCCGCAAGTTCTGCGGCGATGAGCCCACGCTCGCGTAGCTTTCGCTGTGACGGGCATGGTTACAGTCGAACGACTAGGAATCGTCCTGACGACTGTAGTGGGGGCCCCTCGTACGCGTCAGCTCATCGAAACGAGGCACCAATGAACATGCACGCGCACCCACCCGACCCATCGATTGCAGCTGAAGTTTTGCCTCCCAACGAAGAGGAAAAGGCGACCGATCCCGTCTGTGGAATGCGTGTGACGCCGTCGCGAGCGAAGGGCGGCTCGCACGTGCACGACGGGCGGACGTTCTTTTTTTGCAGCGCTGGCTGCCGGACGAAATTCACGACGGAGCCCGCGCGCTACCTCGCCGCGAGGCCGGCCACGCCGAAAGCGGACGGTGGATCGGCGCGCGCGGCCGTAGCCAGCGACGTCGACTACACGTGCCCGATGCATCCCGAGATCGTGCAGGCGGGTCCCGGTGACTGCCCGCTCTGCGGCATGGCGTTGGAGCCGCGCACGATGGCGGTTGAGGAGCCCAAGAACGTCGAGCTCGAGCTGATGTCGCGTCGCCTTTGGATCACCCTCGCGCCAGCGGCGATCGTCCTGCTGGTCGCCATGTCGGAGATGCTTCCGGGCGATCCGGTGCGGCACGCCGTAGGTGCGCGCAACGTCCTTTGGCTCGAGCTCGTCCTCGCGAGCCCCGTCGTGCTCTGGGGCGGTTATCCGTTTTTCGTGCGCGGCCTCCGGTCGTTCGTCCATCGACGCCTCAATATGTTCACGCTCATCGCGATCGGCACCGGCGCCGCTTACGGGTACAGCGTGGTGGCAACGCTCGCACCGAACGTCTTTCCTGCTTCGTTTCGCGGTCACGACGGCGAGGTGGGCGTGTATTTCGAGGCGGCCGCCGTCATCGTCGTGCTCGTGCTCGTTGGTCAAGTCCTCGAGCTTCGTGCGCGCAGTCGAACCGGCAGCGCCATTCGCGCGCTGCTCGGGCTCGCGCCGAAGACGGCTCGCCGCATCGGCTCCGACGGCTCCGAGGTCGATACGCCGCTCGCGGACATCCGCGTCGGTGATCGACTTCGCGTTCGACCGGGCGAAAAGGTTCCCGTCGACGGACGCGTCACCGAGGGCATGAGCGTCATCGACGAGTCGATGGTGACCGGCGAGCCGGTGCCCGTCGAAAAGGCAAAGGGGACGACCGTCACCGCCGGCACCGTCAACCAAACGGGCACTTTCGTGATGACGGCGGAGCGCGTCGGCGCGGACACGCTGCTGGCGCAAATCGTCACGATGGTTTCGGATGCGCAGCGCAGCCAAGCCGCTGTTCACCTTCTCGTCGATCGCGTCGCGAGCTGGTTCGTTCCTGCGGTGATGCTAGTCGCCGTCGTGACCTTCGGGGTGTGGGCGTCGGTTGGTCCCGCGCCACGTTTCGCGCACGCGTTGGTCGCCGCCGTCTCCGTGTTGATCATCGCGTGCCCCTGCGCGCTCGGTCTCGCGACGCCGATGGCGATCATGGTCGGGGTGGGCCGCGGCGCGACGATGGGTGTGCTCTTCCGCAACGCCGACGCGCTGGAGTTGCTCCGCACGGTCGACACGCTGGTCGTCGACAAGACCGGGACGCTCACCGAGGGCAAACCCGAGGTCATCGATGTGCGCGTCACCGACGCGTGGAAAGGACGCGAGGACGAGCTCGTTCGGCTCGCGGCCACGCTCGAGCGGGCAAGCGAGCACCCACTTGGCGCTGCAGTCGTGCGGATCGCGGCGGCCCGGGGCGTCGCGCTCGGGACCGCGTCGCAGTTCCGGTCGATCACCGGCAAGGGGATCGTCGGCACCGTCGACACGACGGAGGTCGCGATCGGAAGCGAGGCCTTGTTCGCCGAGCTCGGCGGCGCGCAATCCGATGGCGCGCTCGGAGCCGATGCTCTTCGCGGCGACGGTGCAACGGTGGTCGTCGTGCGCATCGGTGGCGCGATCGCCGGCCTCCTCGCGATCGCCGATCCCATCAAGGCGACGACGCCCGAGGCCTTGACGCACCTTCGCGCCGAAGGCGTGCGCGTCGTCATGGTGACAGGCGACGCGAGGGTGAACGCCGAGGCCGTGGCGCGAAAGCTCGGTCTGGACTCGGTCGAAGCGGGCGTGCTCCCCGCCGCGAAGGGAGACATCGTTCGCCGGCTCCGCGCGGAGGGGCACGTCGTGGCGATGGCGGGGGACGGTATCAACGACGCGCCGGCGCTGGCGTTGGCCGACGTGGGCATTGCGATGGGCACGGGAACGGACATTGCGATGCAGAGCGCGGGCGTCGTCCTTCTGCGAGGAGATCTCCGCTCGATCGCTCGAGCGCGCGCCCTCAGCCGCGCGACGATGCGCAACGTCCGCCAAAATCTGGCGCTCGCGTTTTGCTACAACCTTCTGGGCGTGCCCATCGCCGCTGGCGTGCTCTACCCGGTGCTCGGGGTGCTCCTGAGCCCGATGCTAGCGAGCGCGGCGATGAGCCTCAGCTCGGTATCGGTGATCGCCAATGCCCTCCGCCTGCGTCGCGCGCGACTCGTGTGAGCGGAGCCTCGCGTAGCGCGGCGTGGCCGCGGCGTTGTTCATGGTGCTCGTGATCCAGGGCTCGGCCGACCCACGACGATCGACACAATCCGACGAGCTTCGCCCGCGCAAATGCCATATTCTGCATAGGCCAAGAAAGAAGGATTGAGGCATGTGGTCTCTGCAAAAGCGGCTGGCTTGTGTACTTGCTCTTGCTGGTGTCGCGGCCGTATCCGCATGCTCCGCGGACGACGCTGGCCTACCCACGGCGGACGATCCCGAGGACGGCGGTAGCCCGCAGCAAGCGGGTGATGCCGGCGCGGATGTCGCCATGACCGTCGACGACACCGGCGCCCCCGCCGTCGTCGAAGCGGGGAGCGACGCGCAGGCAGACGCGGGCCCGCTCACCGCCCAGCAGATCGCGGCGAAGCTGATTGCGTCGAAGAAGCTTCGTTCCCTGCCGGTCAGCGCCGATCAGCCTGACTACATTCCGCAGATCGAGGCGATCGCCAACGGCACCGCGAGCGCCAATTGCGGAATCGACATTCGCGTCCTTCAGTTCCTCCTCAGGCTCACGGAGAAGTACACGACCGTCGGCGTCAGCGACATCAACCGCAAATGCGCGAACATCTTGGCGGGCGCCGGGACGCAGAGCTCGCACTGGATCGACGGCGGGGGCAAGGCCATCGACATCTGGGCGCTCAATGGCACGCCGATCAACGGCAGCAATGCGCTCAACATCGAAATGCTGAAATACGCATACACGTTCATGCCGAACGGGACGCGTATTGGCCAATCGAACTGCCGCTCGGCTGCGCAGAACGCCATGTTTCCGAATTTCGGGAGCTTCAGCGATTCATGCAATCACACGCATCTGGACGTTGCGACGACGTCCGGTAAGGTCTCAGGCTTCTAATCGGTGCGCGCGCGAGTGCGCGTCAGCCTCGCCGACGTGCCGAAACCAACACCGTGCTTGCGACGGCGGCGGTGGCCCCCAGCGCGATGAGGAGACGCCCGCGGTTCTTCGAGAGCCACCACACGGCGCTCGTGCTCCGCGCTCGCTCGTCGAACGTGCCGTGCGCGCCGTGGTCACCCGGTACTGCCTGGTACAGGTTGTCACGGCGGGTTGCCTCGATCGGCTCGTCTGTCTGCTGCGCGGCGTACCCGGTGCGCGCGAGGTAGCGGTCCGCAATCCGTGGCGCGACCTTCTCGCCAACGATCGCTTCGACGACGGGCCACGCGACCCACGTCTCGCGACGGCGGTGCAGCGTCGCGTGCACGACGGCGTCGGCGATGAGCTCCGGCTGGAAGATCGGAGGGACCGGCTGCGGTTTGTTGGGGAGCTTCGCACGCACCCACGAGAACTGCGGCGTGTTGACCGCCGGGAGGTGCACCTCCGCCACATGCACAGCGCTCTTGTCGTGAAGCAGCTCGGTGCGTAGTGACTCCGTAAAGCCTCTGACCGCGTGCTTCGCGGCGCAGTAGGCCGCTTGCAACGGTATCGATCGGTAGGCGAGGGCCGAGCCGATCTGCACGATCACGCCGCGGTCACGCGCGCGCATGCGCTTGAGCGCGGCGAGCGTCCCATAGACGTAGCCGAGGTACGTCACCTCGGTGACGCGCCGAAATTCCTCGGGTGTAGTGTCGATGATGGGAGCAAAGACCGACACCATCGCGTCGTTCACCCAGACGTCGATGGGTCCGAGGGTGCGCTCCACCTCGTCCGCTGCGCGCTCCACCGCATCCGCGTCCGCGACGTCGAGCGGCAGCACGAGCGCGCGCCCGCCGAGCTTCTCGACCTCGTTTCGCGCCCCCTCGAGACCGTCGCGGCCCCGCGCCAGCAGCGCGAGGTTCGCCCCTTCCGCAGCAAACGCTCGAACGATCGCGCGGCCCACGCCCGCCGACGCGCCTGTCACGACGACGACCTTGCCTTCGAATGCTCCACCCATGCGCGCTCCTCCCTCTTTGGTTGGGTTGCCAGTGGTGCGACGCGTTTGCAGGAAACACTCCACTCGGGAGTGCCCACTACTGGTGCCGTCCACAGCGCGTGACGACCACGCTGTCAGGCGCCGTGGTAATGCGTTGCTGAGGATGACTACCCGAGCGCTGGTGTTCCTCGCCTTCGTCGTTTCCACCTTCCTGGCGTGTGCTCACGAGGGTGATCCCGCTGCAGCATCGCCGTCGGCGGGCTCCCCCTGTGCACACGAAGACTGCGGTCCGGAGCCGCCCATCGCTCCGTCGGCGTGCTCGCCGAACCAGAAGGTCAGCTCCGTGTGCGAGCGCGCCTCGGACGGCAAATGCAACCGTCGGGTGCAGTGCGACTAGCCGATCTGCGCGGAGCGCCGTGCTCTAGGATGAGCCGGAATGAAGAACGCGAACACGTGGGCGTGGCTGAGCATCACCATCGTCCTCGCCATCGCCGGTAGCGTTTACCTGTCACGCAGGTTGGGCGCACGATGCGCGCGGCCGGAAATCAGTCCTCCGCGCTTCTCGGTGGTGCCGGCGGTCCGTCGGAAGGAGAGACCTTCGAACGCTCGGCACCCGGCGCCACGCAGGCCGGGGACCCGTCGCCGGGGTCGACCGTCGCGGGTGGCGCGCAGATCAAGCCGACCGCGCGCGCTGGTCTCGTGCTTCCTCCCGACGGCGTGATCGAGCCAAACGCGCGCCTCGGCACGACGTACCGACCCGGCGGCGCAGGGCTTGGCGCCTTCGATGCGGCGGTCGCCAACGGCTCGATACCTGCAGCCTACAAGGATGTCGTCGGCGACTTCAGCGGCCGCTACAGCCCGGCAATCCCCAAGCCCGTGAACGGTGCCGCGCTTTCCTTCCAGCTGTCCACGGAGCGCGCGGCACTTCCGCCGATCGGCGGCAACGTGAACGTCCGGATTGCCATCCGCTCGAGCGACGTAGCGCCGCCACGCGCGCCCGTCTCACTCCACGTCGTGCTCGACGTGAGCGGCTCGATGCGGGGCGCCGCAATCGAGAACGCGAAGGCCGCAGCTGCCGCCCTCGTCGAGAAGCTCCAGCCAGCCGACGATTTTTCCCTCGTGACGTTCGCAAGCGAGGCGAAGGTGCTCATCCCCGACGGGCCCGTCGGAGCAAAGCGCACCGCGGCGCTGGAAATCATCAAGGCGATCGTCGCTGGCGGCGGAACGAACGTCAGCGCGGGCCTCGATCGAAGCTACGGCGAAGCGCGGTCGAAGACGATCCACGCCGACGCCGTGAGGATCGTCCTGCTCCTGTCGCATGGGCCTGCGACCTCGGGTGACACGTCGCTGCCGAAGCTGTGGGCGCTGACCGAGCGCGCTTTCCAAGATGGAATCCAGACGAGCGCGTTTGGGCTTGGCGCTGCGTTCGATGTGCCGCTCTTGAACGGGATCGCGGACAGGGGCGCGGGCGCGTACTACGGGCTTTTCGACACGACACAGATCGCCGGCGCCATGGTCCGCGAGCTCGATGCGCGTCTCGCGTCGGCCGCGCAGGACGTCGAGCTGCGGGTTCGTCTGAAGCCCGATGTCGCGCTCGTGAAGGTCTTCGGCTCGCGCATGCCGGGCGCGGACACCGAAGACGGAACGCGCTTCTTCCTGCCTTCGTTCGCGAAGGACGATCACCACTCCATCGTGCTCACGCTGAAGGTGCCCGCGGAGCTCGAGGAGACGACCATCGCGACGGTCTTCGTGCGTTACAAGGACCGACTTCGAAAGAAGAGCGTCACGGAAGCGATCCCGCTCAAGATCAAGTTTGCAACGAGCGACGCCGAGAGCGCCAAGACCGTCAACGCGAGTGTGGCCGCGACCGTGCACCTGTTCGCCGCCGGCGAAACGGTGCTCGATGTCGCGCGCCACGTCGGCGCCGGCCACCCTCGTGCCGCTGCGGCGGCCGCGTTGAGCGAGCGCGCACAGCTTCTGAAGACGGCGGCTGTCGAGCTCAACGAGCCACGGCTGAACGAGGACTTCTTGCGCATCGTGCGGCTCGCCGACGCGGTCGAAGGCGTCCTGCAGGTCAGCGATCCGCTACCGCTCGCTCTCCTCCTTCGCGGCTCGGGCTACGGCTACGCGAGGTGAGCTGGTCGCGCGTGAACGACGCCCCTACGTTCGGTGCATGACATCGATCGCGTACACCTGGGGCTCGACTGTGGCCGAGCGCGCCGAGACATTCGCGTGTGACGCTTGGCTCACCGACGCCGACGTCGTCCTCTACCGCGGCATCACGATCGACGCGCCCCCCGAGGTCGTATTCCGCTGGCTCTGCCAGCTCCGCGCCGCGCCTTACAGCTACGACTGGATCGACAACTTCGGGCGCACGAGCCCGCGCACCCTGACGCCTCGTCTCGACGCGCTCGCCGTGGGCCAACGGGTGATGACGATCTTCAGGTTGGTCGCGTTCGAGAAGGACAAGCACCTCACCTTGGAGCTTGCGACGCCCGCGTCACAGACTCTCTTCGGGCAGATCGCGCTCACGTACCGCGTCGAGCCCTCTTCGCGTGGGACGGCGCGTGGGACGGCGCGTGGGACGCGGCTCGTCGTGAAGATGCGGGTGCGTCAGACCGGCCCGCGTCTCGTCGCGCGCGTCCGCACGCAGCTCCTTGCCTGGGGCGATCTCTTCATGATGCGAAAGCAGCTCCTCACGTTGAAGGAGCTCGCCGAGCGCTAATCGGCGAGCCCCGTCGCCACGGCAAGCTCAGAAGATCTTCTTCACCGTGTTCCAGATCGATTTGCCGACCGCGATGGGCAGTGCCTCGACGTTGAGGACCGCGTTGCCCACGCGCGAGACGAAGCCAGGCTCCTCCTTCGGCGGCGGCTCGGGTGCGACCTGCGACACGTCGATCATCGCCGTCGCCTCCGTGATGAGCGAGGCGTCGACCTTCTCTTGGCTGAACTCGGGAAACCCGAGCTGCGCGAGCATCGTCGGATCGGCCTCGCCCGTCGCCTCGAGGCCGTGATCCTCTTGGTACTTCTTCACGGCCTTCTCGGTGCCGCCGCCGAAGATCCCGTCGGCTCCGACCCCGAGGGCTTCCTGCGTGCGACGCACGAGCTCACCGCGGATCGGTTTGTAGAGCAGCACGAGCTCGTAGAGGCCCATCGCCGCGAACGTATCGGGCCCGGCAATCCCGTCGACCGAGAGACCGTTGTTTTTCTGGTAGTCGCGCAGCGCAGTGTCGGTGCCTTGGCCGAAGACGCCGTCGGCTTTCACACCAAGCTTTTCCTGAAGCACACGCACCGGCTCTCCGCTCAATCCTCTACGCAGCATTCCCATCGCGGCATCCTCCTCGAACGTCGTTGAACGGCAAGGGCGGCATCGTCTTATACCCACGCGCTCGAAGCAACGGACGCGTCGTGCCGCCCGCCATGCACCCGGCTCTGCCGTCGTTACGGCACGAGACCGAAGAAGCGCGCCGCGTAGTAGGTCGAGCAGATACTCGCATCGATCATGTAAGGGCCGGCGACGCCGCAACCGCCGGCGGCCGCGAGGCCTGGCGACAACGCCGCGCCGTGCGCCATGTTCGGGATGGAGTACGTCTCCACGCGCACCGCGCCGGCGCCGTCCTTGTATTCCACATGCGTCGCCCCGAGGACGGTCGACGTTGCGTCCGCGACCGCGTCGATGCCGTTCGCGTCGGTCCACTGCCGCGCGAGCTGCGTCATGTTCGAAGGGTGAACGACCTTGTCGCTCGTCCCCTGCCAGATCGACACGGTCGGGTACTTCCCGGCGTAACCGGGGTACGCATTTCGGACGAGTGCGCCCCACGCGCTCGCCGTCTTGTCGGAGCCGGGGTTCGCGCACGTGAGACCTTCGAGCACCGAGCTCGCGCAGCCGTAGGGAGTGCCCGCCATGATCGCGCCGCTCTTGAAGACGTCGGGGTAGGCCGCGAGGAGTGCTGCCGTCATTCCGCCGCCCGCCGAGAGGCCCGTCGCGTAGAATGCGGTCGTGCCGTGCGCGGTCGTCATGAACGCGGCCATCTGGCGAAGGGACTCGGACTCGCCCATGCCGCGTGCCGTATGTGCTGAATCAAACCAGCGGAAGCACCGACTCGAGTTGTTCGCCGCTTGTTGTTCGGGATAGACGACCGCGAAACCGAAGAGGTCGCCGAGCTCGCTCCACCCGGCGGCCGCATAGTCGTTTGCGGTCTGCGTGCAGCCGTGGAGTGCGAGGACGACTGGCGCTCCGGACGCGAGCTTCGGCGGCAGGTGCAGGTACATCTTCAGACCGCCTGGGTTCGTGCCGAAGCTGGGGACTGCCACGAAGCCGGCCGGTTGTCCGGAGTCCGGCGTGGTTGGCGTGGCGTCGCCCGTGATCGCGGCATCGGTCATGGAACCGTCCGTCACGACCGACGCGTCCTCGCGTCCGCCGTCGGGGGCGAGTTGGCTCGCGTCGGTTCCGCACGCGCTCAGGAGGCACAGACCGAGGGTACAGACGCGGCGGATGTTCATGACGCGACGTGTTACACCGGTCATATTTCGGCATCGTTTCATCTGTGTTTCCCTCGCGCGTCGCGTCAATTTTCAGGAACGGTCGTTGACGCGGAGCGTTACGCGCCTACATTCGAGAGTATGACCGAGCTTGTGACGTTGACCATTTTCGGAGGGCTGCTCGTCGACTTCGTGCTGCACGCTCCCGAGCCGGATGGCCTTCTTGGCCACGGCGCTGGTCCGTTCTGGGTCTGGACGAAGCTGCTGCACTGACCCTCGAGACGCGCGCGTGAGTCACGGCGCGCAGCAGCGAAAGCCGAGGGTCGCGTCCGCGTCGCCGCGCGTCGATGCGCGGCGCGCCTTGCAGGTGAGCTCTCCGCTCGGGGCATTGAAGGCGCCGCCGCGCGCGAAGCAGCGGTCGGTCGCGAGGTCGATGTCTTGCTCGCAGCTGTCGGTCCACTCCCAGACGTTGCCGCTCATGTCGAACGCGCCGCTCGCTCCAGCGCGACACCCGGAAAGACTCGCGACCGGCAAGGTCGTGCTGGTGCCCTGATCGGCGCCATTGCATGTGCTTGCATTGTACATGTTGCCGTAGGGGTAGTCGCTGGCGTCGCCACCGCATGCCGCGAACCACGCGTCGAACGCCGCGCGGCTCAGGAGTCCCACGTCCAGCGCGCCACCTTCACGCGCGCCGCAGAGTGCCTTACCTGACCAAACGCAGAATGCCTGCGCGTCGCAGAAGTCGACGAACGCAACCGGGCTCGTTCCCCGACCCGGCGCAGGGGGCCACGCGCCGTGGGGGGTGAAATCGGTGTGCGCGCGGCACGCCATAGCGAGCCGCTTGGCGTCGGGCCGTTCGTTCGTCGCAAGGAAGGCCGCGTACTGATCGATCGTCACCTCGGTCTCGTCGATGCAAAAGGCGGGGGCAACCGGCACACGGATCATGCTCGGACCTCGACCCTGCGGGCATTCGCGGCTTCCGTCCGCGGCTGCGTCGACGGGCGGCGCGACGACCTCCGCGCCAGCATCGACGGCGCCGGCATCGAGCAGCGCGTCAGGGCACGTACCGGCCTCGGCGCAACGCGAGAGCGAAGCGACGTCGACGCCGAACGTGCACCCGACCCCGAGGCACGCGAGCAGGGACGCGACCCGAAAGAACGCCGTGGCGGCGTCGCGCGCTCGCATCGTCGACGCAAGGTACCACGCGCGCAGGGCATTTCGCGGCTCGCGGCGGCACGGTGCTAGGATGACCGCCACATTCGCTTTCGCCGCAATGTGCGCCGTGTTCGATCCTCCGCCTCTCACCATCGATCGCTACCGTCTCTACGACGAGGTCGGTACCGGCGGCATGGCGCGTGTTCACCTCGCGAAGCTGACCGGCGCTGAAGGCTTCGCGCGCGTGGTCGCGATCAAGCGCATGCACCCGCACCTTGCCAATGAGCCGGCACTGCGTGCGATGTTCATCGACGAAGCGCGGCTCTCGGCGCGCATTCAGGATCCGCACGTCGTTCGCACGCTCGACGTCATCGCGCACGATGGCGGGGTCGCCATCGTGATGGACTACGTGCTCGGCGAATCGCTCGCGCGCGCTCTCCGCGGCGCCACGTCCCCGGTGCCGGCGCCGGTGGCCGTCGCGATTGCCGTCGACGTGCTGCGCGGCCTCCACGCCGCGCACGAAGCGCGTGACACGGACGGGCGCCCTCTCGGAATCGTCCATCGCGACGTATCGCCGAAGAACATTCTCCTCGGCAAAGACGGCGTGGCGCGCCTGATCGACTTCGGGATAGCGAAGGCCACCCGGCGCCTCGCGGTGACGCGCACGGGCGACACGAAGGGCACGCGCTCGTACATGGCGCCGGAGCAGGAGGCCGGTGGCTCGGTCTCGCGCGAGGCGGACTTGTACGCCCTCGGTGTCGTGCTTTGCGAAATGCTCAGCGGCGTTCCTCCGCGCGACGGTACGAACGACGTCGATGACGTGGCTTTGGCGAGCGCTCCGTCCATTTCGACGGAGCTTGCGCGCGCGGTGAACGTTGCGCTCGCACGACGACCCGGGGATCGACCGCACACGGCGATCGCTTTCGCTGACGACTTGATGCGCGCGACGCCACCGGCGCCGCGAGACGAGGTCGCGCGCTGGCTCGAGGGGGTCGCCGGTGACGCTCTCGACATGGCCGAGGAGCGCCTCGCGCGTGTCGAGCGCACGACGGAAGAAGCCCCGCCTGCGCCGATGGTCGCTTCGGTTCCCCCTCGTGTGCGCGCGCGTACGCCCCTCGTGACGGGGGTCGCGGTAGCGGTCGTGCTCGTGTCGTCGATCGCGATCGGCGCACGTTCGTGGCTCGCGCGGAGCGATCGTGTGGATTCGTCGGAGCGAGCGGTGCCTACCGCGCCCGATCGCGTCCCGACCATCGTTCCCCCCGTCGCACCGGCGTCCGCACCCGCGCCGTCGAGCGTCCCTCTCACCCGCACGTATCCTCCTGCATCATCGCCGCGGCGGAGATCGACGAACCGCGCGACCTGCACGCCGCCTTACACGTTCGATGAAGCCGGCCACAAGCTCTTCGACCCGCGCTGTTTCTGACCGTGGTGACGCAAAGGTTCCCATGCATCGTTCTCGTCGCGGTGGCCGCCGTCGTGGGCCCTGGCGCGTCGACGAACGCGCGTGCCGAGGCGCCAAAGCAGGTGTGCATCGATGCGGCGACGGACGGCCAACGCGCGCGTGACGATGGTCACTGGCTCGAAGCCAAAAAGCGCTTTCTCGGGTGTGCAGCAGCGCAATGTCCCGGTCTTGTCCGCAGCGAGTGCGCGCGTTGGCTGACCGAGATCGACGCGCAGATTCCGTCACTGGTTCTCGGGGCGAAGACCCGCGCGGGCGACGACCTCACCGCGGTGCGAGTCCTGCTCGACGATCAGCTCTTCGTGGACGAGCTCGATGGCAGGCCCCGCCAAGTCGACCCCGGCGCGCATCGCCTTCGCTTCGATGCCGTCGGCGGATTATCGGCCCGCCTCGACGTCGTCGTGCGTGCGGGGGAGAGCGCACGCAATGTCGTCGCGACCCTCGAGCCCTCCGAGTCGAGCGCCCCCGA
>CAXSGV010000046.1:0-211 GCA_964236615.1 uncultured Polyangiaceae bacterium
CGTGCCTTCGGTGTTGATCTTGGAGAGCGCGATCGACAGTCCGAGATCGTGCAGCGAGCGCGCGACCGTGTAGAGGAGGCCGGGTCGATCCTTCGCAAAGATCTCGATGACGGTGTGACGCGGCGACGCACGATCCTCGACGACGACCTCGGTGACGACAGCGGGGCTCGGGCGCTCGCGCCACTGCGATGAGCCACCGGCCCGCGCTTCG
>CAXSGV010000046.1:221-19109 GCA_964236615.1 uncultured Polyangiaceae bacterium
GCCGATCGAGTGCGCGTGCGGCGGCCTCGGTCCCGTCGACGCGATCGCGCACCCAGAAGACGTCGACGGCTTCGGTGCGATCTTGGCTGCTCGGTACCGTGCGCGAGTAGACCTGCGCGGCGAGCACCTCGAGACGGCCGGCGGTGATGGCGGCAGAGATCCGCGCGAGGAGGCCGGGCCGGTCCTCGGCGACCACGCATAGCTCGGCGACCTCGGCGTGACGCGAAGGCACGAGCGCCGCACGCACCACCGCGCCGTCCACCGATCGCTCGAGTGCGACCTTCGCGTGCGCGGCAATCGCGTCGGGCGCGTTCGCCAGAAAATAGCGGTCCGGCATCGTCGCCAGGAACTCTTCGAAAAACGGCTGCGGTCCGTGCCAGAAGGAGCGCGCTGCCTCGCGAACGCGATCAACGCGCTCCTCGTCGATGCCGGAGAGCTTCACGCCCGCGAGGTAAGCGTCGGTCGCGATGTAGAGCTCCTCGAGCATGCGCGACTTCCACGACGTCATCGCGGTGGGCGAGGTCGTCGAGATGTCGACGACCGTCAGCAAGTAGAGGTGCTTGAGACCTTCGCGCCCGAGCACGAGCCGCGCGAACTCGGAGACGGTGCTGGGGTCGTCGAGATCGCGCCGCGTGGCCACGTGGTACATCGCGAGGTGCTGCAGCACGAGAGCGCGCGCTTCCGTGACCTCGTCAGGTCCGAGACCGAGTCGCGGCAAGATCGTGTCGCACAGCTCGGCGCCGCTCGCGGAGTGGTTCTTACGCGAGCCCGACGCATCGGGGTAGCCCTTGCCGACGTCATGCAGCAGCGTCGCGAGGAACACCGGACGAGGGCGTGGCATCTCGGCCGCGAGACGTGACGCCACCGGGTGAATGTGCGCGAGCTCTCCGCGTGCGAGCGCACGCAAACAATCGACGGCGGCCACGCTGTGAACGTCGACCGTATACACATGGTACGTGTCGTGGTGAACGCGGCCGGTCACCGGCTGGAACTCCGGAATCATCGCGAGCAAGAGCCCGATGTCGTGGAGCTCGCCTGCGATCGAGCCGCGACGCGTGCGCACTTCGGACACCGTGCAAATGAGATCGACGAAGATTCGCGCGGCCTCGGGGCTCGCGCGCAGCGCTGCGCTCCACGCTGGATCGCCGGCGGCGCGTGCGATCGCTTCGCGCGCAAACGCGAGGACGGGCACGCCATGGCGCACGCACGCGGCAACGACGCGAAGGGCGAGCGCCGGATCGCGGTGAAGCTCCGTCGAGCTCCCGATCGTCACGTGACCGTCGAAGAGCTTCACGCCGCCGCCGACGTCGATCTCGACGGGCCGAGCACGCCGGCGCGCCGGCCTCGCGCGCTCGAAGATGCGCTCGCGAGCGCGCGTGACGGCGCGCGCTTGAAGGTAATAGTCCTGCATCAAGCGCTCGGCCGCTGCGGCGCGCGCCTCGTGGTTCTCGCCTGAGACCGGCGCCACGTCGTTGTCGACGCCGATGCGATCGAGGTAGCCGAGCTCGATGGCGATCGACTCCTGCTCGTCGAACGTGAGGCGGTCGCTGCGGCGCTCGGCGTGGGCGTGCAGGCGGTTTCGTACGCGCCAAAGGAGCTGCTCCGCGCGCTCGATTTCCTCGGCCTCGCGGGTGACGAGAACGCCGAGACGCACGAGCTCGCGCCACAACCCCACCCCTGCGACGTGAGCGACATCGTTCGCGAGGCCCGAGCCGACGCGGAAGCGCGCGCGGGCGGCCCAACGCACGGTATCGAGATCGCGAATGCCCCCGGCGCCGTTCTTCACGTCGGGCTCGAGCAGGTACACCGACGCGCCAAAGCGCTCGTGACGCGCGGCGGCTTCTTCTTCGAGACGATCGACGAAAGAGCCGAGGTTCGCTTCCGTGAAGAGCCCTTCCCACGCGCGCCGCAAGAGATCGTCGACGAGGCTCGCGCCGCCGGCGCAGCTCGCCACGTGCCGGAGATCGAGCAGCGAGGTGGTGGTCGCGAGATCGTCCTGCGCGAGCGCGATTGCCTCGCTCGGTTCCATGACCTGGTGCCCGACCGAGAGCCCGGCATCCCACAGCGGGTAGAGGATGGCTTCCGACAGCGCCGTCGGCTCGTCCTTGTCTTTCACCTTGCCGCCGACGATGAGGCGCACGTCGATATCGCTCTTCAACGCGAGCGCGCCGCGTCCGTAGCTTCCGACCGCCGCGAGCGCGTACGTGCCTTTCGGGTTCACGGCGGCGCGCGCGCGCTCGAACATGGTGCCGAGCCACGCGTCGAGGATTTGCGCATGGCGACGACCGAGCGCGATGCCGTCCTCGCCGCGCGCGAGCATCGTCGCGAGCTCGTTCCGGTAGCGTGCGAGCTCCTCCCGCCACGAACCGCTCGACGGCGGGGAACCTTCCATGCGTGCCGCGAAGCTAGCACCGGAAGGCCTCGCCAATGCGTGCTTCCCAAACACAGCCGATCCGCCGTACCCTCCGCCCAGCTTTTTCACTTGTGGGCCGGGCCGGTTGCGGCTCTACCGCGGCGTTGTCCGCTTTTTTTGGAGGCATGTTCATGATCCGTAAAGTCATCGCTCCGGTTTTCGCGTTTGCAGTGTTGGGCCTCGCGTTCTCGTTCAACGGCTGCAGCTGCCACGCCGAGATGGGCGACCAGACGGCGAAGGCGCCGCCGCCCCCCGAGCCCGCGCCGCCTCCCGCGCCGGCACCCGCGCCTGCTCCCGAGCCGGTGAAGGAAGCGCCGAAGGTCAACAAGTTCCACGCCGTCGGCAAGGCCACGATCGAAGGCAACCAGGTGAAGATCCCCGGTCAGCTCGAGTTCGACGTCGACAAGGCGACGCTCCGCGAGACCGCGCAGTCGAAGGAGATCCTCACGACGCTCGTCGATTTCATGAAGCAGAACCCGAACGTCACGAAGCTCCGCATCGAAGGCCACACGGACAACACCGGGACGCCCGCGCACAACCAGAAGCTCTCGGATGACCGCGCCGCGGCCGTCGCGAAGTGGCTCACCGAGAAGGGCACCGTCGACAAGATGCGCCTCAAGACGATCGGCTACGGCGACACGAAGCCGATGGGGCCGAACGACACGGCGGAGAACAAGCAGAAGAACCGCCGCACCGAGTTCCACGTCGAAGAGATGGACGGCAAGCCGGTCGCAGCTGCCGACCCTGCGCCCGCAGCGGCACCCGCAGCCGTCACGAACCCGCCCACCGCACCCGCGGCCTCGACCACCCCCGCCCCCGGCGCTCCGTCGCAGGGCAAGGGCATGGCCTCGGGCATGAGCGGCGGCGCAGCGGGCAAGAAGTAACTCGGCCCCAGCCACTCGAAAGACGGGTCCCGTGCGAAGCCGCATGGGGCCCGTCTTTTTTTTGTTAGAACGTTCCCAACCCCGATGCCGCTCATTCGGCCGCGCTGCTCGTCGTGCACCCAGCCGCTCGGCGATCCGCCCCACCTCACGCTCCCCGTCCGCTGCGTCGCGTGCGGTACGCAGGCTTGGCTCGCTTTCGGCGCCGACGGCCAGCCGGTCGAGTTCGACGCTGCGTTCAATGCGCCGCGTCTGCTCCGCTGGTTTGCGCACGCGCGCATCGCGATGGCGCGAGGCGCACCGGGGATCGCCGTCGGCACGTGCAAGCGCTGCGATGCGCCGCTGCTCGTGTCCTCGAAGGAGCCCGTGTCGCTCGCCTGCCCGCACTGCCAGGTGCCGGTCGAAGGCAGCGCCGAGAGCGTGCTCCAAGATCAGTGGGCCGAGCCCTGGGCGCGCGTCGAGGGCCACGAGATGGAGCTCGAGTACCGACTCGCCACGGTCGACGACGCGTCGACCCCCTCGGCGGGCTGTCCGTGGTGCGCACTTCCCATCGCGCCTGAAAACCCGTCGACCGTGTGCCCCCGTTGCCGCGCTGTGACGTGGGTCGCGCGCGAAGGCGGCAAGCGCATGCAGCTCGCGGTGCGCATCGACGGCACGCGCCAGCAGCGGCCGTTCAACACGATGGTCTCGCTCGCGCAAGGCGAAGCGATGCTGCGCCAGGACCTCTCGCACGGAGCGGCGTCGGGCGCGGGCTCGGGCTTGCTCGGCATG
Source organism: uncultured Polyangiaceae bacterium (assembly GCA_964236615.1). GTDB lineage: Bacteria > Myxococcota_A > Polyangia > Polyangiales > Polyangiaceae > CAXSGV01. Next base: position 4,287 of record CAXSGV010000046.1, read on the forward strand.
ACGGGCATCGGGTGTGCGATCGCGATCGCGCTCACCGTCCTCGGAGGGATCGGGATCGCGATCGCGGTCATCGTCGGCCGCTGAGCGCAGCGCGCGCCCTGCCGTTCCGTTCTCTCGTCAGGTCGTTGGGCGCGTCAGCCCAGAGAGGGCTCAGCCGCCGTAGTCTTTGCAGGACCCGGCGCCCGGCGCGAAGATCAGGCCGGCGCCACACTTGTTGCTGTTCGTCGGATCGCAGAACGGCGCGCTCGGCGCGCAGTCGTCGTTCGAGCCGCAGCTCTCACCGGCGACGAAGCGATCGCGACAAGTGTTGTTGCAGCGGAGGCTCTCGTTGCAGGGGGCGTTCGCGTTGCAGACCTCGTCGCGGCCCTTCTTGGCCTTGCACTGCGCCGCGCCGCCCGACGTATCGCAGAACGATCCCGACGCGCAGATTTCGCCCGGGTTGCCGCAGAGCTCGCCGCTGTTCTTCGTGACCTTCGACGCGCAAAGCTTCTTGTCGCAGATGAGATCGCCCTCACAGTCGATCGTCGCCTCGCAAGCGCCGAGCACCTTCGTCGTGCCCTGAAACACCTTCGAGCACGCGGCGTCGATCTCACCCTGGATGGTCGGCGTGATGGGGTCCGTCTTGGCGTAGACGTCGTGGACCTTGTTGACGCAACCCTCGGCGTTGCCCGAGCGGTATTGCCGCGAGCCGCCGGTCGACTGGGTCACGAAGACCGAGCAAGCGGCCTTGCGGTCCGTGATACAGGCCACCTCGGTGACGCCGCAGCGCGCGGTCACCTGGCACTCCTCCTGTGCCTTTGCGTCGCAGAAGCTGTCGCTCGACGGGTACTTGTCCGCCGCCGTGCTCGAACAAGCCGCGACGGCAAACGCCGCCGAAACAACCACGAGTCCCGTGCCACCAATGCTCTTAAGCCAGTTCGTCATGATGTGATGATCTCCTGAGATAAGCCGAGCGCGTTGCTCGTTCTGCTCACTGTACGTCGTCCCGACCGTACAAACCCTGCCACGTGCGTCCCTTGCCCATCAAGTTCGGCGCCCGACAACGTTGGACGCACGCGGCGCCAAAGTGGTGCTGCGACGTTGCTGCTTGACGATGGAGCCCGCTGCCGGTAGTCGGAACGCGCGGCTTTTTCCTCTTCAGTGAGGAGCCCGCGAACGTGGCGGAATTGGCAGACGCACTGGATTCAGGTTCCAGCGAGGTTATTCTCGTAAGGGTTCAAGTCCCTTCGTTCGCACTGTTTGAGGCTGAAATTTAGCCGAAATCGGCGGCTTGCCGCTCTTCGTCGTGGTCTCCGAGGAGACTTGCCACCCATCGGTCACACCGTCTCGATGGGCGGGTGACGGAAGCGGTTCATCAGCCGGTTGCCGGAGTGCACGGCCATGAACCCTGCCAGCAAGCCGGGAATGACCGGCGCTCCGAAGCGCCAGCCGGGCGACTCGGCGAAGACGAGGAACGCCACCGCGATCGCACCGATCACGACGCTGCTGAACAGCGCAAACAGGTGCTGCACGAAGCTCTCGGTCTCGAAGCTCTTTCCGCAGCTCGGGCAAGCGTACGAGTAGACGGTGCCATACCGGTCGCGTTCGACCTTCACCGCGGAGGCCGCCGTCGAGCAGACGCCGCACGACCGCCGCGGCGGACCGGCCGGGAATCGCAGCGCCGGAACGGCAGCCCCCGGTACGATGGGGATTCGCCTTTCCATCGTCGAGCGACGCCACGCGACATAGAAGAAAGGCAGCCCGCCCACGAGGAACGCGGGGGTGAAGAGGCCCCCGAGGATCCAGTACGCGAGCACTTGGCTGTGTGGATGGATCTTGAACCACACTCCGCACGCCTGGCAACGGAGCTCGCGCGTCGTCTCGCCCGTCGGTCGATCGCCGTGGGTGTGCGTCCACTGGAAGACCTGGAGCACCGCGGGCTGACCGCATTTCGCACACGCGCGAACGACCGTGGCTCCGACACTTGCCTCGGGCATGCGCGGCATCGTCTCGCCGCGGCGCTACCACGTCAACGCGCGGTGGCTGCGAGACCGCGTACGGCCTCGAGGCCGTCTACGAGAGCTGGGCAGCACCTGCCGCCGTGAGCGCGGACGTGTGAGCGCCTCTCAGGTCCCCGAATACGCCGGTGAGCCGGGGGCGCGGTAGCGGTCGAGCGGGCTGCGCACGGCGTCACTGCCGTAGTAGCGGCCGTTGCCTTCGAGCTCGTCGAAGAGCAGGTGCATCGCCGCCTTTGCCCCCTCGGACGGAGGCTTCATGCCGAGCTCCGCGGGGGACTTGCTCTGCGCCTCGGCGTAGTGACGCGTCATGTCCGTCGCGATGAAGCCAGGCGTGCATGCGTTCACCTTCAGGCCCGCATGCTCGCGCGCGAGCATCAGCGTGTACGCGTTGGAGCACGCCTTCGAGAGGCCGTACGCGGCGCCGTCGGCAAGGCCCTTCGCCGCAAAGGCCTCCTTGTCCCCGGCCATCGCGACGCACTCGTTCATGAAGGCTTCGAGGCGAGGCCACGTCATTTGCTCGTCGACGAAGAAGCGCTGCCTCTCGGGGCTGCAGGTCGCGACGAAGCTCGGGCCCGCCGCCGACGTGATGTTCACGATGCGTCCGGCCTTCGCGTCGAGGAGCGGCAGGAACGTCTCGCAGACGCGGCGCATGCCGACGGTGTTGGTCGCGAGCACCGCCGCCAGGTCCGCGGCGTTGCTACCAATGCCGGCGTTGTTGACGATCGCGTAGAGCTTCTCGACACGCTTCGCGGCGTCGGCGACGGAACGGTCGTCGGCGACATCCAGCGCGACGACCTCGATCCGCGCCTTCCAGTCCGCGTGATCGCGGACGAGCCCCGCCGCTGCCTCACGGCCGCGCTCGAGGTCGCGCGAGCCGAGATAGACGAAGGTGTCCGTGTGCTCGGTAAGGATCGCTTCGACGATCGCCAGCCCAATGCCCTTGTTTCGCCCCAGTCACGAGAATGCGTCGCATGACCCGCTCATCGCCCGCGAGCGGATGGCCGTCAAGGCGTGCGGCGGTCCACGTGTCGCTCGATACCAGCTCGCAAGGGTCGCGCTGGGGGGCCGCGTTTACACTGTAAAATGGGCACGCAAGGCGGCGACGACCCTTTTCCGGCGTTGCCTTCGTCGCCAGCTCCTCTATTCGTGACCCATGAAGGGCGCAGCAGCTTCGATCGCGCTCTTCCTACTCGCCGCGTGCGGCACCACGGCGGCCCCTAGGACCCACGGCATGTTCCAGAGCGGAGCGCGTCTGCGCGCGCGCGTCATCGAGGGCGACGGCGGAGCACAGGCGTTTCTCGGTTGGCACGACGCGACGCTCGACGTGAGCTGCGTCTTCGCGGCCGCGAACGACGGGTCGACGCGGTGCTTGCCGGCGTCGAGCCAGCCGGCGCTCTTCTTCGACGCCGCGTGCACCGAGCGCGCCGCCACCTTCGCGAGCGGCACGACTCCGCCTGCGTATGTCTCGGTGGCGGACGAAGCGAAGCGCTGCGATCGCCGCTTCACACTGCATGCCTTTCGCGTGGGCAACGCGCGGACGACGGCGAAGATCTACGCGGGTGGCGGCGGTACCTGCGGAGCTTCCCCGCTCCTCGGCGGAGAGCAAGCGTTCGCCCTATCGGCCGAGATCGCGGCGCCGACGTTTGCCGAGGCGCACGTCGTGATCGAGCCGCGCGGCACCGCGCTCGATGCACGTGTGCTCGTGACGGATGACGGCGCTCGCCAGGTCGACGGCGGCATCGACAAGGTACACGGCACCGCGTGCGGAGTGCCGCGCGGGATCAACGGTGAGGTCGTCCCCGCGGCGCGCTGCATTCCGCTCGAGGGCGCGTACGACGGCTTTTTCGCGAGCGCGACCTGCAGCGGCGAACGCGTCGCGTACACCGGCGACGTCGAAGGTTGTCCCGCGCCGTCGACGGCGATCCAACTTCGCTCGGTCTGCGACGGCGCAGCGACGCTATCGCTGTGGAAGCTCGGGCCCGAGTCCTCGAGCGCACCGCACTTCAAGAGCGGCACGGCATGCGACACCTTCGCGCCCGTCGGCCTTCGGCTCTACCCGGAGATCGGGCCGCTCGCTCTCGTAGGGTTCCCTCCCCTCGCCTCAGAGCTGACGGGCGCCGGCCGTCTTCGTAACGTCGTGCTCACCGCAACCGACGACGCAAGCGCGATCGCCGAGCAACGACCAGGCGAGCTCTTCGACTCCGCGCACGACGCCTATTGCACCCCGGCGGCGTTCGCCGACGGGAGCCAACGCTGCATCGACGACACCGCAGCTGCTCTGAGCAACGCCTACGCCGACGCCGCATGCACGCGCGAAATTGCGGTCGCGCCCGGTCGGTGCCGCAAGCCCGTCTACGCGTATTCGCAAGACACCTCGCGCGCGGCGCTCGTTCGGGAGCGACTCGACACGACCACGATCTTCCGCCGCGAGCGCGGTCGATGCGAGCCAAGCGCAGCTGCCGACGGCGACGTCTTCTGGCTCGTCGGCGAGGCTGTCGATCTCGACTCCGCGTTTCCGTCCGTCCGCGAGCGCACCCTCTAGGCTGCGCGCAGCTCCGGGTCGGCGGTGTGCTCGACGACACCGTCGATGGCCTCGCGATCGATCCCGAGGCGTGCCCGCACTTCGGAGAGCGGCATCGTCCACATCGACGTCCAGTCGGTACCGAACAGCGGCTGCGCGCGACGGCCGAGTAGCCACCCACGGACGATCTCGCGCATGCGAGGCTCGCGATCGTCCCACGCGAAAAACGCGGTATTCAAGATGCCGCCTCCGAGCAGCACCGCCGGAAAGCGCCCCGGGAGCTGCGCGAGGTAGAAGGCCTGAAGCCCGAGCTCGCCAGCGACGTCGGTCGCGAACCCGGTGGCGACGTGCCACACGTCGTGGGTCTCGAACATGTGCGCGCGGAAGTACTCGAGATCGTCCTTCGCCGGCAGCGTCGGGATGGCGTCGAGCGAGAGACCGTTGGAGCGCATGTGGTCGGCGAACACGCGACCCAGCGTGCCTTCGGGCAGCCTCGCCAGCGCATCGAGGTCGGTGCGACCGAGACGCTTGCGGGCGGCGAGCGCACGCGCCGCGCGGGGATCGGTCCCAAGTGCGTCGACGATGGGCTTCATCAGGGCGGGGCTCGAGAAGCCGTCCGAGATTTCGAACACCCTCTGGAGCTGCGAGGGGTCGTGGATGAGACGAATGCCGCTCACGATGGCGCGTAGCTTTTTCATACTGTATAGAATGCGAGTCATCGCTCACATTTTCTACTCGCATGGGGCTCGCATTTCGACATGGCGAAAATTCTCACGAAAGCCCGTAAAACACCGTTCCAGGACCGCGCCCGCGCGACCGTCGACGCGCTGCTCGCTGCAACCGCTCGTGTTCTGGTCAAGGACGGCTACGACCACGCGAGCACGAACCGCATCGCCGCCGCCGCGGGGGTCAGCATCGGATCGCTCTACCAGTACTTCCCCAGCAAGGAGGCACTGGTCGCTGCGCTCATCGACGCGCACGTGACCGATATGCTCACCGTCCTCCGCGAGAGCCTGGTGCGCGTCGTCGAGAAACCCCTCGAGGTAGCCGTTCGCGAGACCATCCGCTCGGTCGTCGTCGCCCACGGCATCGACCCCCGGCTGCACCGGGCGATCGCCGAGGGCGTGCCGAAAGCGGGAAAGCGCGCGAGTGTTCACGACGTCGAACGCGCCGCGGCGACGAGCCTCCTGCCCTACCTCGTCGCGCGCAAGAGCGAGCTTCTCCCGACGCGCGCTCGAAACCTCGAGCTGACCGTATTCGTCTTGGTGCAGTCGGTCGAGGGCGTGGTCCACGCTGCGATCCTCGGCGATCTGCCGTTTCAAGAAGACGATCTCGTCGCCGAGCTTGCCGACCTCATCCTGTTCTACCTCACGGGTCGCCCGGCCCCTTCTGCCTGAATGGCTTACCCTCGCGGGATGCGCCTACGCCTCCGTGAGTGGTCGATCCTCGTCGCGCTCGCGACACTTTCGGCTTGCGGCGACGACGCCGTCGTGACGAACGCAAGCGACGCGTCGGCGGAAGCATCGAGCGACGCCGGAAGCCCCGACGCCACGAGCGACGCGAAGGACGCGAAGGATGCCGCCGCATGCGCGCCGCTGCCGAACAAGACGATCGTGGACCCGCCCGACACCGACGAGCTCGTCGTCCTCGGCGATCCGGGATCGGCGCTCGGCATCTTCGATCCTTCGCTCGTGTACCCCGCCGGTGCGCCCGCTGGCGCCCTGGCGTACTCGAGCGTCCCCGCGCAGAACGACGTCCGCACGCGCATTGCGCTCTCGAACGACAATGGCACGTCGTGGCATTTCGCCGCCGAGGCGAACACGCCGACCGACGCGACGATCGACTGCGATGGCAAGACCTGCACGGGCCGCCTCGTCGATGAGGTCTCGTCGCTCGTCTTCGATCCTGACGATCCCGCGCCTGCGCGGCGGTGGAAGCTCTTCACGCACCGCTACCTCGTCATAGGCGCGAGCACGCTCCGCTACGAGCTCGGCCACATCGCGCTCTTCACGGCGCCCGGGCCCGAGGGCCCATGGAGCAGCGCCACGAAGCTGCTGGGTTGGCCTTCGAGCTCGAAGCTCTCGAGCGAGGGCGCGACCGCGCTCACGACGAGCATCCCCGCGCTGGCGGACTGCATCGTCCTCTCCGAGCCAGGAGCCCTTTGGATCCCCGCCAGTGCCGCGACGTCTTCCATCGACCTCGCGCTCACGTGCATTCATCCCATCGGCGCGGGCGTGGGAATCCGCGTCGAGCTGTTGCGATCGACCGACCACGCCGCGTCGTTCCAACACGTGACGACGCTCGTTCGCACCGATCAGGCCGCGTGCCTCGGCACGACGTCGCCTCGCATCAGCGCGCCTTCCCTATTCTTCTCGGGCGGTCACGAGTACCTCGTCGTCTCCCCGGAGGTCGAAGGCGCCGGCTACCAAGGCTGCGTGACCCTGGCGATCGAAGACATCGCCAAGGGGGTCGTCGCACGCACCCCGGTTCGCTTCCTCGCGGGGCCGGGCGGCCGCTTCTCCGGGGCGTGCGCGTACGCCGAGGGCGCCTCGCCGAGCGGCTACTTGATGCCGCAGGCGTTTCTCGGCACGCCTCGTCCGTTCCGCATCTTCCGAAGCAAGCTCGGCGCGCCCTGAGGCACGAGCCGTCACAGCAGAGCTCGAACCGAAGAAATCTCGGCGAAATTCGACAGAGTCGCGTTGGCGGACTATCTGCCAGGGCCTCGCGACAGCACGCCGCGTACGCGCTGGCCTTCCCACTGCGCACTCTACGACGCACCGCCGCGAAGCTTTTCTCGCACGGATTTGGCTGATTTCGGCTGCAAGGAGGTCGCCCCCGGCCTGTTTACACGCTAGAGATGCGGTCGATCCGTGTGGCCCACGCCTTGCTGAGTGGCTGAGCAACTGAGCAACTGATTCAACCACTTCTTCACCCGTTCAAGACATCGCCAGGCGCAGCCAATCAGGACGCCTTCAGGGAGCCGACGAAGAATGCCGCACGATGGAAAGACCGCCGTCAAGCCGACGACGGCAACGAAAAAGACGACCCGCCTCAAGCAGATGATCCAGAGCCCCGAGCTCTCCTTCCTCATGGAGGCCCACAACGGCCTCAGTGCGAAGGTGGTCGAGGAGGCTGGCTTCGACGGGATCTGGGGGAGCGGGCTCTCGATATCCGCGGCGCTCGGCGTCCGGGACAACAACGAAGCGAGCTGGACCCAGGTGCTCGAGGTCGTCGAGTTCATGGCCGACGCGACGAAGGTCCCGATCCTTCTCGATGGCGACACCGGCTACGGCAACTTCAACTCGATGCGCCGCCTCGTCACGAAGCTCGAGCAGCGCGGCGTCGCGGGCGTGTGCATCGAGGACAAGATCTTCCCGAAGACGAATAGCTTCATCCGCGGCTCTGCCCAGCCGCTCGCCGAGATCGACGAGTTCGCCGGCAAGATCAAGGCGGGCAAAGAAGCGCAGAACGACCCCGACTTCGTCATCGTCGCGCGCGTCGAGGCCTTCATCGCCGGTTGGGGGCTCGACGAAGCGATGCGCCGCGCCGAGGCTTACCGATTGGCCGGAGCAGACGCGATCTTGATTCACAGCGCGCTCCGCTCACCGAGCGAGATCCTCTCCTTCAAAAAAGAGTGGGGCGACCGCCTCCCCGTCGTGATCGTGCCGACGAAATATTACACGACGCCCACCGACGTCTTCCGCGAGCACAAGATCTCGGTCTGCATCTGGGCCAACCACGTGATGCGCTCGGCGCTCACGGCCATGAAGGACACGGCCAAGCAAATCTTCCAGGATCAGAACCTCCTCAACGTCGAAGACAAGGTCGCCACCGTCGCCGAGGTCTTCCGCATCCAAGGCGAGAGCGAGCTCGAAGCTGCCGAGAAGCTCTATCTTCCGAAGAACGCCGGCGAGACCAAGGGCATCGTGCTCGCGGCCGCGCGCGGCGAAGAGCTCGGCGACCTCACCGCCGAGCGGCCGAAGGCGATGGTCGACATCGCGGGCAAGCCCGTCCTCGCGCACATCGCCGCGGCCTACCGCGCCGCCGGCATCAAGGACATCACGGTCGTCACTGGCTACAAGAAGGAGGCGGTCAACCTGCCGAGCCTCACCTACGTCGCGAACGACGACTTCGCGACCACGAGCGAGGTCGTGTCGCTCTCGAAGGCGGCGGCCGCGCTCGGCGGGCCGGCGATCATTTCGTACGGTGACGTCCTCTTCAAGAAGTACATCCTCCAGCAGCTGATGGACTCCGACGCCGACTTTGCCGTCGCTGTCGACGCCGACTGGAAGGACAGCAAGAACCGCGGTCGCCTCGCCGACTACGCGATCTGCTCGGTGCCCAACACGAAGAAGAGCCTTCTCTCGAAGGTCTCGCTGAAAGACATCGTGTCCGACGGCGAGCACAAAGAGATCACCGGCGAGTGGATGGGCTTCCTCAAGGTGAGCGCAAAGGGCGGCGCAATCTTGAAAGAGCAGCTTTCGAAGCTCGAGCCGGCAACGGCGCGCTCGCTCAAGATGCCCGATCTCATCAAGGCCACGATGAAGCTCGGTCACGAGATCGAGGTCATCTACACGACCGGTCACTGGCTCGACATCGACAGTGTCGAAGACGTCGTCCAAGGGAGCGCTTTCTGATGGCGATCAAGGCGGAAAGCTTCCTCGAGAAGGGGCGCCAGGCGGGCATCGAGCTCTACACCGGCGTCCCTTGCTCCTACCTCAAGCCGTTCATCAACTTCGTCATCGACTCGCCCAAGCTCCACTACATCGGCGCGACCAACGAGGGTGACGCCGTCGCCATCGCGAGCGGCGCCGAGCTCTGTGGCAAGCACGCTGCGGTGATGTTCCAGAACTCCGGGTTCGGCAACACGGTGAATCCGCTCACGTCGCTGAACATGATCTTCAAGATCCCGGTGCTCGTCATCGCGACCTTGCGTGGCGAGCCCGGCGGTCCAGCCGACGAGCCCCAGCACGATCTGATGGGCCAGATCACGACGGGCTTGTTCGAGCTGATGCAGATCCCGTGGGAGTACTTCCCGCAGGAAGAGGCCGAGATCGCGTCCGTGCTCGAGCGCGCGGTCACGCACATGACGCGCGTGCGCACGCCGTACGCGCTCGTGATGAAGAAGGACTCCGTCGAGAGCTACAAGCTCCAAACCAAGGCGTCGCCACACGCGCTCCCTGCGCTCACGGCAGACACGACGCCGTGGCCTTCCGATCTCCCCTCGCGCACCGACGTGCTTCGCGTCGTGCAGAAGGCCGCGCGCCCGAACGACGCGCTGGTCGCGACCACGGGCTACACCGGCCGCGAGCTCTACGCGCTCGAGGACAAGGCAAACCAGATCTACATGGTCGGATCCATGGGCTGCGCCTCGAGCTTCGGCCTCGGCATCGCGTGGGCAAAGCCGAACAAGCGCGCGGTCGTCCTCGACGGCGACGGCGCCCTGCTCATGCGCCTCGGCGCGCTCGCGACGCTCGGCTACGAGCGCCCCAAGAACCTCCTCCACATCGTGCTCGACAACGAAGCGCACGACTCGACCGGTGGTCAGTCGACGGTCTCGCACTCGGTCGACTTCGTCACGATCGCCAAGGCGTGCGGCTACCCCAAGGCGCTCCGCGTCGCTTCGCTCGAAGAGCTCGGCAACGTCGTCGCTGCCGATCACGACGCGCTCACGTTCGTCCACGTGAAGACCAAGCCGGGCGCGCCGAAGGACCTCCCCCGCCCCACCGTCACGCCACTCGAAGTCGGCGATCGCCTTCGCCAGTGGCTCGCGTCATGAAAGTACGATCATGAAAGTAGCGGAGACGAACGCCGAGCAGCACGCCCCCCTTCTCGAGGTGATGGACGACCCGCTGAACCGGTTTTTCCGCTACCCGGCGGCGAAGGCGCTTCTTCCGCTCTTCAAGAATTCGAGCGTCACCCCGAACCAGGTCACCTACTTCCACACGATGGTCGGCATCGCAGCCGCGACCTTCGTGGCGCAGGGCTCGAGGAGCGGTCTCGTCATCGCGTTCGTGCTCTCGGAGATACGTTTCGTCATCGACTGCTTCGACGGCGTGCTCGCCCGCGCGAAGAAGATCAACTCCCCCTACGGCCGCACGCTCGACGCCCTCGGCGATGCGGTCTCGTACATCGCGCTCTGCATCGGAGTGTACATCCACATTCAGAACAAGGTCCCCGCTCACCACGGCGTCCTCGTCATGTGCACGATGATGGCCGTCGGCGGCTTGATGGCGTGGGTCCACGACTTCTACAAGCGCAAGTTCGCGACCGCGCTCAAGTCGGGTGCCGACGCTGTCTACGACGATCTGCTCGCGAAGCACCGCCGCCTCGCTGATTCGAGCGCCGGTTTCGTCACGAAGTTCGGCTTTGGCTTCGACTGGATGCAGGTCGTGTTGCTGCAGCCCGCGACTCGCCGCGACTTCAAGGCGCACCTCGAAGCCAGCAGCGAGACCCCGCCCGACATCGGCGTGGCCGAGGTGAAGTACATCGTGAAGAACGCGCACGCCCGCAACCTCCGAGCTGCCTTCCGCGCAATCAGCCTCATGAGCGGCGACAACGTGATGGCCATCCTCAACATCGGTCTGCTCGTCGCTGCGCTCGCCTCGGCCGACAACACCGGGCGCGGGCTCATCACGATGGAGATGTCCGTCATCGTCTACGGTGTCTTCACCCTCGGGCTCGGCATCTTCGCCTCGAACCTGTTCCTCCACGGTGGCCGCGGTCGCCGTGAGGTCGAGGCCCTCGCGCCGTCACGCCACAGCGTGCACTGAGAATGAAGAACACGATCGACAAGGCCATCATCCTCGCCGCAGGCTCGGGCAACCGCATCGCCGCCGCCGCAAAAGAGACGCCGAAGCCGCTGTTGCCGCTCGACGGGAAGAAGGGCGGCATCACCTTCCTCGACTGGCACCTCCAGGCGCTCTCGAAGCTCGGCGTCAAAGAGATTTACCTCGTCGGCAACAACGTCACGCACGGCACGCAGCTCAAGGCGATGACCGACGGCATTCGCGCGACTTGGATCCTGAACCCGACCGAAGATCTCTCGACCTCCGGCAGCGGCCACTCGACGTCGATCGCGTTCGACAGCAAGCACGACATCCTCGACGGCAAATCGCGCGTGCTCTTGATGGATGCCGACATCGTCTACGATCCTGCGATCCTCGCAGTGCTCGCGGACGCGCCGGGCAAGGAGTCGAAGACCCTCGTCTGCTCCGAGTTCCGCCAGACCGACGAAGAGGTCCTCGTCTTCGGCGACTCGCAGACCGACGGGCGCGCGCCGCGCTACCACGGCAAAGGGCTTCTCGGGACGCCGCTCGTGAAGGGCTGTCGCTGCCTCGGCGAAGCCACGGGGATCCTCCTCTGGGAGGCCGCCGATCACGCCACGTTGCGCGAGGTCACGCGCTGGCAGATGAAGTTCTCGACCCCCAAGCACCGCAGCGAGCACGAGGACATCACGCAGCGCATGATGCTTCTCGGCAAGATGAACGCGGTCGGCATCGGCGACGAGTACGACTTCATGGAGTGCGACACACCGGACGAGTACCGCGTCCTCGTGGAAGAGGTCTTTCCGCGGTTACATTCGAAGTGATACTGCTAGCGGTATGAGCCGCAGCGCCCGCTTGCTCGCCGTCGCACTGCCCCTCTCCCTCGTTTTTTTCAGCTCGATCGCGTCCGCTCAGAGTGACGCCGACAAGGCGACGGCGCGGACGCTCGGCACCGAGGCGCAGACCGCGCTCGAGGCGAAAGACTACAAAACGGCGGAGGACAAGTTTCGCCGGGCCGACAGCATCTTCCACGCACCGACGCTCATGCTCGGCCTCGCTCGGGCGCAGGCTGCGCTCGGTCGTGTCGTTGCCGCGCAAGAGAGCTACAGCCGAATCATCCGCGAGGGCGCGCCCGCGGGCGGTCCCGCCGCGTTTGCCAAAGCGGTCGAGGATGCGAAGAAAGAGGTCGACGTCGTCGCCGCGCGCATCGGCGGCGTCATCATCAACGTGACCGGCGTGGCAAGCACCGAGACCGCCAAGGTCACCGTCGACGACATGCTCATCCCGACCGCCGCGCTCGGGGTGAAGCGACCGGTCGATCCCGGGGCGCACGTGCTGAAGGTCGCGTCCGACGGCTACAAGCCCGTCACGAAGCCCTTCGACGTCGCGGAAGGTGGCACCAAGCCCACGGTCGTCGACGTGGCGATGGAGAAAGATCCCAACGCCGTCGCTGCCGTCGGCCCTCCGGGAACAGGAGCGACCGGCACCAACACGGCCAGCACCAGCACCAATACGGCGCAGGCGTCGGGCAACGGCGTCGTGACACCGTCGCCTGGCGGCGACATGGGCGGAGCAGCGTCGACGAAGACGATGGGCTTCATTGCGCTCGGCGTCGGAGCCATGGGGCTCGTTGCGGGCAGCGTGACCGGCATCCTCGCGCTCTCGAAACACGCGGACCTCGCGAACAACTGCAAAGGCCCGGACGGCACCTGCACCGACGCGACGAAGGTCAAGCAGTCGGACCTCGACACGTACCACACGATGGGCACCATCTCGACGGTCGGGTTCATCGTCGCGGGCGTCGGCGCGGTCGCAGGCACGGTGCTGATTCTCACGGCGCCGAAGGAAACGCATACGGCCAAGACCTCTCCGAAACACCCCTGGATAAGCCCCTACGTGGGCGTCGCCAACGTCGGCGCGCTCGGTCAGTTCTGAGGAACGCGTGACGAGCCCCGTCCTCGTTTTCCGCGAGGTGCGCGCGATCGATCCGGGATCGTCGCTCGACGCGATCGTGGACGTCGTCATCGAGCGCGGCAAGATCACACGCGTCGGCAAGGGCGCGGGCGACGAGCCTTCACGCTCGGAGCACGCGCGCATCGTGCAGCTCGCTGGCGCGTGGCTCTTGCCCGGTCTCGTCGATCTCCACGCCCACCTCCGCGAGCCCGGCCAGGAAGGCAAAGAGGACATCAAGAGCGGCCTCGCCGCCGCGGCCGCCGGTGGCTTCGTCGACGTGTGCGCAATGCCGAACACGCGCCCCGTCAACGACACACGCGCCATCACCGAGATCATGGTGCACAAGGCGCGCGCGCTCGGGGGCTCACGCCTCCATCCCATTGGCGCCATCACCGTCGGGCAACGCGGCGAAGCGCTCACCGAGATGGCCGATCTCAAGTCCGCCGGTGCCGTCGCCGTCTCGGACGATGGCCGCTGCGTGACGTCGAGCGCGGTGATGCGCCGCGCGCTCGAGTACGCGAGCACCTTCGATCTTCCGGTCATCCAGCACGCCGAAGATCACGCGCTCACCGAGGGTGCACAGATGCACGAGGGGATCCTCTCGTCGCGCATGGGCCTGCGTGGCTGGCCGCGTGTCGCCGAGGACATCATCGTGGCGCGCGACCTCATACTTGCAGAATACACGCGTGCCAAATACCATCTCGCGCACGCATCGACCGCGGGCTCGGCGCGCCTCGTGGGCGAAGCGAAGGCGCGCGGCATCGCTGCCACCGCCGAGGTCACGCCGCACCACCTGCTCCTCACCGACGAGTCGCTGCTTGGCTACGACACTGCGTGCAAGGTGAACCCGCCCCTCCGCGAGCAGAGCGACGTCGACGCGCTTCGGAAGGCGCTTGCCGACGGCACCATCGACTGCGTGGCCACGGACCACGCGCCGCACGGCATCCTCGACAAGGACTGCGAGCTCCAGGAAGCGGCGCCCGGAATGATTGGCCTCGAAACCTGCCTGCCGCTCCTGCTCGGCCTCGTCAGAGAGGGGCACGTCCCGCTCGCGCGCCTCATCGATTCGCTCACGCGCGCGCCTGCGCGCATCGTCGGCATCGAGGCTCCGCGGATCGCCGAGGGCGCGCGCGCCGATCTGGCACTGATCGCCCCCGAGGAGCGCTGGACGATCACCCGCGCGCGCTTACGTTCCAAGAGCATGAACACGCCCTTCTACGGACGCGAGGTCACCGGGCGCGTCCGCATGACGATCGTCTCCGGTCACATCGTGTACGAAGCCGAGACCGCATCATGAGCCACGCCGCCGCACACCTCGTCCTCGCCGACGGAACGATTTTTCCGGGTGTGCCCTTCGGCGCAAGTGGCGCGACCGTGGGCGAAGCCGTGTTCTCCACGACGATGACCGGCTACCAGGAGATCCTCACCGATCCCTCGTATTGCGGGCAGATCGTCGTCATGACCGCCGCCGAGATCGGCAACGTCGGCGTGAACCCCGACGACGTCGAGTCGCTCGACGGCCGCCCGCGCGTGGGGCAACTCGAACTTCCGTGACTCGATTCGTCACGCGAAGGAGCTTGCCGAG
>CAXSGV010000046.1:19119-21569 GCA_964236615.1 uncultured Polyangiaceae bacterium
TTTATTGCCTCGAGCTGGCGTGCGACCGAGACGCTCGACGCGTACCTCGCCAAGAACGGCATCGTCGGGATCTCCGACGTCGACACGCGCAAGCTCGCGCGCCACCTCCGCGATCACGGCGCGCAGAACGCGGCCATCGGCACCGAGGCCCCCGATGCACTACTGCGCCGCGCGCGCGCCGCGCCCGACATGAATGGCCTCGACCTCGTGAAAGAGGTCACGCCGAAAGAGCCGTACGCTTGGACCGAGGGTCGCGGCGTCTGGAGCCCGACCGCTCCCGTCACGCGCACGGGCGCTCCGCCGCACGTCGTCGTCGTCGATTACGGCATCAAACGAAACATCCTCCGTTGCCTCGTGGACGCGGGCTGCCGCGTGACGGCCGTGCCTGCGCGCACGACAGCGGCCGCCATCCTCGCGATGCAGCCCGATGGCGTCTTTCTCTCGAACGGCCCCGGCGATCCCGCGGCCATCGACTACGGCATCCAGACCATCCGCGACCTGCTCGGCAAGACGCCGCTGTTCGGCATCTGCCTCGGGCACCAGCTGCTCGCGCACGCCCTCGGCGGCAAGACCTACAAGCTCAAGTTCGGTCACCGCGGCGCGAACCAACCCGTGAAGGATCTCGCGACCGGTCGCATCGAGATCACGACGCAGAACCATGGCTTCGCGGTCGATCTCGACTCGCTTCCTCCGCGCGCGACGACCACGCACCTTCACCTGAACGACGGCACGAGCGAGGGGCTCGCCGCCACCGACGCACGTGCCTTCAGCGTCCAGTACCACCCCGAAGCCGCGGCGGGGCCGCACGACTCGCTTTACCTGTTCGAGCGCTTCACTGCCGCCATGCGCGCGAAAACCTGAGCAAGATCAAACGCTGGCGCTCTTGTCCTACATAAGCACCTATGTGACCTGGCGGAGCACCCCTTGCCGGGCTAAAGTGGGGTCGTGAACCTTATGCGTAGCGTGCTTATGCGACGGGTCGTGGCTGGGTTCGGACTGACGGCGTTGTGCGGTGTCACGGCGATGTCGTTCGTCGCGTGCTCTGCCGCCGCGGCACCAAAGAAGGTCAAAGCCGACGGTGGTGAGGTCTTCGAAGAGGATCCGGGCGACCCGATCCTCCAGCCGCCGCGGCCGCCGGACTACAACAATGAAGACTCGGGCGCCTTCGAGGTTCCAGAGCGCAAGAACAACGGACCGACCGACGGCGGCACCCGCCTCGGCGACGGCGGAAAGGTCGACGCAGGTCTCACCGACGGTGGTGTGGCCGTGTGCACCGGACCGATCTTGCTCGGCGACGTGAAGGTCGTCGAGATCATGGTCAACTCGATCACGGGCTCCGGCGACAAGGGCGAGTGGATCGAGATCCAAAGCACGCGCCCCTGCAAGCTCAACGTCAAAGGGCTCACCATCTCGTCGCCGCGCGGCACCACGGCGACCGACAGCGTGACGATCACGACCGATCTCTTCCTCAAACCCAACGGTACCTTCCTCGTCGCGGGCAGCGCCGATCCCACGATGAACCACGGCCTCACCGGCACGGTGGTCAGCTGGAACAGCGCGGACGCCCTGAAGAACGACGGGGACACCATCGACGTGAAGGTCGGCACCACGGTGATCGACACCGTCACCTACCCCAAGCTCTCGACCACCACGGCCGGCCGCTCGATCAGCTTCCCAGTCGACTGCGCGTGGAGCGTTCGTTCGAGCTGGGACCGCTGGAGCTACTCGTTCGGTTACTTCTCCGGCACGTTCCAGGGCACGCCGAACACGGACAACAACGACGTCGCGTGCTACTGACGGCGTTCATCCGTTCCTGAGGAAGTGCCTTGAGCAGTAACAAGAAGAAGATTCACTTCGTCAGCCTCGGCTGCCCGAAAAACCGCGTCGACAGCGAGGTCATGCTCGGTGTCGCGCGGAACGCAGGCTACGAGATCGTGGCGGACGCTGAAGGCGCGCACACGATCGTCGTCAACACGTGCGGCTTCATCGGCGAAGCGAAGAAGGAGTCCATCGAGACCATCTTCGAGCTCGCCGAGATGAAGAAGGCAGGCGCCTGCGAGAAGCTCGTGGTCGCAGGCTGCCTCTCGCAGCGGTACCCCACCGAGCTCGCCGCGCAGATGACCGAGGTCGACCACTTCCTCGGGTCGAGCGACATGCTCAAGCTCGCCGATGTCCTTCGCGGCGACGCCGAGCGCATGCTCGTCGGCAACCCCGCCGACTGGGTCATTCGCGCGAGCGATCCCCGCGTCCTCACCGACTCGCGCGTGCACGCGTACTTGAAGATCGCCGAGGGCTGCAATCGGTCGTGCTCCTTCTGCACGATCCCCGAGTTTCGCGGCAAGCAGCGCTCACGGAGCGCGGACGACGTGGTTGCGGAGGTCGAGCGACTGGTTGCTCAGGGCGTCCGCGAGGTGAACCTCATCTCCCAGGACACGATCGCCTACGGGCGC
>CAXSGV010000047.1:0-10891 GCA_964236615.1 uncultured Polyangiaceae bacterium
GACGGATGCCCGACCGCGGAGCGGCCCCAGCGCGGGATCGAGCCTGCCCTGGTACGCGCGTATGGCCCGCGAGGGTCGCCGCCGGTGATTCCGCCGAACGCGACGCTGAACTTCGAGATCGAGCTGCTCGACGTGACGAAGGGCGGCGCGGGTGCAGGCGACAGCGAGAAGAACGACCCTCCTCCGAAATCCGACGATCCTCTGAAGGGTAGCTTCACGCTCGCAGACGCAACGAAGCACGTGAAGGGCACGGGCGCGCTCACCGCGAAGATCGACACCTCGCTCGGCGCGCTCACTTGCCGCCTGCTCGACGACAAGGCGCCGTTGACGGTTGCCAACTTCATCGGCCTCGCGACGGGCGAGCGCTCATGGAAAGACCCAAGCAGCGGTAAGTGGGTGAACAAGCCGGCCTACGACGGCACGACGTTTCACCGCGTGATCAAGGGCTTCATGATCCAAGGCGGCGATCCCGTCGGCAACGGGACCGGCGAGCCCGGCTACGTGATCAAGGACGAGATCTGGGAGGGCTCGAAGCACGATCGCATTGGGCTTCTCTGCATGGCGAACCGCGGCCCGAACACGAATGGCGCGCAGTTCTTCGTCACCGAAGACGCGAAGGCGAGCCTCGACGGCAATTACACGATCTTCGGTGAGTGTGCTCCAGCGGAGGTCATTCACACGATCGCAAAGGTGCCGACTGGCCCGGGCGACAAGCCGGAGACACCGGTCGTCATCAAGTCGGTGAAGATCACGCGCGCCGCGAAGCCTTGATCAGCTGATACGGGCTGGCGTGCGTGACGACGTTCGGGTGGGCTGCGTTTCCCCACCGAGGCACCGCGCTTGAAACTTTTCGAGCGGCGAAGCGTCTACGACACTCATGTGCTGCTTCTCGACCACGACGGAGGTTCACGGGACCTCGATCTTCGCCCGCTTCGTCAGGCCCGGAACCCAACTGCTCGCGTACCAGATGCGTTACGCCGCCGCGCAACCCACGGCGATGATCTTGCCGCTTCCCGTCGCCCTACCGGCGCGGGAGGACAGTGTGCGGTTCAAGAGCCTCAAGAGCTATCCGACGCTCTTCGCTGATCTTGCCTCCGGGTTTCCCGAGCTCGCGCATTTCAGCCTCTCGCGTTCGAAGAGCGCGAGCGTGGCGGCCTCGGCCGGGCAGCTCGCCGTTCACGACGTGGGGGATTTCGTCGCGTCGTTCGTTCCGTCGATCGCGGACTTCGGACGCGTCGATCCGCGGTTTTCGATTCCGAAGAGCGTATGGGATCGCATTCCCGCCTACGCGGATTACGGCTTCGCGGTGATTCAGCTCAAGGAGGTCGCGGGCGCACCGCACCCGATCGCGCTCGAGGTCGACACGCGAACGCCCGACGCGCTGTTCTTCCCCACCGTGCACATCCACGACGGCACGGTGCACACCCGCGAAGACTTCGATCACATCCTTTACGCGCAGGAGGCACGGCTCGACGCTCGCGCGGGTAGCTACGCGGGACCCACGGCCGTGGACGACAAGACCGGCTTCGTCCGTTCGAACGCGAACGCGTCGTCGTTCGTGGATGTCACGCGCACCGACGGTGTCGTCGACAGCAACCTGCTCGTCCACAAGACGACGCTCCGTGGGCTTTTGCCGAACCAGGACACGACATTCGATCTGCGCGATTCGGCCGCGAGCTCCGGAGGCGGATGCAGCCGCTGCGATGCGGGTGCTGGCGGCCGCAGCGCCACGGCCGGCGACTCGTGGCTCCCGTTGACGGCCACGGTGGCCGGGCTCGCCTGGATGATTCGCCGCCGCGACCGGCTCAGAGGCCGTTGAGGAGAACGTCGAAGGCCGACGTGGTGCCGCCGGGGAAGCGACCGCGCGCCGGCGGTGGATGGCTCCGCGCTCGAACGACGCACGGAACCATTCGCGCCTGGCCCTGACAGACCGGAAAGCGACTCAGGGCGCGCAGCCTGCGGTTTGCGAGTCGCAATGGTTGCTCGCGCACTGCTCGTCCCGGTAGCAGTACTCGCCGATGGCCGCGGGGATCCGGCAGCGGTTCCAGTCATAGACCGTGTACTCCATGCACCGCGCCTTGGGATCGCAGCACGCCTGGCGCGGCCCGCCTTGCGTCAGCGGCTCGCACGCATCGTTCGTCGCCACGCAGGCGACCGCGGCATCGTGGCACGCGGGCGCAGGAGCGCGCTTGCCGACGGTGACACCTTGCTCGTCGCTCGTGGGCTCGGGGTCGGGCTCGCGGGAGCTACCGTCGCTGCAGGCGGTGAGCGCGACCGCGAACGTCAGGGTCGCGGCGAGGGCGGAGGCGAGAGCTGGGAAGATCTTCATGCGGCGCAATTTGGCAGCGAACGGCGCGACGTGAATCGGCACTTTCCGTACGTCATTGTATCTAATGTCAGTACAATGGAGCATTGCGCAGGCACGCGTCGATTGCCGCCTTGCCTTTCGACGACCGACGGCGGAGGGGATGCCGGAGCGGAGGGGGGCGCCGCTGCCAAGCGCGTGTACGGCACACTCATTCCGCTCCCTGCACATGCGAGCACCAATTTCGCGGCGGGGGTCCGCACGGTGGAGCTCGTCGACAGGCGCCACGTTTTGCGGCAAGCCCCACAACATGGTGTTCAGCCAACCGGTGCGCTCAGAGATGATCAAAGCGATCGCGCACATCGCCAGCGATTTCGGCGCAGCGAATTTCAGCTCGGTACGCGTCATGACGGCGGGTGTCGCCGGCGAAATCAGCTACCCGGGCGGCGGCACCTACTGGGCATACGACGCAAACGCGTCAGGAGGCGCAGACCGCCCGTCCACGATTCCCGCCCGTCCGTTTCCGACCTGGAAGCCGGGCGACAATTCGCTCTCAGTTGCTGACATTCGCACATGGCTCGATTGGTATTTGGGAGCGCTCGCTGACGCCGTCGACTTTCAAGTGTTGGCCTATGAAGCGGCGGGCTTCACGGGGCCGTTTCATCCCGTGCAACCCGGTCTCGGCGTGAAACCCAGCGGCGTCGAAAGTGCGATCAACAGTGCGCGCGTGAACCAGAAGCTGCTCGGTCAGGGAGTCGCCTGGTACCAGCTCTTTGGGAAGTACAAGACGCGCGCGAAGATGACGGCATACACGTCGTCGCTCGCGGAGAAGGGGATGGGCCAGGATTGCAAGGCCGCAAATGCGGTCGCTGCACCGACCTCGGCGGCCGTCGATGCGTTCGATGTCGGGCGGTACATGGCGTGGATCGGTACGCAGTATGGCGTGCGCGGTGCGGGAGAGAATCCTGGGTGCTGTGGCACGGGCTATGGAATCGCGATGCTGCAATCCGCGGCGCGCGTCGCGGACTCCTGTCATTTTTCCTACCTCTATTGGGCACACGAATCGCAGTTGAACGAGAATGGCGCGCACGGGGTAACGCTCAAGGACTACGCCGATCTCATCGCTCAATACGGCGGACCGTCGCCACCCGCGATCAGATTTCTTGCAGCACGCGGTGCACGAGATGGACGCATATCGCGCCCTCGCCCACCGCCGAGGCCACGCGCTTGACGCTCTCCGCGCGGGCGTCGCCGGTGCAGAACACGCCAGGGATCGTGGTCTCCATGATGTGAGGCGGGCGCGGCATCGACCACCCTGCGCGGGCGAGGTCCTCCGGGAGCAGATCGGCGCCGGTCTTCACGAAGCGCTTCTCGTCGAGGCGAAGGCAGCCTTCGAGCCACGCGGTGTTCGGGTCGGCACCTGTCATCAGGAATACGTTTCGAATGTCCTTCGTCTCGAACGCCCCGCTGTCGAGGTCGCGCCAGCGCACACGCTCGAGCCCATTTTCCCCCTCGAGCGCGTCGATCTCGCAACGCGTCCGCAAGGTCACGTTCGGAATGCTCTCGATGCGCCGAATCAAGTAGCGCGACATGCTGTCCGCCAAACCGGTGCCGCGCACGAGCACGTGAACGTGCGTGGCGATGCCCGAGAGGAAGACCGCGGCCTGCCCCGCCGAGTTGCCGCCACCGACGACGACGACCGCTTCGCCGCGGCACGGAAGCCCTTCGAGGTGGGTCGCGCTGTAATAGACGCCCGCGCCTTCGAAGCGCGAAAGGGACGGAAGATCGAGGCGGCGGTAACGCACGCCGCACGCGATGATGACGGTGCGCGTGCGGACGACCTGCCCATCGGACAAGACGAGGCGGTACGGGCGACTCGAACAATCGAGCGCGACGACCGTTCGGCCAATTGCGACCTCGGCGCCGAACTTCTCCGCCTGCGTGAGCGCGCGCCCAGCGAGCGCTTGGCCCGAGATGCCGGTCGGAAACCCGAGGTAGTTTTCGATGCGTGAGCTCGTGCCGGCCTGTCCGCCAGGCGCCGTGCTCTCGAGCACGAGCACGTCGAGCCCTTCGGAGGCGGCGTAAACGGCCGCAGCGAGACCCGCGGGACCGGCGCCGACGATGACGAGCTCGCGCACGTCCTTCGGATCGAGCTCGCGACTCAAACCGAGGGTCGACGCGAGCCCTTCGGTGGAGGGGTTTCTGAGCACGTGGCCGCCCTTGCACACGATGACGGGCACGTCGTCGACGCCGATGTGAAAGCGGTCGAGCAGCGCCTGCACGCCCGGGTCGGTCTCGACGTCCTGGTACGTGAACGGTTGCCCGTTGCGACTCAGAAACTCCCTGATGTGCTGCGTGCTTCCCGAGTGCCGTGATCCGATCAGAACGAGATCGTCGTTGCTCTGCGCCGCGAGCGCGATGCGCCGAAGGATGAACGCGCGCATGAGGATCTCGCTGATCTCGGGATCGCGCTGCACGAGGGTGCGCAAGTCATCACGCTCGAGGACGATGACGACTCCGTCGCCGGACACCCGGGCGCGCACCAAGCTGCGCCGGGCCGAGAGCATGTTGACCTCACCCGTGACTGGCCAGGCTCGTGCACCGTGATCCGCTCCTCGGCATCGCCCACCTCGTGCACGACGTCGATGGCGCCGGACACCACGACGTAGAAGCGGGTGTTCTGATCCCCGATGTCGATGAGCACATCGCCCGTGTGGACGTCGCGTCGCGTGCCGATGCTCGCAACGCGATCGATCTGGCTCGACGTGAGCCGCGGAAACATCTGGATGGCGCGGTCCGTCGTCGCAAAAACAGGGGGCATCGCGTGGCTTCTACCACGTCGGAAGTGGCGAGCTCGGCGACGGAAGGAGCCTCCGACCGCGCCTCCGATGCGCGACGAACACGTTCACGCGGGCGCCCGACTGTGCGCGTTACCTTCCGCGCGACCTTGGCCTTGTGTCGCCGGTCGCGCTCCGGCCGACCAGGTGGTGCACGCGTGCCACGCCGGTGGCGCTTACGTCACGTCGGCGAGGTGGAGGGGGTTGGGTCGAGCTCAGGGCGAGCCCTCTTGATCGCCCTCGGTCGCGAACGGTTTCTCGTTCTCGCCCTTCGGTTTGCCGCCTTCCCACTTCGGGCTTTCGTCGGCGGCGGGATCCTCGCCGGGCTCGCCGTGTGCGCCCGCGCCGCCCTTCGTTCCCGTGTTGCTGCTCTGCTTCTTCTTGGGTTCCATGCCCCGGTCCATTCAAGATTCAGGCTCGCGTGGAGGAAGCGGCAGCGCGAGCTCGAACGAGGTGCATTCGCTGGTTGCCGCGACGGCCGCGCCGCGTCAGGTGTCGCCAGCCATAAATACTGCCGAATCAACGAGTGCGCCGAGCGCGCCGCTGCGCCTGGTCGACGGCAGTGGATCTCGCAGGATCCAAATTCGAGCGGGCGCCCCCCTTCGCTTGCTGCATAGAGGCTGAAACCCCGCCGCAACCGGCGCACCCTACACGGGCACACATCCTGCTACCGGCGCCAGAATGTCGTCGCGAAGGATGTTTGTCGGTCCCCTCTCGTTGTGTCTGGCTTTCGCTGCGGGCTGCAGCGGAAGCGGACCGATCGCCAGTGATGGCGAGGAAACGGAATCGAAGGTCATCGGCGGCACGCCGACCTCCGACCTTCCCGCGGTCGTCGCGGTGCTCGGCGATGGCAATTGCACCGGAACGTTCATCGGCAAACGCACGATGATCCTCGCCGCCCACTGCATCGACGACGCCGACTCGACGGGCGGCACGACGTACACGTCGCCCTCGGGAGCGTCGTTCCGATCCATCAAGTCCTTTCACCACGGCATCTGGGGCGACGACGTCGTGAAACACGTCGTCGCATCGGACCAGCGCGACGTCGCCATTCTCGTCTTCGGCGAGGACGTCGCCCCGGCGGTCATGCACCTCGGCTTCGATCTCGGCGCCCCCTCGACGTCGGCGACGATCATCGGCTTCGGCTACACATCGGCGACTAGCCCCGTGGGGCGCGGGCAGAAGAACAAGGCATCCGTTACCATTGCGCGCCGCGTCGCCGGGCAGGCCTACGTGCTCGAAGGACTGCCTTCGATCGGCCACGGCGATTCGGGATCGCCGTTGTTGGTCGGGGGCAAAATCATCGGCATCGCAAGCGCTTCGAACGATCGACTGGACGCTTCGCGATTTG
This sequence comes from uncultured Polyangiaceae bacterium, assembly GCA_964236615.1. Taxonomy (GTDB): domain Bacteria; phylum Myxococcota_A; class Polyangia; order Polyangiales; family Polyangiaceae; genus CAXSGV01. The sequence continues at coordinate 6,494 of CAXSGV010000047.1, forward strand.
CCATTTACGCCGACCTGTCCCTCCCGGAAAACCGAGAGCTGCTCAAACGAGCGGTCGCCGGCGGTGCGGACATCGCAACCGAGATTCCGGCCAAGGAGCCCGGCGCAACGGGATTCGATATCGCAGGGAAGAAGTACGCGGGCGAGTTCTTCTGCAGCGACCCCGTCGAGCTCTCCGCGTGCCCTATTTCCATCGACTTCCAAGCGGGCGGCGTGCTCGCGATCGACATCCCGAGTCAGAAGAGCCTATGGCAAGGCCGTTACCTCCAGAAGGCGGACAAAGTGCTGGCCGGCAACGAGGGGACGTTCAACCCGGATGACCCGACTACGCAGTTCACTTACGGGATCCACGCACATGGCAGCTCGCTTTACGACGACGACGGCCGAATGACGACGTTGACGAAGTAAGTCCGCATTGCAACCCGGTGGGCGGAACGCGTTGCAATGTCGCAACCCATCCTTCGCTCGCATGAAGGTCCTCGACGACGGCGCGCTCTCGATCATAGCCGACTCGGGCAGCGGCCGCGCGCCCGCAGGTTGCCGGTCGTGACCGGCGTGGTCGCCGCTGAGATCGACGCGTGCGATCACGTTGTTTCCTCGCACGCGATGACGGCGCTCTTGCCAGCGAGCGGAGACCACGTGTTCTGGGCTTCGTTGCCGTACCAGCGCTCCTAACCCGGCCAACAGCTTCGACCACCGCCGTCTCTCCCAGCTATCCCCGATCCAGGAGGCACTTCATCTTGCCGGTGCGCGAGATGTCGTACGAGATCTGGTCCGTCACCGTCCCCTCTGACCCGTACGAGACGTATTCGACGCGCACGACCTCGTGCTCCCGCAGCCACGCTGGCTGCAGAATCCGAGGCTCGACGAGACCGACCATTTCCTTTGCCAGCGACTTCTTGCCGCGCTCGTTCCCCTCGGCGTCGAACGCGACGTAGCAGATGGTGTCGGCCGGCCCGTACTTGGCCAGCTTGCGTGTCGTGAGGACCTTGTTCACGGCACCCGCTTTCCGCGCGTTCCACTCCTCTTCGGAGATCTCGCCGCCGAGCAACTCCGCCCACTCGGCCATGCAAGACCCTGCCTCCTCCACGTCGCGCGGCCCGGCTCCGACGTCGTCACTCGAAACGAACAGGTACATCCCGGCACCTGCGTCCTTGCACACGCGCAGTCGAAAACGCGCGAAGCCGAAGGAATCGTCGAGGCGCTCGTCGGCGTCGTCGTCAACCGGGGCACCGAAGCGCTTCTGCATCTCGTCGTACGTCTCGGCGAACGTCTTCTTCGTGATGCGCCTCTTGGCGAGATACACGGACGCGTCCCAGCTCATGAGCTTGGAATTCTATCTCGACACTCGCCGGGCCCACGCTCCTCATGCTCGATGCGGGAGACACCGGCGGAATCGAGCCCATTGCCGCGGCATCGTTCCGTTGAAACGCATTCCGACTTTGCCTCCCGGACGGCGGTCTGGGCTCCCTGATTCCGCTCGACTGTGGTGCCCCGTCGTCCGACGCTGCCGCCGGCACGGTTTCGCAAACGCTCGGCTCGCTGTTCGGGCGTGAATGGCGAGAACGGGCGAGCGGCGCAGGAAGCCGTCGTCACGCCCGTCGACCGAGCGCCTCCTGCCGCCATGACCACCCACCGAAGAGGCCGCCGACCAGCGCGAGCACGGAGAGCACGAGCACGGCCGCCGTGTACTCGAGCCCCGTCTTCGCGATCCCGCCGCCGTGCACCACGCGGACGCCGGCCACCACCGCCGGGAGCCCCATCGCCAGGTACGAGATCAGAAACACGACGGCAACGAGGCCGGCGCGCTCGTGGGGTGCGGCACGTGGAACGATCGACCGCATCGCCCCCTGAAAACCCGCCCCGAAGCCCGCGCCGGCGACGGCGGTGCCTGAGAAGAAGAGCAACGGCGAGCGCGCTCCAAGCGCGAGGAGCAGAAGCGCCACGCCGGCTGTGAGGAGCGCGGCTCCCACGACGGTGTGCTCGCGCTCGGAGCGACCCCGAAGGAGGAGGACGGTGAGTGCGCCGGCCAGCGCGAAAATCGCGATAGGGAGCGCGCCCGTCAGAGGCGATGTCGACGCCACCAAGGTGCGGAGGAGGGCTGGACCGAGAGAGGCGTGAAATCCGATCAGCGCCCAGCCTGCGATGAGAAGCGGACTCGCCACGAGGACGGCGCCGCGCGCGGACGGCGGAAGGTGGAGACGCGGGCGAAGCGAGGAGAGCGCGCCTGGCGCCGGAGAAGAGGTCTCTGCCATCCGCAGAACGAGTGCCGCCTGCACCGCGTAGATCCCGAGGAACACGAGGTAGACGAGGTGCGTAGGCGCAGGGAGATAGCGAACGAGGAGCCCGGAGAAGAGGCCGCCGAGCGCGGTGCCGATCATCGGTGCGACGGAGTTTGCGAGCGTGCCCTTGGCGCGGTCGAGATCCAGCATCGCGGCGCCGAGCGCGCCGAGTGCCGCGCCGGTCGCGAGGCCCTGGACAACGCGCGCGACGAGGAGCGCCCCGACGCCTCCCGCGGTCGCGAACAGGAGCATCGTGATCGCTTGGACCGCGAGCGTCACGAGCAGCACCGGGCGCCTTCCGACGTGGTCGGAGAGTGCGCCGAACGTGAGAAGCGACCCGAGCACCGCGAGTGCGTACACGCCGAAGATCACCGTCGTCGTGATCGGCGAGAAGCCCCACATCGCTTGGTACACGCCGTAGAGCGGCGTCGGAGCGATCGAGCCTGCAATGAACGACACAGTGACCGACGCAAGGACGGCGAGCGCCGCCGCCGACGTGAGCGGCCGGGTCGTGTGGCCTGCAGTGGTGAGGGCTGACTCGGGGGAAAGTGTCGTCATCGGAATCCTTTTGACGTGGGTGAACCACGCTGGGCCAACAGACAGATCTGTCTAGTGGTCCACTTGATGTAGACAGACCTGTCTGCTACGTCAAGGGGATGAAGTCGAACCCGTCATCGAACGGCCCGCGCGAGCGCCTCCTCGACGCCGCGAACAAGCTCTTCTACGAGGAGGGCATCCACACCGTGGGGATCGACCGCGTAATCGAGAGAGCGGGCGTGGCGAAGGCGTCGCTCTACAGCGCGTTCGGCAGCAAAGAAGCGCTGATCCGGGCGTACCTCACGCGGCAGAAGGCCCTTCAGCAAGAGCGCGTGGAGAGCAGGCTCACGCGACACACGGCACCGCGCGCGCGCATCCTCGCCATCTTCGATGGGCTCGGCGACACGTGTGCGAGCCCCACCTTCCGCGGATGCCCCTTCATCCGTGCGAGCGCCGAAGGGGCGCCGGACGCCGCGGCGAAGCAGGTCTCCGCCGATGCGCGCGCCTGGCTTCGGACGACCTTCGTCGACCTCGCACGCGACGCCGCCGTGAAGAAGCCTGAGCGGCTCGCGCAGCAGCTCGTGCTGCTCTACGACGGAGCGCTCGTCTCCGCCCAGATTGACGGCGACGCCAGCGCAGCAAAGGCCGCGCGCGACGCGGCCGCCGCGATGATCGACGCTGCCAGCCCTCGTCGCGCCACCCGGCTGCTGCGACGCTCGTGACGGTCGTTCGAACGTCGACGCGGGGTGAGCGCGCCACGCGTCGTATCCACTATCTCGCGCGCGGCTCGCGCGCGTACGCTCGGGGCATGGCAAGCCCGCTTCGAGCGAGAAGGAGACTCTTGACCGCAGGTGTCGGAGTCGTGGCGATCACGGCCGTCGAGGGCCTCGCGTGCGGCAATCCGATGGAGCCCGCGCACGTCCGCGAATTCCATGAGGCGCAGCCGATCGAGAGCGCGGCTGTCGACGCCGGATCAGCGGTCGAGGCCGCGACGCTTTCGGCAACGGACGCTTCAGACTCTTCGAAGATCTCGCCGCCGAAGCGATGAGCGTGCGTCCGGCAAGCGCGACGGCAGGCGCTGGGCTCGAGACGTTCGAGCTCGAGATGCTCGGCGGATCCACGGAGCGGAGGTACCGGGGCATGCGGCCCGATGTCGACGCGCTCCCGTGGGGGACGCTCGACCCTCGAAGCTACACGCCGGAAGATCTCGCGACCGCGCGGGCGCACTGGACGGTCAATGCGTTTCAGGAGCAGCGTACCGGCGCGGCGTGCGCCGAGACCGTGCGCGCGCTCCTCGCGTGCCGAGCGCCGCTCGATCTCGTTGCCGTCGCGACGCGGTTTCCGCTCGACGAGATTGTCCACGTCGAGATGTGCGCGCGCATCGCGGAGGAGCTCGGAGGCGGATGGCCGATAAAATACGATCCGCGGCGCCTCGCCCCTGCGCCCGACCGTGACGATCCGCCGCTGCTCCAGGCAGCGGAGATGATCGTCGCCGCGTTCTGCGTGGGCGAGGCTTTCTCGGTGCCGGTCATCCGCGGCACGTGGCGCGCGACGGGGCACCCTCTCGTCAAGGCAGTAAT
>CAXSGV010000047.1:10901-21379 GCA_964236615.1 uncultured Polyangiaceae bacterium
CGGGATCATCCTGCGCGACGAAGCGTCGCACGGCATGTTCGGCTGGACGTTCCTCGACTGGGCTGGTGACGCGCTCGCGCCGCATCGACCCCGGCTCGCGGAGGTCGCGCGGCTCGCCATCGAGGAGTTCACCGCCAACCACAGGGAGATCGCGCGGCTTCGCGACGCCGGCGACCGCCACCCGGGCAAGGACCTCGGATGGATGTCCCCCACCCCGTATCTCGCGCTCGGAAGGCGCGCGATGATCAAAAGCGTCATCGAGCCGCTGCGCCGGCGTGGCATCGACCCGTACGCAGGTGCACCCGAACCGTTCCGCGCCGCGGAAGCCGCCACCCACTCGTGACGCGCGGACGAGGCTCGCCTCGCGACCTCAAGGGCCGACGGGGCGCTTGAACACGAGGTCGACGTCGTGCGAGTAGCCGTGCTGCTCGTGCGGCACGGTCGCGACGAGCTCCCAGTGCTCGCCTCCTAGCAGGTTGAGTTGCTCCTCGAAGGTGTCACTCGTGACGTCGCTGTGTGTGACGTTCACGCGCTTGTACTGCCACCGCATGGTCATGCCCTTTCTCTTCGGCAGCTTCTCAAGCGTCGACACCCGTCGAGGTGACGACGGAGTCGTGCGTCGAAAAGGAATTCTCGCGGCGGTACGAATAGGCATGAGCGCGCGTCGCGTGCTCCGCGTGCGGCGCGCACCACCACGCCTTGCCGTGCGACGCGAAGCGCGTCGTGATGCACTCTGCACACGCGCGCTCGATCTCCGGCTCCAGCTTGATCGGCTGTGGAGGCGTGGGTGCCGCAACGAGCAGGGGGCACGGAGCCGAGGCCGTCATCTTCTCTGCAGTCGAGCCCACGATCCAGCTCCGCATGTGCGGTGCCTTGTGCGAACCGATCACGATCAAGTCGGCGGCGACGTCGGTCGCAAGCTGCACGATCTCGCGCGCCACGGCGCCGCTGCGGAGATGGATGCCGAGCGTGACCCCCTTCAGTCCACCGAACGCTGCCGCCTTCTCGCCTGCGTAGAGCTCGAGCCGCGCGACGAGCGCACTCGCCGACTCTCCGGCCCCTTCGCTGTGAGCACCCTCGAACACGTGGAGCAGCTCGATGCGTGCGCGCGGAATGGCGCGAGCGATGCGCGCAGCCTGGTCGAACGCGAGACCTCCAGCGCTCGTGAAGTCGAGCCCCACGACAATGGTGAAGTGCTTCTCGGGTGCGTCGGGCGTCGCGGGCTTTGCCGTCGTGATGAGGGGGGTCATGAGGATCGTTGGAGCATGGAGCGTACCGCTCGCGTCGAGGCGCATCCCCGCCGCGTTTCGAAGCCTGGAGCGCACGCCGCGGACCGCGCGCGCGCGCCGATTGCGCGTGCCGGCAGTTCCTTCGCTGCCTCTAGAACCGCACGTCGCTTCGGTCACGGAGCTCCCCACGACCGGCCCTGCTCGCGCTAGGGTCAGCTCGCACGCGGGCGACGTTGCACGATGGAGGCGAGCGAAGCCTCGATGCACTGGTACTGATTCTGGACGACCTGGCGCGTGAGGGGCGGGACGCGATCGACCATCTCGTTCAGCGCCTTCTCGTAGACGCGCTTGGCAGTTCGCTCGCCGAGGTCGCACTCGTCGAGCACGAGACGATCACGGTGGCCCTCGATTCCCTCACGCGCCGCCGTCCACACGCGATGCAGCGTGCCGCGCGCCGTCCCCTGGTTCTCGGCAAAGCGTCCGAGCGCGATGACCTCGCTCTGAAGAACGGCGACGAATGCGGCGCGCTCCTGCGAGCGCGTCTGCAGGAACGACTTGAGCTCGGGCGCGTCCGCCGCGGCCTCAGCAAAGCCCTTCTCGCCGTCGACACAGATCTCGACGAGCCCGTTCAGCGTTTCGGCAATCTGCGACGCGGTCATCTTCTGGAGCTCGATGGTCTTCATGGTGCTTCTCCTGGTTGTGCGTCGGTGAAGACGCGATGAAGCTCAGATCGTGTCGTCGGGCCCGACACGCCGCAGCGCGAACGGGATGTGAATGCGCTGGGTGCCGCCGCCGTGCACCGAATCTTCCGGTTCGCGTCGTTGACCGCGGCGCGGTTGTAATCGGGAGTTTCTGCCCCCTTCGCGATGACCTGCGCGCCTTCGCAAACGAGGTCGCACGTCGACGGTACTTCGACCGCCGCTGGCGAGGGCGGCCAACGAGGCAGTGCGGACGACGAGTCGGCAATCATGAATGGCTCTGTTGCGAGCGACGTGCCGCGCGGTTTTGCCCTCGGATGCGCCGTATTTGGGGCCACCCGTGCACGAGCGGGCGCACGGTCTGCGGGCGGGCGCAGGCGGTTCGGTCAGTGAAGGAGGGACACGGCCGCAAGCGCGAGGCCGCCCGCGCCGAGCGTGATCGAAAAGAACGCAGCGACGTGCGCGCCGAGCTTCCAGCCGCCGACCGCGCCGGCAATCGCGGCCTTGACGATCGTGTTTGCGATGGCCGCGAGCGCGATGCCCGTCGTCGCGCTCGCCGCGGAGATGCGTCGCTGCGCCGGTGGAGCTCCGTCAGCGACAACGTGATCGCATCGACGTCCGCCACCCCAGCAAGCGCGCTCGACGCGAGCAGACCACTGCGCCCGATGTAGATCTGCGCGGCCTTCGCGACGAAGAGAACGACGCCGAAGACGAGCCCGAACTGCACCGCCTTCTTGAGCTCGAAGGCCAGGCAGAGACTGAGCCATCCGAAGAAGTGACGGTGGCCTCTCGAATCAGCCAACGCGACGTGACGCTTCGAGAAGCGACTTGGCCTTCTCGAGATCGACGATGACCATGCTGCAATCCTTCTCGAAGTCGCCGTCGCTCACGCCGTCACGCTGAAGAACAGAAAAGAGCACCTCGCTTCCGCGGCCGTTGGGGATCACGCGCATCGGGTTGTGGACGGACTCGCCGCTCGGCAGCTTCACGTCGTGGTCGAGCACGCCGAGGTCGTTCGCGGGCGCGAAGCGGATCTCGACCTTGCCCATCGGCGAGTCGGACGCCCACACGCCGCCCTCTTTGCGGATGCCCGAGCTCAGACCGGACGCCCACTGCGGAAGATTCATTGGATCGCCGAGGAACGCGACCACCTCCGTCGGAGCACGGTCGATGTAGCGAGAGAGATGTCGGACGGGATGACTCACGAGAGACTCCTTTGGCGCGCATCGTAGTGCGCACCAAAAGCACTCCACAACTCTCGGGCGGCTCGCACGACAGAACCGAGCTGCCCGAGGGCCCCGAGATGCCCGAGGGCGAACCTTCTCGGGCCGCTCGCCGCGAGCTCCGCGAACCTGCAGCAGCGGATTGCGCTCGCCGTGGTGTCACGCTCGAAGGTCGAGCGCTGACCCGTTCGAAGTCATCGCATGACGCTACCGCGGAGCGCCATCGCCGCCTGGCAGCCCTGAATGTGCGGCGCGGTCATGACCGCGTCACGGGACCCGAGCTTGGTGACGTCGACCTTCGTTCTCACGCGCAGGACCGTGCGTCCCACTGCCGCGTTCCACACGGCGATGCGGACCATGTGCGGCGTGTCCTGGATGATCGGCAAGAGCGCTGGCCGCCGCGTCGCCGTCAGGCTTCGCCCCACGTCCGGCTCGGCAAAGCCGTCGGGCAACTCGTCGAGGACGGTGACGAGCACGTCTGCGTTTGCGGCGGTTCGCGCGAGCGCGAGCATGTTCGAGCTTCGCAGCGTGTACTCGCTCTCGAGCCGCGAGAGCCACAAGCGCCCATCGGCCTGCGCGAGCTCGTCGGCGAACGCGTGCGAGAGGGGCCTGAGCCCGGCGTGAACGGCACTGAGCGGGAGTACGTCGTGCGTCGCGTCCTCATGGAGCGCCCCGCCGATCCAGTACCGCGTCGCGGCCGCGTGCACGTCCACCGCCGCTGCGCTGGTGGGCGGGCGCCGCCAGCACAGGACGAACGCGTCCTTCTCCGAGCGCCGCACGGCGCCGGCGATGGCATCGAGACGCGCCACCTCCGGCAGCACCGCGCGGAGGTAGAGCGCCGACCCACCGAGCAGCGCGTCGAGCGCACGAGGCTCGGCGACCTCGGGCGCGACGAAATCCCCCGGATACGGTAGCCGCGCCGCGTCGAGCACGACGTCGTCCATTGCGCTCACGAAGGCCCGCGGACGCTCGGGGAGCACCGCGCGCTCGTCCTCGATTGCGCGCATCAGTGCTCGCCGCCGGCGCGCGATGTCCCATGCATCCAGCGCCCCGCCCAGCGCCCCCAGCGCGACGCATAAAAGGAGGGCAGCCGCGACCCACTTTTCACCGCGCGTTGCCCGACGCAGACCTCGCATGCCCAGCACTTCCATCGAGCCTCCTAACGATAGTTCCACTATCTGATAGCGGCGCTATCGTTTTGTTCCGTGGCCGTGTCGATTCCTCATTCAGCCGCGGGGTCGCGAGCAAGTGTCGAGCACCTCACGATTCAGGAGCTGGCGCGTGCGAGCGGCGTCTCGATCGCGAGCATCAAATTCTACCTGCGCGAGCGGCTCGTCGCGCCCGGCCGACCGGGGCGGCAGCGCCGGGCGTACTACGATGGCGAGCACCTTCGACGGTTGGCCGTGATCCGCGCTCTCCGCGACGTCGCGGGCCTTTCCGTCGAGGTCATACGCCGCGCCCTCCAGGCTGTCGACGCGCCGCATGCCGACTCGGTGGACGCCATCGCGCCGGCGATCGACGCGCTCGCCGTGGCTCGCGACACGCCGCCCGTCGACGCGCACCTGTTACGCGCCCGCCGCGACGTGACGACACTCTTCACCCAAGCGCGCATCGAGACGCGCAAGGACGCCGGGTCGCGCGAGACGATCGCGCGCTCACTCGCAGCGCTTCGGCGCCTCGGCTTCGCCGTGGAGATGGACGAGCTGACGCCCTACGTCGACTCCATGCGCGCGCTCGCCCAGCAGGAGATCGGGCGCCCCCAGGCGACGACGCTGCTGCTGGGGAACAAGGAAGGTGCGCTCGAGGTATCGATCGTGGGCACCGTGCTGTACGAGCCGATCCTGATCGCGCTGCGGCGCGCTTTCCACGAGCACTTTTCGACGCACCTCGTGCGCCCCCGCACGCGTCGAAAAGGGAGGCCGCTGAAGACAGCGTGATGGCTGGAGGAGCCGTGGAACGAGGTCGATGGTGACCGACTCCGCAGTCTCTCGGCCACCGCACGCAGAGCTCGCGAGGTTGTCCTCCGCCGCCTGGTGGAGCGTCGCTGCCATTCATCTGCGTGGGACGGACCGCCGACGTCGATGTCGCGTGCGACTACGTCAGCGGCCTCACCTACGACAAGCGGCGCCGCACGCGCGCTGCGAAGACGCTCGGCGTGTGGGACTGCAGATCGGCGAATGGGTCAGCGACAAGCCCGACGCAGTGCCCAAGCTCGGCACCGCCGACATCGCGCCGACGTACCCGTGGCAAGCGAGAATGAGACCGTCGTCGCATTCGCGGGCCTGGCTCCGAAGCAGCCCGAGAGGGGGCCCGGATTCGCCCTACGATCACGCCCCAATGACTTCGCAAAGCGTCCCGGCGCGCGTTGCCATCTCCTGGTCGAGCGTGCACAGCGGGACGCGCTCTCGTGCCGCGAGCCACACGTAGATCGCGTCGGCTCCGCGAAGTCGGGTGGTGATGGCCACGTCCTCTACGAGACGAGCGCGTCTTGGACCGAGGGTCACCACCTCGTGAGGTACGTCCGTCAGCGCGCGAACGAACCGAAGGATGTCCCGCTTGGGTACGCCGGCGCGCCCCATCGCGCCCGCGACCTCGATGGCGAACGTCACCGGTAGGACGAGGGTGTCCTCACCGGTCATGGCTCGCGCGAGGCGTGCCTTCGCGTCGACGTAGGCGGATTCGTTTGGGCGCCTGGCGGTGATGGCGACCGAGGCATCGAGCACGTAGCGTGTCACCGACCGACCCGCTCGAGGCGCCCGCGCCCTTCGTAGAGATCTTGAAGGGGATCGAACGAGGCATTACCGGCCTGGGCAAGCCGGTCGAGGAACGCGTTCGCTTGCTTGGCTGTCATGAGGTTCGGTCCGCGCATCGCCGACGACCCCTGGGCGAACGACGCCTCTGCAACGTCGACGGGCACGATCGCGGCAGCCGGCTTGCCGTGGCGCAGAATGAGAATCCGCGCGCCCTTGTGCTCTGCGAGATCCACGAGCGCGGAGAGATGCGCCTTGGCATTGACGAGGGACGACTTCCGCATAGGACCATAATGACCACTATGGTGGTGGATGCAAGAGCTTCTCACGCGTGAGCACGCGCCCGCGAAGATCGCGACGGGCCGACCCCGCGACTTCATCCAGCACACGCAACCCGCTGGGTGACCCACCGGGCTTCAGTTGCTTCAGGTTGGGGGTGACCGTCATGGGGGCCGAGGGCGCGCTGTTGCTCGCGACGACGGACACGCTGTACACGACGTCGCTCGCCGGGCCGCTGAGAGTGCACGCGGGCGGGCTTCGTGGGCAGTCGCCCTCGCGCGCGTCATGTAGAGCGCGCGCTCGAGGCGCAGCGCACGTAGTAGGTGTCGCGCGGCGCAGCACGAGCCGTTCGGTGCGGATCTCGTCACGGCGCCGTCCCGCCGGAGAGCAGCACGTCGGCGCTGGCCAAGAAGCGCCTCTCAGCTGCCGGGCGGCGGGTCAAACACGACATTCGGCGGAACATACGCCAACCGCGATGGCGCGCGCACCGTACTCATCGATAGGAAAACAACGACGGTAGCTATGCTCCCCAGGATCAGCCAAATAGGCGCGGCTCGCAATCCCTCTTCCAAGCCATGCGCGCCGCCGAGCTGGGCGCGCATATGGGCGGCGCATCCTCCAGCGACCGCCAGCGTGAGCGCCAGGATCGCGACCGACAGCCGAAATCGCAATTGCTTGCGCGCGCGATTTTGCTTGTCCCAATCGGCATAAAAAACTGCCAATGCCGAGCACGGGCCACCACAACGAGGGCAAGGCGTGAGCGCGAACCATCGCTGAGCGGCCGTCCACGCCGCTGCGTGTGCCCGCGACGCGGCGACCTGTTCACTAGGTCGGATGAAGACCGAGGTGGTCGAGCCCGATGCTTCTACCCATACGGTCGCGGCCGTAACGAGGTGGCAGGCTTCGCACGTGAATGGAAGCCGGAACGACGGGCGCACGCGTACGGTCGTGTACCTCCACAAGATCGGAATCATCGGTGTCGTTTCCCTTGAGCGAGGGCCGGCCGCGAGGTTGTCGCCGACGCTTGGTACGTATTGCCAATGTGACCACGAATTGACCTCGGAATAGACGGTACGCCGCGAGGGGCGTCCGAGGCCAATGCGGACCTTGCTGGGGTGGCCGCAGCCTCTCTGCTGATTCCAAGTCCAGACAGTCAGCGTTGTCGCCGAAACACGGCATGCCCATAGTCTAACCCACCCGCGAGGTATTCCATCGCATCGGAGACCGGCACGGGCACGAACTAGCGCCTAATCAAGATTACGATCGTGCCGTTCACCGTCGCGCATGAGGGCCCACCGCGGGTATCTCTCCCTTTGCAGCTGAAGGCGACCAGCCGTGTCTCCTCGCAACCTCGCATCGACGGCGCGAACCCCCGGCAAGCACGCAGTCGTATCCCTCGAGCTCCTTCGCGTACGTACCTTGGCAGCGCGATCGCGGGCGTTCCAGGTTCGAACGGGCGCGCGTTAGGCGCGGGCTTTGGTTGTCTCGCTCGTGCTCTCGGGGCCTTCCGCTTCCGCGAGAGCGCGGACGTCGGCCGTCTCGTCGGCGGTGCTTCCAGGGAGCGGGGCCTGCACGCGCGCGCTTGCGTCGGCGATCACGACGCCCGTTGGACGGCCTGCCGTCGTCTTTCGAGCGGCGTGACGCGCGTAGAGGATCGTCGCCAGGAACGCGATCGCGGGCAGCGACGCGACGAGGGCGGCGAGGGTCGACCCGTGCGCTCCGAAGCGGACTGCGAGCGCCAGGGACGAGGCGATGCCAAGGAGCGGGCCCCATGCCCGCATCTTGAACGTGCCGTTTGTGCAGACGCCGAAGCCGAGCGCCGCCGCGAAGAAAACGGCGGCGCTTACGCCGGACGCGATGAACGCCCCGAAGGCGAGCGCCACGAGCGACATCGCCGCCGCAAGCCCCGCAGACGCGACGAACGCCTGCCGTCCCGCGATCGGGGCGAATCCATCCGCTTTCACGGGGATCTGCGCCGCAGAGACCGCCGCGAGGAGGGTGGCAACCAGGGGGAGCGCGGCGTGCGCAAAATCGCCCGAGCCGAGCGCGACTTCGTTCGTCGCACAGACCAAAAGCAGCGCGAGGGCGCCGTACCCGAACGCACCCGCCGTTGCGGTCAGACCGACGGTGAGCGCGACGTACCCGACGAGGAGAGGAGTCCATCCGAGCGCATCGACCGCGCGGAGCCCGAAGCCCGAAGTGAGACCGACGACGAGCCACATGTACAGGGAGACGAGGTGCCATCGTTTCAAGGGGGCGACCGGTGGCGGAGCCATGACACGAGGCTATCCGAGGGTCCGACCGAGCACGTGCGTTTCGCGAGCCAAGGACGCAAGCTTTGACACGCCGATCAGCGGCGCGAGCGCCGGTAGATCGTCGCGTCACCCGAGATCCACACGTCATCGGCGGTGAGTGTCAGCACGTAGCCGCGCAGCCCCTCCGGAGTGGGTACGTCAGCCCAGGTCATCCCGTTCCATCGCGAGAGCCGGGTTCTCGTGAGGAGCCACGCCTCCGTCTCGGAGGCGACGGCGAGGTCGCGCGGACTATCGAGAAGCGGGCCAGGGACCGGATACTGCGACCACGTCTTCCCGTTCCAGTGCGAGAGGTGCATCTTCCCCGCGTCACTGTTCTCGCTCGCCACCCAGACGTCGTTCGCGCCGTGCCCACCGATAGCCTCGATGTGGATCTCGGCGGAAGGCGCGAGAGGACGATAGGCGACTTCCTTCGTTTGTTTTCGGTCCCAGCGAAAGAGCTTTGAACCGCCTGCCCAGACGTCGGTCGTCGACGACGCATAAAAGCCGAGCGCCGACTCCTTCATCACGAGAACGTCGCGCCACGCCTTTCCGTCGAAGCGTCCGCCATGCCCCGACGGCGGCAATTGCAGTGCGAACCTCTGCGCCGTCGGTCATCGTGAGTGGTTTCGTCGCTCATTCCGGGATCCACCGAAGTGCCTTTGGCGATCCGACACGCTGCAACACTGCGCAGAAGCCGGGGCACGCTTAGGGCGCGAAGCTATCGTACCAAGACGAGCTCGCGCCCGGCGCGCGCTTGTAGGCGACGAACGACGAGGCGCTCGCGGTGTAAGGCCACACCTCGGTGATCGTGGCGTCGGTCTTCGGGCACGTCTGCGTCAACGTCAATTGGTTGCCGTTGGAGACGTAGGTGTAGCTGAGACGGCGCTGGATCCCCAAGACGGTGTACGCGATGTCGAGCTTGTTTCCCTTGATCTCGATCCCTTGACCTTCGGTGAAACCGACGCTGCCGGAGGCACCGCCGTACGTCGCGCTGTCGTTCAGCTTGTAGAAGCCGTCGACCAAGGCCCCGCCGGTCATCGCCGGTGCTGGCCCGCTGACGAGGCGCTCGGTGCTGATGAAGCCGAAGCCGGTGCTGTTGCAGGGCGGCCCGGCGTCGAAGGGGGGCGCGGTTTCACGCACGCTCCCGTCTCGGATCCCGGAGTCGTAGCCGGAGCCAGAGTCGGTCGGCGTGCGGCCGCCGTCCTTGTCGGTAGCTCCGTCCGACTGCGGCGTCGAACCGTCGTCGCTCGAGCCGTCGGCTTGGTCTTGTCCGGCGTCGTCGTCGACGGCGGGCGCGGACCCCGCGGGGTCGGTCGTCGACGAACATGCCGCAACGAGGCCGAGGATGGAGGTGATCGAGAAGAACGTGCGGGTCGGGAGAGCTTTGAGCGACAATTTCATTGCGCACCATGGACGCGGATCGCGTCGGCTTATTCAGATGTCCGGAGCGCAAGGGACGAAGAAGAGGACTACGTCGGACTGACGACGGTGGCACGGCGGGTGAGGTGGACGGCGGCGCGTCCGGGGCGACGGCCCGAGAGACGTGTGCATTTTGCAACCTTCCGCACTGACGCGTCCCCGGAGGTCGCTTCCCATGCGAAGAAGCGCCGCTCATCTCGAATTCGCCGATCCTGTAGCCTCCGCGGATGCGCGCTGCTTCGTTCTGGTTGACCACGATGACGGTGACCGTCATCGCGGGGTGCGGTCTGCTCAAGCAAAAGGGCGACGGGCCGGGAGCCACGGCGTCGGCCTCGGCATCGGCGAGCGGCGCGAAGAGCACGCCCGCGTCGACCGAGCCTCGAATTCACGCGCGCGAGGGCGTGAACATCGCCGGCACGTACGGCTTCACGATCGCGCAGGCCGGCGCCCCGCTCACGGGCGAGGTCACGCTACGCAAGGAGGGGGAGGAGCGTTACGTCGGCACCGCCGATCTCGCCGGCAAAAAGCTGGGCGTCGTGGCGCACCGCGACGGTGAGGCCATGGGCGGTCCGACCGGCGTCCTCGC
>CAXSGV010000048.1:0-21315 GCA_964236615.1 uncultured Polyangiaceae bacterium
CGCGGACTTTCTGGTAGACATGCGTGCCGCCGAGCGGCCGTGGCAGCGTCACCGGATCCGACGCGCCGTAACCGAAGCGGCTGTACACGAGGGCACCGTGGCTCGTTCGCTCGACCACGCGCGCCGGAAAATCGCGCCACTGCGCCAGGCTTCCCAAGCCTTCGTGCAAGAACGCGAGCGTCGGCGGCCGCGGCCCGAGGAGGTCGGCCTCGAGCTTCTTGCCTAGGACGTCGAGAAACGACGCCATCGTCAGGCGCGCAGCTTGAAGCGCTGGATCTTGCCGGTCGCGGTCTTGGGAAGCTCCGCCCGGAACTCGATCCAGCGCGGGTACTTGTAGAGTGCAAGTTTGCTCTTCACGAAGTCTTTGAGCTCCTGCGCGAGCGCGTCCGACGACGCGCGACCTGGCTTGAGGACGACGAAGGCACGCGGCTTCACGAGCTCGTCGGCGTCGGCGTGTCCGACGACCGCGGCCTCGAGCACGGCGGCGTGCTCTGCGAGCGCGCTCTCGACCTCGAACGGCGACACCCAGATGCCACCGACCTTGAGCATGTCGTCCGAGCGGCCGGAGTAGGTGTAATAGCCGTCGCCGTCGCGCACGTAGCGATCGCCGGTCTTCGTCCACGCGCCATGGAAGGTCGCGAGGCTTCGTTCGCGTTGGTTCCAGTACGCGACGCAGGCGGTCGGTCCGCGCACCCAGAGCGAGCCTTCTTCGCCGTCCTGCACGGGCTCGCCGTCGTCGCCGGTCAGCTTGAGATCGTAGCCCGGCACCGCCTTGCCGCTCGTGCCGTACCGCACGTCACCGTGGCGGTTCGAGAGGAAGATGTGGAGCATCTCGGTCGAGCCGATGCCGTCGAGGATGTCGGTGCCGAAGCGCGCGCGCCAGCGTTCGCCGACGTGCTTGGGCAGCGCCTCACCCGCGGAGATGCTCACGCGCAGCTTCGACGAGCCCTCGCTGGTCGTCAGCTCTTCGGACGCGAGGATCGCCGCAAAGAGCGTCGGGACGCCGGCAAAGATCGTAGGCGCGTGCTCGCCGAGGACACGCATCACCGACGCGGGGGTGGGGCGCTCGGCCATGAGAACGGAGGTCGCGCCGACGTGAAGCGGGAACGTCATTGCGTTGCCGAGCCCGTAAGCGAAGAAGAGCTTCGCGGCAGAAAACACGACGTCGTCCTCGCGCATGCCGAGCACGCCACGGGCGTAGAGGCGTGCGGTCGCAGCCAAGTGCGATTGCAAGTGGATGGCGCCCTTGGGCGTACCGGTGGAGCCCGACGAATAGAGCCAGAAGGCGACGTCGTCGCGCGAGCTGCCCCAGGCTTCGGCGAGCGGCTCGAGATCGAGCAACGTGTCGAGGCGCGGATGCCCCCCGTCCTCACCAGCGTCGGCCGCGCGTAACGAGCGCACCACGACGACGCGAGGTGGATCCTTTTGCGCCGCGAGAGCCGGCGCGACCTTCGCGTAGAGGCCATCGCTCACGAAGAGGACGCGGGCACGGCTGTCCGACAAATAGAAGCCGTAGTCGCTCGCCGTGAGCAGCGTGTTCACCGGGACGGGGACCGCGCCCGCTCGTACCACCCCGAAAAAGATGGCCGGAAAGTCGCATGTATCCTGCAAACAAAGCAGCACGCGCTGCTCGGGCTGCACCCCGAGCGCCCGCACGCGAGCCGCCACGCGGGAGGTGCGATCGGCCAGCGTGCCGAACGTCACGCCGCCCGAGTCGTCGATGAAGGCGGTGCGCTCCCCGCGCCCCTCGTGGAGGTGACGTTCGACGAGATCGACGGCGGCGTTGTAGCGCTCGCTCATTTCGCGGTCAGAGCGCGCAGCCGATTCGAGCGTGATCGATCGCGATCTCGTCGACCCACATCTCGAATGTTTCGGTGCTCGTCTGGTACTCGGCCCAGCCGACCCAGACGTCCTTGAACTGAGGAAGGATGTACGGGTTGGCGTTCCCACCGTGCACGGTGCTCGAGGTGTAGAGCGAGGGATGCTCGACCGCGTCCCAGAAGAAGCGCGTCTCGTTGGTGTCGCCCTTGTGCATCCACTCGATGCAGAGCCACTGGTTCAACGGAACCGCGAGCGGCGCTTTGTTGGGGTCCTTGTCCGAATTCGTCCAGTCGCCGGTGCCCGCCGGATCGACGCGGTTGTCGGTGCCGACACCAAAGTGGTTGAGTGTATTTTGCATCTGTCCGCTGATTCGAATCTCACCGCGGACGCCGGTGCCCGTGGCCGCGGCGATGCTCCAGTGCGAGTAGGTCATGCCCGGCGCCGTCGGGAGCGATTTGAACCACACGAACATGCGCCCGAAGTACGTGTTCTTCGTCGCCGGGAAGGTCTTGGATTCTTTGAGGTACGAGACGCCGCCGCCGACGCGTTTGATGTGCAGCGCCTTGGTGCCGCGCGCGTGCTGCACGCCGTCGATCACGGGCGCGGTGCCGACGGCGGTCCACGTCGCCGTGTCGAGCGTGCCGCTCTCGAAGCTGTCACAGAGCTGGAGCCCGGACCCGGCGCATCGCGCGGCGCCGAAGAACTTGCTCCGATCGCTCGTGAAGTCACGGCCGCCGTCGGGCGCGACGGCGTCGAGCGGCGTCCCGGCATCCGTCACCGGAGCGCCGCCGTCGTCGAGGGGAGGGCTCGTGCTGCCGTCGGACGCCGGTGTGCCGCCATCCGTGCCAGGGGCCGGAGCGTCGGGCTCGGCGATCGTCGCGTCGACTGTGCCGGAGCAAGCGGCCACCCACGTGACGAGGGCCGCGACCCCGAGCCGGTTCGAGCGCACCAAGATCATGACGTCACCGTAAAGTCACCGTAGGGCTTCTCAGTAACGTTTCTGCCAGACGGCGTCGACGACGGTGGTTCCGTACTGCGTGCCGAGCAAGGTCTGGAGCGACCAGTTGCGGCGGAAGCGCCAGTCGGTCTTCGCGAAGATGTTGTCGGGCTGATCGGGCGGCGGAATGCCCATGACGTAAGCGACGCCCACCGCGATCGATTTCGAGATCTGGTACTCGAGCTCGGGGCGCGGGTTGTTCGTGCTGGTGTCGACGCGGAACTGCGCCTTGTCCATGCCGGTGAGATCTTGCACCGCGGAGTTGAGGCCCTGCGACGCGACGCCGCCGCCGGTGCCGACCGCCTGGGATGCCGGGTCACTTTTGTTGCTGCTGTTGTTGTTCATGCCGTCGGCGGTCCCGAAGAGGATGAGCGCGAGGATCTCGTTCTTCGGACGCGAAGGCTCGGACCGCAGAATGACCTTGCCGGTCTTAAGCGGGCCGACGAAGTCGGCGTAGATGAGCGTGCCGTCGGGCGCGCCCCAGCTTGCGGTGACGACGAGCTGCGGGTTCGCGGGATCGTCGCCGACGAAGGCCACGGTGCCCTTCTCGATCGCGAAGCGCTTGCCCTGCACTTCGAGGATGCCGCTCTTCAAACGAATCTCGCCGCTGACGTGCGCGGCGTCGGTGACCTGCACTTGAACGTTACCGTCGAGCCCTACCTTGAGGCCGGTGCCCTTCTTGATTTCGATGTCGTCGCCGAGGTGGACGTTCACCGTCATCTGCATCGCGTCGGTCGGGCGCGGTTGCTCGGGGTTGAGGTCCTCGGCATCGATGGGCAACAGCACGAGCTTCTTGTCGGAACGGCGGTGCACGCCGATGCGAATATCCTCGCTCTCGTTCAGCTCCTGCACCGTGTTCTTCGACGTATCCGGCAGCGTCATGTGCCAGCGCGGCACGTCGACGGCGAGGTCGATCCCCTTCGGCACGGCCTTGGCCTTCAGGTTGATTTCACCGAAGCCCTCGCCGACCTCGACGCCCTGCACGGCGATGGGCATCGCTTGTCGCTGGGGCACGCGGATCGCGAGCGACGCGTTGTCGAACTTGATGCCGTTCATCTTGGCCTGACCCTTGGCCTCGATGCGTCCCGACGTGCCGTGCGCCACGACGTCGTTCACGGTGATGGTGCCGTCCTCGTGCACGTCGACGGTCGCCTGAACACCGTGAAGCTCTTCGCCGAGCGCAGGGGACTGTAGAAGGCCTTCGGTGAGCTTCATCTGACCGCCAAAGCGCGGCGGCTCGGCGCCGCCCGCCGCGACCTTCACGTCGGCGTCGAGCTTTCCGTCGAGCTCGTCGAACGTACCCTCGAGGAAAGGCTGCGCCGCCGCGATGCGGAACTTCTTGGCCTGCAGCGCGAGCTCGAAACGACGCGTGTCGTCCATCTCTGGCGCGAGCCGAGCGCCCCAGCTCATGGGAGCGACGACCTTCGCGGCGACGAACCCGTCGACCTGGTCGATCCGAAGATCGACCGTGGCGTTGCCGGAGTCGCCGTCACCGACGGCCGCCTTCAGCGTCGCACCTTTGTACTTCGCGTCCGCCACCTGGAGATCGACGACCTTCAGATCGGCCTGCGCCTTTGCGTTCTTGTGCAGATCGACGAGGGTGACGGTGCCCGAGAGGTTGCCCTTCACCTGGGCGTCACCAATCTGCTGAATGGTTTGCAGCGGAAAGGAAGCGAGCTTCACGTTCGCCGAGGCGTCCCACGGAAGCGCGCTGTCACCGGTGTGGTCGAGAAGATCGTCGACCTTCGCGTGGATCTGCGCGTCGCCGGCGAGGATCTCGCCGCCGCGCGGGGTAGCGATCTTGAGCTTCACGTCGCCGAGCGTTCCGTCGTAGGTCGCGTTGATCTCGGTATCGACGCGGGTCGTGAGCGGCGAGCGTGCCGACTTGATGCCTTCGGCGTGGGCCGTGAGCGCGAGCTTCGGTTGACGGAGCGTCCCTTCTGCAGCGAAATCGAGGTCGATCGTGCCCCGCATCCCCTTGGTGCCTGCCATCGTCGGAAGCGAGTCCACCTTGCGCTTCGGCACGATGACCTTCGCCTTGAAGGCGACGGTCTGCATGCGCTTGGCCGCGGTCTCTGGGTGCGCCAGAAGCTCCGAGTACGGAAGGTCTGCCTTCGAGTCGAACGCGACGAGCTGCCCGTGCGCGTCGTTCAGGCGCGCGGCGAGCTGCGCTTGACCGGTGTCGGCGTCGACACTGGCATCCACGCCGACGTCGATTCCCGTCACTCGCCACGGCGGAACGTCGACGACCTCGGTGCCGTCGACGTGCGACGTCGGCGCCGACTTACCAGCGAGGACGAGACCGCGCGTCTGCAGGCTCAAGCTGACCTCGGGGTTTTCGTTCGGCCGGTCGCGACCGATGGTGCCCTCGACGACGAGCTGTCCACCCGCCTCACCAACGGGGAGCTGCTGTTCGGGGACCAGCGCCGCGGCCTTCGCGAGATCGAGGTGCGCGTCGAGCTCTGCTTTGCCCGACGCGTTCATCCACGAGGCCTGGTCGAGTGGTGCCCCCGCGAGCTCGATGGTCGAAGTGTTGAGGTAAACGTAGCCAGCGTCGCCAAGCTCGGCGCGCACGTTGGCGAACACCTTTCGATCGTGGATGGCCGCGTCGATGTGGCCGTGCGCCTCGGCGTTGAGCCCCTCGAAGCTGCCCTGCGATAGGTCGAGCAGCACGTGGCCGTCCGCGCCGTTTTTTGCGACGGCCATGTCGACGTCGAGCGCGAGGTGGCCTTTCTTCACCTTGTTCTCGGCGTTGACGAGGTGGGCGAGCTTGGCGAGATCGAGATCTTTGGACCCGGCCTTGATCGCGAGCTTTCCTGGCGACATGCGCGCGTCGACGGTCATCGGCTGGCCGAGACCTTCGATGACGCCGCGCTCGACGCTCACGTTGCCGCCCTGGATGCGGACGACTGCGACCTTGGTGACGACGGCGACATCGTCTTTCGAGATCGCGAGCTGGATGTCCTTGATCGTCGTGACGCCGCCGGCAGCGACCGCGGCGCGCACTTGGACATGCGGCGTCTGGTTGTCGCCGGGCTCGAGCGTCGCGTGCAGCTCCGGCGACGTTGCCTCACCCCGGCTGCGAACGCCGACGTGCGCGAACCGTAGGCCCGCGGCCGACAGGCCTTCGCCTTCGAATGTGGCATCGATGAACGGGTTCGCGAGCGGACCGGTCGCCTTTGCTTGCACGTTGCCGTGGCGGAGGGAAGCGGTGGTGTCCTTCTGGACGTCGTCGAGGTCGGCCGTGAGCTTCGCGTCGAGCACCTGATCGCCGAGCTTGATCTTCCCGGACGCGTGGAGCTTCCCGCGCCCCTTCGCGATCGGACCCACGCGCGTGATGCCGTCGAGGTTGGGCACGGTCGTGTGGGCGTCGAAGTCGACGATGGACTGGCTGTTCGCGATGGTCTCGTTTTCAGGGTGCATGTCGATCGTGAGATCGGTCGGCGCACCCGACTCGGCAACGTGCCCCTTCGCGCGAACGCGCTGGCCAGCCTTCGTGTTCGCGAAGTCGCCGGCGAGCGTCGCGGCGGGCACGATGTTGACGCCGATCTTCCCGGGCGCGAGCGCGAGAGAGAACTCGCCGACGATGGTGCCGTCCTCCTTCGCAACGAGCTTCACCTTGCTGACGGCACCGAGGCTCGAAGCGGGGGCGGTTGGCGCGAACGCGTGGACGTCGATGTCGTTCGCCGTGATGTCGGCGTCGACCTGCGTGTCCTTCTGTCCGTCGTGCGCGAGCGCGATCTTCCCGTTGACGTCGACGTTGCCCTTGCCGACCTGCACGTGCGCCTTGGCGCCGAGGTTCGGAATCTCGCCGTGGACTTCGGCATGCGCCGAGACCGCTTCGTAAAGCGGGGCCTCGTGCACGAGCGCGCGAACTTTTTCGGCCGCGGTCGTACGCACGTCGACGACGGCGTCGATTTTCGGTCCATCCATCGTGGCGTCGGCGGCAGCGGGGATGCCCCCAACGTCGCCGACGAAGTGGAGCTCGCTGCCCATGTCCTTGCCGCTCTTGGAAGGAAGAGCGAGCTGGCCCTCGACGTCGCCGCGCGGGTTCGCGCCACTCGGCATGCCGCGCGTCGCGACGGCGAGCTTCTCGACGTCGATCGTCGTTTGCGTCGGAGCGACCAGCACTTTGCCGCGGAGGCCGTTCGCATCTGCGTCGATCGGCGGCGCGCCCTGCATCTGTCCGTGGATCCAGGCGTGCTGCAGCGTGGTTCGCTCGATTTGCAATTTGAGGCCGCGGCTGCCCGGCTTGCTAGGTGTCTTGTCCTTCGGGTCGAACGCGTTGACGAGCTTCAGGTTGCCCTTCGCGTCAGCGTCGAGGTTGACGTTGGCGTCGTCGATCGAGAGCTCGGACAGCCCGACCTCCATGTCGCCCTTGCCCGCGAGCACCGACTTCAAGACACTGACGACCGACATCTTGGCGCGAATGTTTTGTCCGCGAAGGACCTCGGTGCCCTCCGGATCGTAAACGCGCGCGTTGATTCCGCCGACGCCGTCGAGACCGATGTGGCCGATGTTCTCGATCGCGATGCGCCCCTCGAGGGTCGACGCAAGCAGTGACGTGACCTGGGCGGACGCGACCCGGCGCGCCACCGGCGTGTCGATGTGGAGGAGAGCACCGGCGAGCGCGGCACTCGAGAATGTGATGGTGCATCCGACGACGCCGCCGAGCACCCCGAGGACGCGTCGCGCGCGGCTTCGCTTAAGAGTCGACATCAGAAGGCTTCTCCAATGCCGAACGACACTGCAATAGGGAGGCCGAGGATGGTGGTCGGGGAGGCCTCGATCAGCTCATCGTAGAGTGGGGTGCCGGGCAGGACCTGTGTCGCCGACGTCGAGAACGGGGCATTCGTGCCCGAAAGCGTCGGTTTCGGCACTTGGAGGCCGGGCAACCGGTACCCAATGTCGAGCCGAATCGGGCCCACAGGCGTGTCGTTCCGTGCGCCGAGGCCACAGGAGACGTGTGGATGGTCCGGGCGGATGCTCAGTTGGCGTGGCGAAACGTCACTACTGTCACAGAAGGTCGCCGCCTCGAGGGGTCCGCTGACGGTCACGCGAACCTCGGCCGACGCCTCCCAGAGGGAGAGCCCGCCGACCGGCACGGCACAGCCTTTCACCGACTCCTGCCCAGGCGAGGTCGAAGCGGACGGATCGTTGCAGCCGAGCTGCGACACGGACGTCGGGTTCAAGAACGGAACGACCGCGTGCGGCGCGATGCCGCGAAGGGCGTAGCCGCGGTTCGAGCTGGGGCCGCCAGAGAACAGGCCGCGGAAGTACATGATCTCGAACTCGCGCGTTCGCTCGGCGCGGTTGGCGTCCGTGATCGGGAGGTTGAGCCGCTTCTGGACGACGTCGCCGTAGTTCTGCGGAAAGAGAAACCCCACGGTGCCGCGCATGGCGAAGGTCACGCGCTTCACGATCGGGACGTAGCCGCGAATCTCGGGCTGGATCTTCAGATCGCTCACGTTGCCGCCGATACCGGCGACCTGGAGATCGTTGCCGAGGAAGATGCCCTTGTGCGGGTGCACCTTGTCGTCACGGAAGTCGAGCGTCGTCAGGAGCTGCGGGCTCGAGATGACGAGCGTCCTGAGGTACTTGTCGGGCGGCCCGATGTACGCGAACGGATTTTCGACGACGAAGTTGTAGGCGAGGCTGCCGTAGAGCTTCCAGATCGTGCGATCGACGCCGATCGCGTTCTTGATCTCGCGAAAGCCGATGACGGACTCCGACTTCGGAAGCTTCGGCGGTAGGAACGCGCGGATGTTGAACTCGGGTCGGACGAACAGCGTCGTTCGCGCCTCGAGAAAACCTGGCTGGCGAAGCTCGAGGCGAAGCCGCTCTTCGGGGAGGATCGCCGTCGGCGGGACGAGGTTGTCGACGCGCATCGGGTAGAGGACGACACCCGGGCGAAACTCGACGCGGAACGTGCGGAGGCCGCCGAAGAAATTGTGACTCTCCCAGCCCGCGAGAAGGTGGAGGTCGGTGCGCGCGGCGTCGAATTGAAAGCCCCCGCCGAGCCGGATCGTATGGAGACGCGCGGGCTCGATCTTCACGTGCAACGCCACGATGTGGTTCGCAGGCGGAACATCGGGAAGGTCGGGCTTGATCTCGAGCGAGCTCACGACACCGAGATCGAGGACCGCCTGGGCCGCGTCGTCGAGCGCAGCGGTCGAGTAGTCGTCGCCCTCTTTGATGTCGATGGCGCGCCGGATGGGCGCCTCCGGCAAGGGGCCGAGCCCCTCGATCGTCACCGGACCGAACTTCGATTTCTGATCGGGCGTGACGGTGAAGACCACGTCGGCGGTGTGCGCCACGAGATCGACGGCCGCCGCCTTCTTCACCTTCGCGTACGCGTAGCCGCGATCGGTCAGCGCGCGACGAATGGCGAGAGTCGCGCCGTCGAACGCTTCCTCGTCGAAGGGTTCGCCCTTCTTGAGGCCTGCAGCGCCACCTCGCGCGGCGTCGAAGTCGACGGCGGGCAGCCCTTCGATGCCTTCGACCTTCACCTCATTGACGACGACGGGAGCACCTTCCTCGACGACGATCTCGATGCGCACGTGATCGTGGTCCGAGTCCGTTTCGAGCACGCGCCCCGCGCGCGCGTGGGCATCGTAGTACCCGCGACCGCGGTAGAACCGTTCCACGCGGGCGAGGTCACGCTGCAAGATGAAGCGATCGAAGAGCTCGTACTCGAAGACGAGGCCGCGAAAGAAGAAGAGGAACTTGCTCGACTTTTGCGTCGCCAGTTTGTCGATGACGTCGTCGGCGTCGATCTTGTCGTTGCCGCGAACGGTGACGTCGTCGATGGCGGAGCGTCCCTGTGGGATGCCCTTGCATCCACTGAGCGTGATGAGAAAGACGAGCGCGGCAAGCAAGCCGAGCAGACGCGAATCGAGCCAAGAGAAGCGAGAGCGCATGAGATTTGCTGCCGGGCCTGAAGCAATCGAGAGGCCACCCGGAATGACCGTTGTATTCGCTCCTACCCGCGTGCAAGAAAGCCACGCGTGACGCAATGCCACACGACACCAAGGCTGCGGGCACACAGTGTGCTGGTCGCCCGGCCATGACGAGCCAGCGCACGCGTCCCCGCCGCCGAAGCCCGCTTCTGTTCGGGCTGCTGGCGTGCGCGACTGTGGCGGTCCTCCACTGCGGTCACGCGCGTCTACCGAGACCTCCGTACGTCGGTCATCCCACGAGCGCGCTCGTCGAGGTTCCTTACCCGCCGCCTCCGTCGCGGGTGGAGTTCGTTCCCGAGCCGCCGCAGGATGGCGCGGTGTGGCTCGACGGGGAGTGGACGTGGCGCGGTCGGCGGTGGGCATGGAGGAGTGGGCGGTGGGTCACCGTGCCGGCGGGGGCTTCGTTCGCGCCGTGGACGTCGGTGCGTAACGGTGACGGGACGCTGTACTTCGCCCCGGGCACGTGGCGCAACGCGAAGGGTGAAGAGGTGAAGTCGCCGAAGGCCCTCGCCCGCGGAGGCGCGACACCAGGCGCGGTCGTCGATCCCGAAGGCGACGTCGAGCCGACGGGGAGAAACCTCGACGAGTCCGACGTCGGCGATGGCGGCATTCGCCAGCGCGAGCGCTTGCCGGGATCGACGAACATCGATCCGGCTGTCACCGCAGGCGAAGCCGGTGTTGGATCGCCTGCAGACACGACGACGCCGACGACGCCGCCCCCACCCCCGAAGGCGCCATGAGCGATCTCGTCGTCCTCGGCGCCATCGTCGTCTTCTTCGCTGTGTGGGTCACAGCCCACGTCGCGACAATCTTTGGCCTCGCGATGCGCACGCCTCGATGGCGCGCGCTCGTCGCTTTCGTCGTCGTGCCGCTCGCGCCTTACTGGGCGCTACGGGACCGAATGCGCGTGCGCGCTGCTCTGTGGATCCTCGGCGCTGTCGGCTACGCGGTCGCCGCGTTTCTTGGCAAGAAGTAGCTCCGCCTCGGCGTCGAGCTTGGCCTTGACGGCCTCGGGTGCCGCCGCCGCCACGGTGCCGCGCAGGCTCCCGAGCTGCTCGGCCCACACGCGCGTGACCTCGGCGCCGAAGAAGACAACGAGCGACGAGATGTAGATCCACGTCAAGAGAGCAAGCACGCCGCCGACCGCGCCGTAGGCGGCGAAGCTGCCGACGTGCCCGAGGTACCAAGCGAGCAGCAGCTTCAGCACAGAGAACAGAACGGCCGTGATGACCGCGCCGGGGAAGACGTCGCGCCACGCGACGTGCGTCTGCGGGAGGACGCGAAACATCCCCGCGAAGACGACGGCGAGGAAGCCGAAGCCGATACCGACCTCAGCGAGCTTCCACCCCCACGCGAAGAGCGGGACGCGCCCGAGGACGCTCTCCGTCGAGCTCCCGAGCGCGGTCACGACCGTGCTCGTGGCGAGCGACGCGAGCAGCAGCACGCACGCAAGCACGACGAGCAAGAACGAAAGCGCCTTGTCTTTGATCTCGACGACCACCGACTTCCAGAACGGCATCGTCTTCACGGGCACGCGCCAGATTTTGTTGAACGACGTATCGAGCTCACCGAAGACACCGCTCGCGCCGAAGAGGAGCGTGAGGAAGCCGATGACCGCGCCAAGCCCGCGCGCGGAGCGGTGCTCTTGCATCGACTTCAGGGTCTCGTCGAGCATCGCGCGCGCGCCCGGCGAGCCCGGGTCGATCGTGGCGAGGATGCGCTCACGTGTGCCAGGATCGTCACCCAAGAAGAACCCGAACACCGCCACGGCGAGAAGGGTCAGGGGGAAGAGCGAGAACAGCGCGTAATAGGCGAGCGACGCGCCCATCCGGTAGCACGCGTCATCGATCCAACGGTTGGCGCTTTCAGCGACGACTTTGAGAACGGCTTTTCCGCGTGACTGCACCGGCATACCGCCGGCTTAGCAAAATTCTCACCAGGTGAGGACCAGCGGCCGCGCGCGAAGCTGCAGCGAGCTCCCTTCGGGGGCACCGAACGCCGGATGGCGTGCGCTCACGCCGCGGATCAACAAATCGAGGCTCCACGCGACGCCGAGCCCGACGACGGTGCCGGCTACGTCCCACGCGAAATCTTTCCACGAGGGCTGACCCCACCCCATGAGGTCGAGCGTCTCTTTGCCGATGCCGGCCGCGAGCGCGACACCGCCGCCCACGAGAAGAGGCGGGTAGCGCGCTTCGAACTGCGTCGCAGCGACCGCGTAGGTCGTGCCGGCAATCGCTGCGGACACCGAGAAATGAAGCGCTTTGTCGCGCGCGATCCAAGGATCAGGGTCGGCGGCGCGGGCGGGTTCGCTCATCCCGATGAGCACTACAAGAAGCACGCCCGAAACGGCGGGGCGCACGCGGTCGAGACGATGGTGGCGGGGGTTCATCGAGGCGCGGCCCACGGTAGCAAAAGGGCAGAAGGTGCGCTTTGGCTCGGTTCTTCCCAAGTCCGAGGCGATTCAGCGTATCCTTGCGCCGACTGCCTCCCCGATGCGTCCCGTCGCGAACGAGTCGAAGATCCCCGCAGGCACGCTCCTCGTCGCCAAGTACCGTGTAACTCGGGAAATCGGCCGCGGCGGTATGGCGGCCGTTTACGAGGCCGAGCACATTTCGCTCGGCAAGAAGGTCGCGGTCAAAGTCCTCGCCGCGGAGCTGAGCGCGTCGTCGATCGTCATCGAGCGCTTCTTTCGCGAGGCCCGCGCGGCGGCGAGCGTGAAGAGCCCGTACATCGTCGACATCTACGACTCGGGCCGTCTCGAGGATGGCCGACCCTTCATCTGCATGGAGATGCTCGAGGGCGAGTCGCTCTACGACCGCATGGCGCGCATCCGCCTCATCGATCCCGACACCACGGTGCGCGTGATCGCGCAGTGCGCGAAGGGGCTCATGAAGGCGCACGCGGTCGGCATCGTCCACCGCGACCTCAAGCCGGAGAACATCTTCATCACGAAGAGCGAGGAGGGCGAGGAGATCGCCAAGCTCCTCGACTTCGGGCTCGCCAAGTTCTACGCGCCGGTCGCTGCCGACGAGAAGACCGCGCGCCTCACGCGTGAAGGCGCGGTCTTCGGAACACCGGCGTACATGTCCCCGGAGCAGGTGAAGGGGCAGGGGTCCGTCGATCACCGCGCCGATCTCTGGGCGCTCGGCTGCATGGCGTTCGAGTGCCTCATTGGGCGCCCCGTTTGGAACACCGATCAGGGCGTCGCGATGACGTTCGCCGCGATCGCCACCAACCCGATCCCCACACCGTCGAAGCTTCGACCCGATCTACCCAACGCGTTCGACGAGTGGTTCAAGAAAGCACTCGAGCGCGATCCCGATCGCCGCTTCCAGAGCGCGAAGGAGCTCGCGGACGCATTGCAGCGCGCGTTCGGTACGCCTTCCGTCTCGCTCGTCAACGCGCACGACCTCGGCGACATCGAGGCGCGCGCGAACGGCAACCGCCTCGTCATCCAGACTCCGACGACCGTGATGAGCCCCGCTAGTACCGCGGCGATCGAGCTGACGCGGCTTCGCTCGCCCGCGTCGGGCGGGACGCCACTCGCAGCCAGCGCGTCGGGCCAAACGAGCGCGCTCAACCCCGATGGCTCGGTGGTGCGCTCCGTCAACGTGAGCGCGGCCGATTTGCCGCCCACCGCGCAGAATTCGCAGGTCAGCACGTCGCAGCTCGTGCAGCTTCCGCCATCGCCGCTGCGTTGGGTGCTCTCGTCGATTGCGCTCGTTGCCGCGTCGGTCATCGCTTTCATCGTCTACTCGAACGTGCTCCGACCCCAGGTCTTCACGCCGGTCGTGCAGTCGACGGCGACGGTTGCCCTGCGCGAGGACGCGGGCACCGTCGAGAACCCGACGCCCGTCGACGAGCCCAAGTGGGCCACGCTGATCGCCGATGGGCAGAAGCTCTTCACCGCTGGCGACATCGCGAGCGCGCTCCGCAAGTTCAAGGAGTCGCAGGACGTGGGCGGCGGCATCGTCGCGAAGGCGCACTTCGATCAGGTGAAGATCGCCGAAACGGCCAAGGGCAGCTGCAAGATGATCGCCTTCGGTCACCCGCGTATCGGCATCCCCGGTGCCGCGAGCCGGCCCGCCGTCGCGATGATTGGCAAGGGCGCGCTCGTCACGTGGACCGACGATCACGAGCAGGCCGGTCACGATCACGCGTACGCCGCCGTCGTCGACGACGCGGGTCACCTCACCTCGCGTCAACGTGATCTCACGCCCGAGGCCACCGAGGTCATGCGTCCGTCGCTGCTCACGGTCGCCGATCGCGCCGTCCTCCTCTACTGGGACAAAAGCGGTCGCGCGGCCGGCGTCCACGTGCGCTGGATCGACGCCGACGGCCGCATCGGTGGCCCCGCGATCCTCGTCGGCGGATCGAAGCCCGGCAACTACTGGCCCTCGATGGACAAGGCGCCCGACGGCTTCTACGTCGCGTGGCAAGACGATCGCGATCGCGAGGGCGACGACATCTTCTTCCGCAAGCTCAACCCCGATCTCGGCCTCTCGGGCCCGGAGATCCGCACGACCGACTACGTCTCGGTCGCCCGCAACATGGTCAACGCGCGCGTCCCCTCGGTCGCGATCGCCAGCAACACGCTCTTCATCGCGTACAAGCTCGAACGCGAGCCGGCGCATACGATCATGCGCATGCGCCTTCCGCTCGGTGGCGCCGAGCTCTCGAAGGGGCTCGACGAGCGCACGACACCCGGCGCGCAGCTTCCCAAGGGCTCGCCCGATCGCGAGCTCGGCGACGTGGCGATCGTCAACGAGGACAAGCTGCCCGCCGACGCACCAGCGGTCGCGTGCGGTCCCGAAGGATGCTTTCTCGCGTGGCACGGCGAGAAGGGCGGCGCCTACGCTGCGCTCATCGAGCCCGTCGAAGGCCGCGTGCTTTGGCGCAAGAAGCTCGGCGACAAAGCAGGTCACCCGGCGCTCGGCGTCAACGGCGAGGGGGTCGCCGTCACCTACTTCGAGGGCGGCCGCGTGAAGCTCGCGCCCCTCACGCGCGACGGGGTTGGCGCGTCGAGTGTCATCGCGAAGGTCATCGGCGACCAGCCGCGCCCCTTCCTCGCCAGCGGCCGGGGCAAGGGCGAATGGTACCTCGCGTGGCAGGACTTCGAAGCGGGTCACACCGAGGCGTACGTGGCGAGAATCGCCTGCGCGGCGGGCCGCTGACCGGGACCGGCTCCATGCCCGCTGGCCCGAGCCGACGGCCGCTGCTCGAAGCTCTCGGCGTTGCGTTTCTCGTGACGCTCGCCGTTACCGCGGCGTCGATGTTTCTCCCCGAACGCCACGTAGCGACTGCGGTTGGCTTCATCTTTCTGGGCGCCACTTGGTTCACGGTGTGGCGACGCGACGACGCCACTGTGGAGCACCACGGCCTCGCGTTCGGTGGGCTCGTGCTGCCGGGTCGGCTCGACTACAGCGCGGTGCTGCGCGCCACGGGAATAGCGCTCGCGTGGGCCTGCCTCTTTGCGGCGGTCACGTTCGTTCCGTTCTGGCTCGGGTGGCGAAGCTGGTGGCACCCGCACCTCGGGTTTCATCTGATCTCGCCGCTCGATCGCCCGCTCGACACACTCAACGAAGTATTCGGCCAACTCGTGATCATCGCGCTCCCCGAGGAGGCTTTCTACCGCGGCTACCTGCAGACGCGCATCGACGACGCCTTCACGACCCGCGTGCGCATCCTCGGCGCGGCGGTGGGTCCTGGCATCCTGATCGCGAGCGTCGTGTTCGCGCTCGGCCACGTGGCGACGATCCGCGACCCCTCGCGCCTCGCTGTGTTCTTCCCCGCGCTCGTGTTCGGCTGGCTGCGCGCGCGTACCGGCGGCGTGGGGGCGAGCATCGCGTTTCATGCACTCTGCAATATATTTTCGGAGATCCTCGGCCGCGCCTACGGAGTGTACTGATGGCGGCCCTTCGCGCGGCACTCTTCGACATGGACCGCACGCTGGTCCGTCGCGAAACGGCGAGCCTCTATGTGCGCTACCAGCGCTCCATCGGCGAAGCGACGTGGCGTGATTCGGCGCGCGTGCTCATGTGGGTCACGCAATACACGCTCGGCGTGATCGACGCGCCGGCGGTCGCTGCAAAGGCGATGCGTCAGCTCGCAGGCATGCCCGAGACGGTGATGTCCGCGCGCTGCGATGACTGGTTCCGCACCTGGGTCGAGCCCCACGTCGCCGACTTCGGTCGTGCGGCGGTGCGCTTTCACAAAGCTCGCGGCGACGTGCTTGCGATCGTCACCGGCGCGACGCGTTATGCCGCGCGCCCACTCGCACGACGTCTCGGCATCGATCACGTCGTCGCGTCGGAGCTCGAGGTGGACGCGCAAGGCCGCTTCACTGGCCGCGTGGTCGATCCGCTCTGCTACGGACACGGCAAAGTCGAGCGCGCGGAGCGGCTTGCGAAGGCGCTTGGCTTCGAGATCGCGGAGGCGAGCTTCTACTCCGACTCCTTCACCGATCTGCCGCTGCTCGAGCGCGTGGCGGAGCCCATCGTGGTGAACCCCGACGGTCGCTTGCGGCGCGTCGCGCAGCGCCGCGATGTCGCATCGAGGCTTGGTAGTCGTCGGGCGCCGTCGATCTCGGGGATCCTACGGTCACGACGCGCGTAGGATGATGCGAACGAAACGGGAGGCGAGACCACCATGGACGGCAAAGCGAAAATCGAAACACTGACGAACAGCTGGTACGGCTACGCGGTCGCCGCTGGCATCTACTCGCTTCTGCAGAGCGGCATCGGGTTCTTCTCGATCTTGTTCGTCGGCGTGGCCACGCTCTTCAGCTTTTTTCTGACGTGGTTCATTGGCCGCCGCCTCCTCAAGAAGTCCGGCCTCACGCGGGTCATCTGCATCGTCGTCTCCGCCATCACCAGCGTGCTCGGCACGCTCGGCGTCGCGAAGATGGGCTGGACCTTCCTCGCCGACGACCACTCGACGTCGGTCCTCGGTGCGACCGTCTTCGGCGCCATCACCCTCTCGATGCACGTTCGTTCGCTTCGCGTCCTCACGAGCAGCGAAGTGAAGTCGTACTACCGCTGATCAAGGGCCGCTGATCATGGAATACCGCCGTCTCGGCGCATCGGGACTACGCGTGCCCGCGCTCAGCTTCGGTACCGCCACGTTCGGCGGCACCGGCGACTTTTTCAAGGCGTGGGGCTCGACGGACGGAGTGGGCGCGTCGCGCTTGATCGACGTTTGCCTCGATCATGGCGTCACTCTGTTCGATAGCGCCGATGGTTATTCGAGCGGACTGGCCGAGACGATCCTCGGCCAAGCCATCAAGGGCAAGCGCGACCGGCTGTTGATCTCGACGAAGGCGACGTTTCCGACCGGCGATGGTCCGAACGATTACGGCTCGTCGCGGTTCCATCTGATCGACGCCGTCGAGAAGGCGCTCGAGCGTCTCGGGACCGACCACATCGATCTCTTCCAGTTGCACGGGCAGGACTACAACACGCCGGTCGAGGAGACGCTGGCTGCGCTCGACCAGCTCGTGCGCGACGGCAAAATCCGGTACATCGGCGCCTCGAACTTCTCCGGGTGGCACCTGATGAAGTCACTCGGAGCATCCGAACGGTACGGCTTCCCGCGCCACGTTGCGCACCAGGTCTATTACTCGCTGCTCAATCGCGATTACGAGTGGGAGCTGATGCCGCTCGGCGTCGACCAGGGCGTCGGCGCGCTGATCTGGAGCCCGCTCGGGTGGGGCAAGCTCACGGGCAAGATCCGCCGCGACCAGCCAGCAAAGCCTGGGACGCGCGCGCATGACATCGCCGGCACGGGTCCGCACTTCGAGAACGAACGGCTGTTCAAGATTGTCGAGGCACTCGACGACGTTGCCGCCGAGACGAACAAGACGATCCCGCAGATCGCGCTGAACTGGCTGCTGCAGCGTCCGACCGTCGCCAACGTCATCATCGGCGCGCGCAACGAAGCGCAGCTGATCGAGAACGTTGGTGCGATCGGCTGGAACCTGACGCCAGCCCAGGTCGCAAAGCTCGATGCGGCCAGCGACGCACCTGCGGCCTACCCCGTCTGGCACCAGCGGGGCTTTCCGATGCTCAACGAGAATGCGCCCATCCGCGCGACGTGAGCGTTGGCGTCACGTCGCCGGGCGCGGACTGACCGGCTTCACGGCTTCTTGACTAGCTTGAAGTAGATCTTGAACGCGGTGCTGTCGCCCTGCTTCGGGCAATCCACGACGTGGACGGCCTGATCGAAGTAGGTGTCGTCGAGCTTCGCCGTGCAGGTGCCCATGATGTCGTCGCCGGCGGGATCGTTGTCGATGGCCTTGAGGTTGAAGAGCCCCAGGATCTCGAATGCCTTTGCGTCCACGATGACGGTCTCGTTCCACGTCGGCGTGAACGTGCCGTTTGGCGCGCTGCTCTTGCCGGTCTTGTTTTGAACGGTGATCTCGATCGCAGGATCGGGATCTCCGTTGAAGGGATCCCACGCGCTGCCGTTCGCCTTCTTCACGGCGAACTCGCCCTTCACGGCGAACACGTCCCATAGCGAGTCGGAAGCGACCTTGCAGCCACCGTTGCAGCTGCGGCCGGTGCCGCACGCCTGGCACGTCGCACCACTCGAGCCGCAAGCCGCGACCGTCTTGCCTTCTTCGCAGCCCTTCGCGCCGCAGCAGCCGACGCAGGTTGCCTTGCACGACGTCGCGATGCACACGCCGTCGGTGCATGCCGTCGTCGCGTCGCACGCGCTGCAGGCTTTTCCGCCCTGCCCGCAGGCCGCTTGCGCATCGCCTTTCACGCACGCGCCGGTGGCGTCGCAGCAGCCAGGGCAGTTGCTGGTGTCGCAGGCCCCCGGCTTCGCAGCGTCGCTGCCGCCGCCGTCGGTCGCACCGCCGCCGCCTTCGTCGCGACCGGCGAGCGCGCCGAGCGTGCACTGCGCGGTGTCGGCCGGGACGGATTCGACGAGCGACTTCGTGAGCACGCCACCCGCGCACGCTGGAAACGTCGCGCCGCAGCCCGGCGTGGAGGCGCATGTCTTGGCGACGTCACCGACGACCGCGTCGCCGAACGGGAGAAGCAGGAAGCCGAGCGCGGACGGGGCGCCGTCTTTTCCGTAGAACGTGTCCTCGCACGTGGCCGCAGCGCCACCGAGCGTGCACGTCTTGCAGTAGCTCTTGGCGAGGGCTTTTTGCGCATCGGTCGCCGTCGCTGCCTTGGCCGCTTCGGGCAGGCACTTCGCCAGCGGCGAGCCGTCGCAGCTGGCGCTCGAGAGGCACGACGTCGCCGCCTCGAGAATGGACGGGTTGAGCATCGCCGCGATCTTGCTGCAGTCGGTGACGAAGGCGGTGCCGCAGCCGCCGGCGGCGTCGGCGCATTTCTTCACTGCGTCGCTCGCCGATCCGCAGAAGGCATCGGCCGGGTTCGGCGGATCGCTCGAGCAGCCGGCGTGCAGGACGGCGAGGCCGAGCGCCACGACGATCCCCGCGACGAGAGACGAAGCGCCTGACTTGGGTGCAGCGTTCATAGGGTGCCTCGATTTCAAGGGTTTGTAAGACCAAGTGAAGCGGGCCCGACGGCCCAATCGCCTGCAGCGTTCGTGTCGACGTTCTTGCGCGCCGCCGTCGTCGTGATGCCGACCGAGCCCGCGTAGCTCGCAGAGACAGTGTTGGCGGTCGGAGCCGTCGTGTCGTTGCACGCCGAAGCGGGAGGCGCGCCGCCACCGCACGCAGGCGTCCACTGCGTCGCATTCTCGATCAGGTCGAGCGCCGTCTTGAAACCGGCAGATGTCGTACACGTGCCCGAGACAGCGCACGCTGCGGCGTTCGCGCTCGTGAAGGCGACCGCGTCGAGGACGGGGGGCGTCGCGGCGCCCGGCGGATCGATGCCGTACACGGCGACGACAGCCTCCGAGCTCGCGAAGGGAATGTTGTTGTTCGAGCCCTTCACGTCCCACGCGCCGTCGTAGTTGCCGGTGAACGTGGCGGCGGGCGACTGGGACTTGCTCGTGGTCTCGGACTCGCCGGTCTCGGCGCCCGGGTTCATGTGGATGACGAAGAGGTCGCCAGCTGCCGCACAGACGTTGGGAAGCGTACCGAGGAGCGAGCCCCCGCCGCTTACCGTGCTCGGGTTCGAGCGCACCGTGATGCCGTTGACGGCGCCGCCGCTCGTCACTCGAAGCTCGAGCAGATCCTTCGACGATGCAGCGTTCGCCGCCACCTCGTTGATCACCATGGCAACCGGCGTCGCGGAAAACCCGCAGAAGCCGCGAGCGCCTGCGCCGCCGGCCGTCCCCTGAAGATCGGTGACGCCGGGATCCATGTTGAGCGTGTACGCCTGGCCGGCCGTTTGGCTCGCGGTCGTCACCGTCAGCTCGTTGACGTCGGAGAGCGTTGCGGCCGAGACCGCGAGGCCGGGGATCGTGAACGCGGTCGTGAGGACGCTCGCCGATGCGATGTCCTCGTTGAGAACGATTCTCACGGTGGTGGCCGACGCGCTCGCCACGGACACGACGGTGGGTGCAGGGTTGGCGCCGTTGGCGAGGCCGCGCGTTTGCGGCGCTGCGTAGAAGTCTTTCTTGCCGTTGGTGTCGGTGGTGCCGCTCCGCTGGAGGCTGATGCCAGCCGCCGCCGTGGGTTGTCCACCGCAGGCGGTGACGGCGGTCGCGACCGACGCCGTGTCTTTCTCGGTCGCGCAGTCGTTGGTGCCGTCGACGGGCACCGCGGCGAACGTCCACTGGTTCGCGGTCATCAGCGCCGCGAACGCCGTCATGTTGGAAGCGGACGTGTCCCCGTCGCGGCCCGAGAAGGCGACGGCGTCGACGATCGCGTTTCCGTCGCGGACCGATACGACGTTGTCGGAGGCGGAGATGCCGGTGCTCGTGGAGTAGACGTCCCAGGCGGTGGTCGCGAAGGGCTCGCTCGAGCTCGTCGCCGTCATGCCCGCGAGGTCTTCGTTCTGGCAGCTCGCACCCGCGTCGGCGGCCACACAGGCACCGCTCGCGTGAACGACGATTCGATCGCCCGCGACGACCGCGAGAGGACCAAAGGTGTAGAGGCCGCCCGACGCCTCGCGCACGACGAGACCGTCGAGACGACCCGGCGTGACCGCGACCAGCTCGACGAAGTCGTAGCCCTCGGCCGCTGCGTTCGAGACCGCAACCTCGGTGATCTGCAGCGTGGCGCGCGCGACCGTGACAGCGGTCGCGTCGGCGGATATGGGACCTTGATTCGGCACTTCATCGCGGGCGCGTATCGAGAAGTGGTAGGTCGTGCTCGGCGTCAGGCCCGTCACCGCGATTTCCTGCGGCGTGCCCGAGGCTGCGGGGGCGGGCGGGCTCGCCACCAGCGTCGCCGCGTTGAACTCGGCGAGGCTCGTGATGGGCGTGAGCGAGCGGCGGATCTCGTAGCCGGCAGCGGTGCCGGTGGTTCCGTCGTCGCCGACGGCCGTCCACGACAGCTTGATCGACGTCACGCTCTCGGGCGTGGCCACGAGGGTGATCTGCCCTGGCGGGGTGGTGTCCTTGTTCGAGGGGCTGTCGGTCTTCGCGTCGGTGCCGCCATCGTCGGTCGTG
>CAXSGV010000049.1:0-9418 GCA_964236615.1 uncultured Polyangiaceae bacterium
GCTCGCCGGATCGGTGTCGCGGACGCCGTCGAACGCGAGG
Source organism: uncultured Polyangiaceae bacterium (assembly GCA_964236615.1). Taxonomy (GTDB): domain Bacteria; phylum Myxococcota_A; class Polyangia; order Polyangiales; family Polyangiaceae; genus CAXSGV01. The sequence continues at coordinate 41 of CAXSGV010000049.1, forward strand.
ACGTGCTCTAGGAGCGCCGCGTCGTCGAGGCCGAACGACGCTAGCTTCTTGCGCACCGCGATCGCTCGCGGAGGACCCGCGATGTAACGGCGGTCGTCGCTGCCCTTCAAACGAATCTCGAGGAACGTGCCCGCCGCGCCGCGGGCGATTCCGAGCACCGCTCCCCCCGTGAGGCGGTTGCGCACCTTTTCGAGCCATGGGGGTACGTCGCTCCAACGCTTGCGGAGCTCACGCGCCGCGGCCTCCGGCGTGAGGCGCGCGACCCGACGAAGCCACGGATCCTCAAAGCGTCCCCCGTGCACCGGCAGCGCGGCGCGAACGACGTGAGCTTCGTCATCGGGCTCGCCTCCCTCGTGAGCGCCCGCGTCTCCGGTTCCGTCCGCGGCAACGCTCCGCTCGACGAAGGCCGGCAGACCTTCGTCGCGCGCGTCGGCTTGCGGCGCCAACGCTGCCAAGGCGCGCGCATCCACGCCCGTCATGCCGAGCGCGACGAGCACGCGCACCGCGCCCCTACGCGGATCGGCGTCGAGTGCTGTCCTGGTGAGCATCGCGTCGAGCCGGTCGACCATGGCGTCCTGCGACAGCGCGGGGAAGAGCGCGACGCGGCGCGTACCTGCCCATACCGCAGACGCGAGCGCGCTCGCTTCGAGCGTCTCGACGTTCATGAGCTCGACGAGGTAGCGCGCCAGCTCCGCGCGCGACGAGACTCTCGCGCCGAGGACCTCACCCCAGATCTGCGCCAACCCGCCATCGCCGAAGTGTTGCCCGAAGCACGCGGGAAGGCCGCACGCGAAGCGAAGCAGATGGAATGTGGCGAGCCCGCGCGCGCAGAAGGAAAACGCGACGGCGCGCACGACGTCTGCGTCGTCCTTCGCCAGCAGCCGCGCGTGCGTCGATAGTTGCGTCGCGACCTGGCGGTTCTGCGCCTTCTTGACGCGATTGTCCTTGTCGTAGCTCGACCACTGCGTGTCGCTGTAGTCCTCGCGCGCGCGGAGCTGCTTCGGCGCACGCTCCCCCGACGCGACCGCGCCCAAGGCGGCGCGTTGCGAGAGACGCCCTTCCTCGAGCAAGCGCGCTACCGCCACGAGGAGCTCGCCGCGGCGCGGATGGACCTGCGGCGCGAGCTCACGGAGCAGCGCGCTCGTTGCACGCGCGCTACCGCCGGCCGCCCGCCGATTCCTCACAGAGACGAGGTTAGCGCGTGCAGGCGGCCGAGCGCTTGCGTCATCGTTCGCTCCCAGGGCTCGCCGCCGCTGCCGCCGAGGGCGCCCGCGGGTCTCTGCCATATCGGCCATGACGGAACCTCGATTTCGTTGTACCCCTCCCTGCGATGTCCACCGCGACGATCCAACCCAACACGTTCGTCACTCTCGCCTACGTCCTCAAGAACCCCGCGGGCGAGGTGCTCGATCAGAGCAGCGATGAAGAGGGCGAGCCCATTCGCTACGTCCACGGTTACGGCATGCTCGTTCCCGGGCTCGAGGCCGCGCTCGTCGGTCTCAAAGCTGGTGACAAGAAAGAGATCGTCGTCTCGGCGGAGGAGGGCTTCGGCGATCACGACGCCGAGCTCGTGCTCGAGATCGACCGCACCGAGTTCCCCGATCCGCCGAACGTGAAGCCAGGCGACGAGTTCGTGGCCGAGTCACCCGACGGTGACGAGGTCGTGATGCACGTGATGGAAGTCAAAGGCGACGCGGTCGTCGTCGACGCGAACCACCCGCTGGCCGGAGTCGTCCTCCACTACGCCATCGAGGTCCAAGAGGTCCGCGACGCCACAGAAGAGGAGATTAACCAGGCCGCCGAGGATCTCGACGACGCGCACGAGCACGTGCACGGCGCCGACTGCGACCACGACCATACCCACGGCGGCGGCCCCGGCGGCGAGGGCGTCGTTCAGCTGGGCAAAAAGCCGAATTGACCTAAGAATTGACGGACATTGACGTTCGGACTGCTCGGGCATAAACCTCCCGTCCCCCTGGTTACGACACAGAGCCAGTCGAGGGAGCAAGGAACCGCCACATGAGCAACACCAAGATCAACTCCTGGGACTGGGACATCCGCGTCCGCGAGCGCAACCTCAAGCAGGGGATCCTCACGGAAAAAGACGTGGAAAAGCAGCGCGGCCAGCGGGGCGATCTCGCCGAGCAGGTCGAGCCGGTCAGCCTTCCGCAACCCGCGATCGGCGGCCGCGAGGAGTCGTGACCGACGAGGCGCTTCCGAGCATCGACTTCGCGACGTTCGTTCTGTCGCTCAGTCACTCGGCGTTGATGCACCTCGGGGAGGCTCCGCATCCGGAGACCAACACGGTCGAGCAGAACATCCCGCTCGCGCGTCAGACCATCGACTTGCTGGGCGTCCTCGAAGAGAAGACGAAGGGCAACCTCACGGGTGACGAGGAGCGTTTGCTCCATCAGGTGCTCTACGACTTGCGCATGCGTTTTGTCGAATCGGGCCAAAAGAAAGCCGAATCAAAGGGGTAACCAAGCGATGAAGGTCGGGAACGTCGTATTCCTCGCGGTCGGTCTCGTGGCTCTCGGCGCCGGTTGCGGCAAGAGCCCCGGCGGAGCTGGTGGGGGTGGCGCTCTCGGCTCATCGAGCTCGCTCCCGTCAGGCGCGATCCCCGTGACCGGTGTCGCGCCGACGGTCCCGAAAGAGCACGATGCTCCAGCACCTGCCGAGCTCGCGGTTCGGAGCGGTCCTCTCAGCTTCGCGCCGATCGCCAAGCAGGCCGATCCGAGCGTCGTCACCATTGCGACCATCGGTGAGGAGACCGAGCCCTCGACCATCTTCGGTGGGCGCAGCCGTCACCGCGAGACCAAGGGGCTCGGCACCGGCTTCATCATCGACAAGGACGGCACCATCCTCACGAACAACCACGTGATCGAAGGGGCCGGCACGATGACCGTGAAGCTCTCGGACGACACGGAGTACCCCGGTAAAGTGATCGGGAAGGACCCGCGCACGGACATCGCCGTCGTGAAGGTCGACACCAAAGGGAAGACGCTCCAAGCGCTCGCTCTCGGCGATTCCGACGTGATGGAGGTCGGCGACTGGGTCGTCGCGATCGGTAATCCGTTCGGGCTCTCGCACACCGTCAGCGCCGGCATCGTCAGCGCGAAGGGTCGCTCGCGTGACGACGTCCCGCTCGATCCGAGCGGCTTCTACAATTTTCTCCAGACCGACGCTTCCATCAACCCGGGCAACTCGGGCGGTCCGCTGCTCAACCTCAAAGGCGAGGTCGTTGGCATCAACTCCGCAATCCGGGGCGGCGGCGCGCAGGGCATCGGCTTTGCGATCCCGATCAACATGGTGAAGCAGCTCTTGCCTGCGCTCGAGCACGACGGCCACGTCACCCGCAGCGCGCTCGGCGTCCGCATCCGCGACATCAAGGAGCTTGCGCCCGAGGACAAGCTCGCCCTCAAGATCGCCGAGGACAAGGGGACCGTCATCGAGCTCGTTCAGCCTGGCGGACCGGCCGACAAGGCGGGGCTGCAGGCGTGTGACATCATCCTCACGTTCGATGGGCAGCCGGTCGATCGCGGCACGCATCTCCAGTGGCTCGCGAGCACCGCCGGCGTCGGCAAGACCGCGCAGCTTCGGGTCGCGCGGCTTGGCAAGGTGTTCGATATCAAGGTGACCTTGGGCCTTCTGCCCGAGGAGCCCACCGCAAAGCGCCACGGGCCTTGAAGCCTTAGCTCGGGAGAACGGTGGACGCGGTAAGCGTTCCCCCTGTAATTTCAAAGCCTGTGAGCCCCGAACGCCCTGCCAAAGCCGCATCGCGTGGCCAATCCGCAGGTAGTGGCGTGGGCGGCAAGGTCGTCGACACCTCGTCCGACGCGGCGCTGCCCGTAGCGTCACCCGCCGTCGAGGGCTCGCAGTCCGAGCCTTCGGTGCGCAAGGCACCCTCCGCTCCGCCGCCGATGCCTCCGGTGAATACGCGTGGGATCGCGCCGTCCAACTCCAAGCAAGTAAGGGCCCGAGAGGCAGAGGAGGACCGTGCGCTCATCACGCAGGCGCAGGGAGGAGACACCGCAGCGTTTCGACAGCTCGTCGAACGCCATCAACGTCGAGCATTCGCGATCGCGCTCTCCCTCGTCCGTGACGAGAACGACGCCCGCGAGCTCGTTCAGGACGCATTTCTACGAGTCTTCAAAGGGCTCAACACCTTCCAAGGTGGGTCGAGCTTCTTCACTTGGCTGTACCGGATCATCACCAACCTCAGCATCGATCTCATCAGGAAGCCCGGATCCAAGAACACGGACCTCGATGAGAGCAGGCTCGAAGTCGAAGAAGATCAGGAAGCCCTCTTTCCGTTTATCAGCCGTGTGGATGGGGCCGACCCTGTCGACGTGGTGCGCCGCCGAGAGATCGCGATTCGCCTACAGCAGGCGCTCGAAGCTCTCCCGCCCTACCACCGCGGTGTCATCGTGATGCGAGAGATCGAAGGTCTGAGCTACGAAGAAATGGCGCAGGCCATGGGAGTTTCAAAAGGTACGATCATGAGCCGCCTCTTTCACGCACGTCAAAAGCTCCAGCGCGCGCTGGCCGATTGCTATGAAGAGCAAATCGGTCCGGTGTCCGGCGCGGGTGCTGACCCGGACTCCGACTCTGGTCCTGAGAGTGAGGCTCCATGAGCGCCAGCTCCGCCGACACGAGGCTCGAGCTGATGGCTTACGCCGACGGCGAGCTCGACGGCGACGACCTCGCGCGCATCGAGTCGCTCATCGCCACCGATGTCGAGGCTGAGCGCGTCGTCGCCAGCATGCATACGCTCGGCGACTGCGTTCGCATCACCGAAGGTGAGCGCCGCGTCCCCAAGATCGTCGACCGCATCGCCGACGACGTGATGGCAACGATCGAAACCGAGAAGGCTCGTCGTGCCGTCGTTCCGCTCCAGCCCCGGCCAATCCGTCTCCGCAACGCCATCGTCGCCGGCAGCATTTCCGCCGCCATCGCGATGGCCGCTGGCTGGGCGATGTTCGTTCGCCCGCCCGACGCCGCGCCCGCGCCGGTGGCCGTCGCACCGATCGTGTTGCCCAAGTCCGTGCCGACGGCGGCGCCGCCGCTCACGCCCGACGGCACCGGCGTCGATTTGAACCAAGTCGAATCACCTGCAGGACAAGTGTCGGTGTTCTACGTCCCTGCGGTCGCAGCGGGCGGGCTCGCGGACGAAAATGTATCGAGTGTCGTGCTCTGGCTCGGCGACGACGGGAAAGGCAAGTGAGGCCCATGATCTTCAGCGGCAACAAACGAGGCTTTGCTCGGATCATGCACGTGCTCGCCCTCGGAGGCGTTCTCGGGTTTGGGTTCGCCGCGATGGCAAGCGATGAAGCCAGCGCCGAGCCCGCACAACTGCAGGCCGGCATACCGCTCACCGCAAACGCGGACATCATGGTTCTCCACGCGACGCAGGTCGCGGGCCCGGGCTCGATCGATCCGCGCATCGGCAGCATGCCGCAGCTGAAGAAGCCGCCGTTCAGCGCGTACAACACGTACAAGCTTCTCGATCGCAAGGTCGTCCCGCTCGAGAAGGGCAAAGCCGCGACCTACGCCTTGCAGAACGGGCGCACGCTCGACGTCACCCTGATCGATCTCACTGGCGACAAGCGCTACAAGGTCGCCGCGCGCATCGAGAAGGACGGCAAGGACTTCCTCAAGAGCGAAGTCACCGCGGCGACGAACGAGCCGTTCTTCGTCGCAGGCCAGAGCCACCAGGGCGGCATCCTGGTGCTCGGCATCACGCTCCGCCCGTAAGCGGTCTCCCGGTAAGGGTGGCTCGCGGTAAGGGCTACTTGCCGATCGAGCCGCGGTAGACCCAGCCCTCGTTCGGGGCGGCGTCGAACTTCACTTTGTACCAACCGTCCTGCGGGGCGCCGACCTGGATTTTGGTGCCGCGCGGAAGCCGTGCGATGACGGCGCCCGACTTCGGAGCGTCGCGCACGATGGCGACCTCCCAGACGATCTCGTTCCCATCGCCCGACGGTTTTCCGGCGGGCGTCGTGGCTGGCGCGGCTGGCGTGGCCGTCGTGCCTGAGATGCCCGAGGTTCCCGTCGACGTGGCTTGTGCAGTCGCCGGCGTCGCAGCCGCTTGGGGAGTCGAGCCCGGTTTGACGGCGGACGGCATGGCTGCGACCGGCGTTGCCGCGGTCCCTTTGCTGTCACGCGCGAAGTGGAGGGCGTAGTTGACCGTGTAGCGAGGATGCTCGTGCGCGACGTTCGTGAGCGCGACGCCTTCGAGCGCCGGCTTCAGACAAGACGCGAACGCGTCGGGCGCACCCACGCTCGACGACTTGCCGACGCCGGACGTCACGCGGCTCTTTGCGAAGTCGAGATGCACCATCACCGAGAGCTTGCCGTCGGCGTCGGCTGCCGCCGGGCAGGTCGCGAGGCGCTTCAACCGCGGGAGCGCGATCGCGTCGAAGCCGAGAGCTCCGCACGCCTTGCCCTTGAGTGACTCGCCCTCCTCGGTCTTGCACGAGGTGATCTGACCGCCCTTCACGGCGAGCGTCGAAGCCGTGAGCGGAGGCGCGACGGGGGCCGAGGCAAACGGCGCCGTCGAGGTTGCGTTCGACGGCGCGGCGATCGACGCGGCCGCGGTCGTCCCGGGGAGCACGTCGCTCGCGCGGACGGACGCGCTGCTCGACCCTGCGGCGGCGACGGCGGAAGCCGATTCACCGGGTGCGCTTGGCCCAAGGCGAACGCCGGCGAGCTTCGGCCAAGCGACACCAATGACGAACCCGACCGCAGCGATCACGCCGACGCGAACCCACGAGGGTCGGTCGAGCTCTTTGCGGGGGACGTCGACCGTCAGCGATGATTCGAGCTTTCTCACGCTGCCACCTTGCGGCGAATTGGTAGCACGGCACTCCGAGAACGGGCGAGAACGTGGCGCTTATTCCGAGCGGCCTTGCCCGTCGTCGCCGCGGGTCGAGAAGGGAGCCGTGCGTACGCGGCCGTTCGAGTCGACACCGAGGAGCTCTTCGACTTTCTTCTGCGCGGAGTCGAGTCTCTGCTGCGAGATGACGGAAAGCTTCACGCCCTCTTCGAAGAGGAGGACCGATTGCTCGAGAGGAAGATCGCCGCGCTCGAGCGTTTGCACGATCTCCCCCAGACGACGGAGCGCCTGCTCGAAGGCGATCGGCGTTTCGCCGCCTGTCTCGGGTCGGTCGGGTCGGTCGAGGGTCCCAGGCCCGGCGTCGGAACGCTCGCTCGTCATCGATCGGAACCCTGGTACGCAGGCACGCGCGGCGCAAGCACCAACCGGCCTTCCCCGGGCGGGACGCCGGGTACGAGCGCGTAGCCCTCGAGATCGAATGCGACGGGGACGGCGAGGCCATCCGAGCGAAGGAGGGCGCCCACCATGTCCGATGGAGGTGGTGACCCGTCGACGGTGGCAAGTCGAATCCACGACACCTCGGTTGGCTCGGTGGGGGCGAGCGCAGCGACGCCGGCGATGGCCCGCGTCGCGAGGAAGCGCACGTGCCGATCAGGGTCGAGACGCGCTGCCATTTCGAGCGTGCGCGTCCGCACCGGGGCCTTGAGGTCGCTACCCCGGCGCGCAGCCAGAGCAGCAATGACGGCGCGACGCACGAGGGGCTCGGGCTCGTACGCGTAGGCCGCGGCGAGGCGGCCCGCTGTGTCGGGCACCGCGCTGTCGGCGAGCCCGCGCGCAGCGTGTGCGCGAATCAAGCGATCGCGCGACGTGAGCAGCATGGTCATCGCGCGATTGTCGGCGGCTTCGAGGCGGCGTGCGAGGGCGAGCGCGGCGAGAGGCGCATCGGCTTCGCCGGCCTCGGCGCGATCGGTGAGCATGAGCGTCGTGACCTCACCGTCAGGATCGCCGCTGGCGAGACCGAACGCGAGGACCTGACGCGTCGCCGGATCGCGCTCGGCACCAAGGTGACGAAGGAGCGTGGCGCGCGACCGCGCGGTCGCGTCGGCCATGCTTCCCATTGCGGCGGCGCGGCGCGCGCGCGGATCTTTGTCGGCGAGCGCATCGTCGAGGGCGCGTTTGCCGAGGGCCACGCGCGCGAAGACGCCGAGCGGGTGCTCGCGCGGATCGGTGCCCGCGGCCATCTGCTCACACACGGCATCGAGAGCGTCGCTTCGCTCGCGGCGAACGAGCGCGTGCACGACGTAGGCACGCACGGCAAGGCGCCGCAGCGCCGGATCCGTCGCCATCTTTTCGATCGCGGCAAGCGCGTCGGCGCCGGGTGATCGCGCGATCGCGTCGGCTGCGTCGCCGCCGAGCGTGGGGTCCTTCAAAAGCGTGTAGAGCGCACGAAGAGCCTCGAGCGAAGGCGCGCGACCGAGTGCAAGCACCGCATTCGCGCGGAGCTCGGGGTCGCTCGTCACGGCGGAGCGTGCGGCGACCGCGCGCACGATCTTGTCGTTGTAGACGCGCCGCGCGAGCACGACACCCGCGCCAGCGGTGGTGTCGTCGACGATGAGCGCCTCGACCGCCGCGAAGCGCTCGGGCGCGTCGAGGAGAACGAGCGCCTCGGCCGCGGCCGCGCGTGCGCGTGGATCGCGATCGGCCAGCGCCGCGCGCGCGATCTCGACGGCTCGCCCGTCGCCCATCGCGCCGAGGGCGACGAGGGCGCTCGCCCGCGTGGGCAGATCGTTCACCTTGGCGGCCGCACGGAGACCTTCGAGCCCGCGGAGGTCGCCGAGCTCGGCAACGAGACGGATCGTCGCTGGTGTCATGAGCGTGGTGTTCGTGAGGCCCGCGCCGTTGGCCGGCGGGTAAGCGGCGAGCGCCGCGAGCGCGGCCGGCTGACCGAGGGTGCCGGTGCGCGCGACACCGATGAGCGCCTCGATGGAGCGCGGATCACCCGACGCCGCGAGTGCCATCGCCGCGGTGAAACGCGCGAAGGACGCGCGCGCAGCGACATCTGCTTCCTCGGCCGTCGGATCGAGCGTGCCGCGCGCGAGCGAGCGGATGCTGGTCGCAGGTGGTGACGCGGTGACGAGCGCGAGCAGGGCGGTCCGTGCGGGCGCCTGATCGGCGAATGGGGCGAGGCCACGCGCGACCTCGAGCATCGCGCGTGTGTCGGAGCGGGCGGGCCCCGTGGGCTCGGCGGCCTGGACCAGGAGTGACACCGCCTCGGGCGTCGCGGTCGTTGCTGCACGCTGGATGCCGCGCAAGCGCTCGTCGGCGTCACCCGATCGCAAGAGACGCGTCGCGACCTCGACGCCGAAGTGCGCCCGTAGATCTTTCGAAGGCTCGAGCGTCGAAACCACGGCGGGTGCCGAAACCGAAACCGAAGACGAGGACGACGACGGCGGCGACAGCGTTGGCGGGGGCGGGGGCCGGCGAAAGGGGGTCGGTTGCGCGACCGCGACAGCGGACGCCGCGATCGCGACGGCGAAGCCGGC
>CAXSGV010000049.1:9428-17647 GCA_964236615.1 uncultured Polyangiaceae bacterium
AGCGACGTCGTCGGGGAGGCGACTAACCGCTGGGAGTGGGCGCAGGCGCAGCGGTCGGTGCGGGCTTCGGCGTGGGCGCAGGCGCAGTCGTCGGTGCGGGCTTCGGCGTGGGCGGAGGCGCAGTGGTCGTCGGTGCAGGCGCGACCGGCTTCACGACGGGCGTTGCTACCGGGCCGGGCGCGACCGGCTTTGCCGCCGGGGTCGTGGCCACGGGGACCGCAGCGCTGAGGATCACGAGGCCAACGCCGCTCGTTTCGGACCCGGGCTGCTTCTTCACCGTGTCCCAGCTGACGGTCTCGGCCGCGCCGTCGCGGTGCGCGAGCTGCACGATCGCACTCACGACAGCGATCGCACGGCCGAGCGCGTTCTTGTCCGCGTCCGGTCCCGGCTTACCCGCAGCGGCACGTGCGCCGACGGCGAGCGTCCAGTCGCGGTGGCGATTGAGCTCGAGCACGAGCGCGCGCAGCGCGGGTAGGCTCGTCGGATCGACCGTCGGTGCGTCCGCGGGCCCCGCGAGCTTGAGCGGCGCGGCGAGCTTAATCACGAGGCGTGGATCTTTCGGATCGATCACGACGAGCGGCTTGCCGCCTTCGTCAGGGCAGCCGTCGTCGTCCTTCAGTCCATTGAAGACCTCGGGGACGTCGGGGCACTGATCGGTCGCGTTGTCGATCGTGTCGCCATCACGGTCGGGATTGAGGCAGCCGTTGCGCGCGGGCTCGGTCGACGGCTCGCCGGCGACACGCGGACACGCGTCGAGCTTGTCGGTGATGCCATCGCCATCGTCGTCGGGATCGGGGCAGCCGTCCGCGTCCTCGAACCCGTCCTTGTCCTCGGCCTGGTCCGGGCACTTGTCGGACATGTCGATGATGCCGTCGCCGTCGCGGTCTCCGATGGGGCAGCCGCTCGCCTTCGGATCGTCGCTCAATGGACCGGCGGCCTTCGGGCACGCGTCGACGTCGTCGGGGACGTTGTCGCCGTCGCTGTCCGTCGCGGGGCAACCGTTCGGCGCCACGCCCTGGACCTTCGGGCACTTGTCCTCGGTGTCGATGACACCGTCGTCGTCGTTGTCGATCTCGGGGCAGCCGTCCGAGTCCTCGAAGCCGTCACGATCCTCGGGGATTTCCGGGCATTGATCGAGATCGTCGGGGACGTTGTCGTGATCCTGATCGTGCTCGCGCGGTGCCCAGCCAAGCGCCGCGATGACGCGGAACGCGGGCGTACCAACCGCCGTCGTGAGGCCGAGCTCGGCACCCGCAAGAATGAAGGTGTCGCGGTAATGCCCGAGCGCGATGCGATCGGACGCCGCGAGCAGCATCGGCGAGAGGCGTGCGCTGCCGGGATCGCCCGAGCCAAAGGGCCCGACGGGTCCGGCAGGCAACGTGCCGTGGAGACCGAGCTCCCAGATTTGGCGGTTGTCGGAGTCCAACTTGAACACGCCGGGCTTCAAGTTGAGACCGAAGGTCCAGGGGATCTCGTCGCCGAAGGTGACGCCGCCCGCGCGCGCAGCCGGCCATGTGTGGTGATCGGTTCGGAGCGTGTAGCCGAGGCTTCCTTGGACGCTAGCGAGCACCAAGCTGTATTCTGCAAGCAACCGCGCAGTCGCGCGCGTCGAGCCATCGCCGATGAAGCTCGTGCGCTCGCCGGTCGGCAGGGTGAGCCCGCCGAGGACGGCGAGCCCCAAGCCGCCCTGCTCGTTCGCGAGGATCGTGCCCTTGCCGCGCAGCGCGATGTCGCCGAGCGCGGTGCTCGGCGTGCTGTCGACGGAGCTCACCGTCTTGGGAAGCCCGCTCGATCCGCCCTGGTAGAGGACGAACGGGATGTCGACGCCGATGGCTGCGCGCGATCCGATGCCGAGCCCGGCCGTCACGTTGGCGCCGACCTGCGCCTCGATGGGACGAAGCGCGACGTCGTCGGAGCCCGAGCGGCGAAGCGTCACCGGTTGGTGCGTGTAGTGGAACCACGCGCCCACGTTCCACGCCCACGGACCGGGCGTCGTCGCGGGCTCGGTCACGATGCCGGCGCGCGGATCGGTCGAGGGCGTCCAGGTGCGAACGTCGACCGAGGGAAGCGTCTGAGCACCCGCGCTGCGAGGGCTGAGACTTGCGCCGAGACCGGCCGCGAACAAGACGAAGACGAGAGGAGCCGAGGGCCGCGTACGCACGGCGGGGAGGTTACGCGGGAGGGCCCGTGAACGGAAGGATCTCCGCCGCGATCGCCCGCGCCAAATTCGCCTTCGTTCCCCCGCCCAAAGCTGCTGCGATCCCGTCGAGCACAGACGCGATGTCGCTGGCGCAAGACGGGCGCGAGCACGGGAACTTCGAGAGTAGTCCCATGACCGCCGGATCGACGATGCGGGGAACGCCAGGCGCGGCCACCGACGGCGGCAGCGCGGACTCTTCGCGGATCGCACGTCGCGTCGCTTCCTCGTCCTCGCGCTTCCACAGTCGCTTTCCGACGAGAAGCTCCCAGAGCACCACGCCGAGCGCGAAGAGATCACTGCGGCAATCGATGTCGAGACCGCTGAGCGCTTCCGGCGCCATGTACGCGACCTTGCCCATGACGGGCGACCACCGTGCCGGACGCGAGGGCGCGCCGTGGACACCCGTTTTCGCGATGTCGAAGTCGAGGATCTTCACGCCGCCGTCGGTCGTGATGAAGACGTTGTGCGGTGAGATGTCGCGGTGCACGACGTGAAGTGGCCCATCGTCGTCCGCCACCGCGTGCGCGTACTCGAGCCCGCTCGCGATGCCGGCGCCGATGCCGCACGCGACCGCCGGTGAGAGCCGCTGCCCATTCGCTTCGAGATGACGAAGCACGATCCGCAAATCGACGCCGTCGAGGTGCTCCATCACGAGGTAGGGGAGGCCATCGACGCTGCCCGCGTCGAGGGCGCGCACGATGTTGGGGTGATCGAAGCGGAGCGCGAGCGCGGTCTCCTCGATGAAGTGATCCAGGAAGTTCCGCTCGTTCTTCATCGCGGGCAGCACGCGCTTGACGACGACAGCCTCGACCGAGCCGTCATGCCGTGTGCGGTCCGCGAGGACGACCTCCGTGATCCCGCCTGAGGCAAGCTGCCGCACGACGCGAAAGGACGAAGGCACGGAAGAGGGAGTGTACCATCGTGCACGTGAGGGTCTCGTGACCGACGACATACGCACGCGAACACTCGAGACCCCCGCGAGCTCGGTCACGACGACCTCGCTACGCGTCACCGTGACCGCGGGTCCAGACACGGGAAAAACCGCGGTTCTGTCGAGCACGCGCGCCATCCTCGGTCGGGCGGCGTCGAGCGAAATGCCGCTCGCCGATCCGACGGTCTCGCAGTTCCACGCCGAGCTCCGCGTCGAGGACGGTGGCGTCATGGTGGTCGATCTCGGAAGCCGCAACGGAACCCGCGCCGGTGACGTCGTCTTGAAATCCGGGGTCGTGCCGTTTGGAGCCGAGCTCGTTCTCGGCTCGACCAAGGTGAAGATCGAGCAAGGCGAGCGCTACGCCCCTGAGCGCTCCGGCGCGACGTCGTTCGGCGGCCTCGTGGGCTCGTCGGCGATCATGCGCGAGCTCTACGCGATGCTCGAGCGGCTTGCGCGCACCGACCTCACGGTCCTCATCGAGGGCGATACCGGCACCGGCAAAGAGGTCGCCGCGCGGGCGCTCCACGAGCTCGGCCGTCGCGCGTCGGGTCCGTTCGTCGTGCTCGACTGCACCGCGATCCCGCCGAACCTCGCCGAGAGTGTTCTCTTCGGCCACGAGAAGGGCGCGTTCACGGGCGCGAACGATCGGCGCATCGGCCTCTTCGAAGCGGCGGATGGCGGCACCGTCTTCCTCGACCAGCTCGGCGAGCTCCCAGCCGATCTCCAACCGAAGTTGTTGCGCGTGCTCGAGCGGCGCGAGGTCGTCGCTGTCGGCGCGTCGAAGCCGCGCCCCGTCGATGTCCGCATCGTCAGCGCGACCTGGCGCGACACCCGCACGCTCGTCAACCAGGGCACGTTTCGCGAGGATCTCTATTACCGCCTCGCGCAAGCGCGCGTTCGTTTGCCGACGCTGATGGAGCGACCCGAGGACATCAAGCCGCTCGTGCAGCACTTCCTCGCGAAGATCCCTTGGGATGTCGAGGCCGCGCGCGCGATCACGAACGAGGCGCTCGAGTCGATCGCGACGCGCAGCTTCCCCGGCAACGTGCGCGAGCTGAAGACCACCGTCGAGCGCGTGGCCATGCTCGCCGACGGCGCCACGATCGCGCCGGGCGATCTCGCGTTCGAGCGAATCCTTGCGGTCGAGCGTAGCCGCACCGCGCCACGCGGCATGCGCATGTCGGCGCTGCCGCCGCAGCCGAGCTCGCAGTCCGAGCCCCAACGGGTGTCGCAACCGAGCCTGCCTCCGTCGGAGGACGGCGCGATCGAGAACTTCAAGGACGCGAAGCGCACCCTGATCGACGACTTCGAGAAGGGCTACCTCGCTCGACTCCTCGCCCGCGCTGGCACCAACATCTCGCGCGCCGCCTCGCTGGCGGGCATCGAGCGTCAAAGCCTCCGCGATCTTCTGAAGAAGCACGGCCTCCGCGGCGAAGGCTGACGGCGCATCCGCGGTTCGCGGTTCTCGGCTCGCGGTTCTCGGTTCTCGGTTCTCGGTCACCGCGCGGCTACAGCGTCGCCGCGCGCCGGGCCTCTCAGCTTCCTCCTTGCACTATTATTAGCACACGCTAATACCCCGATCGCCGTGAGCCAAGGACGCAAGAAAGCCATCGACACGCTGACCGAGCTCGGGTTCACGGCGCTCGAGGCCGAGGTCTATGCGGCGCTCGTCGAGGATTCGCCGGCGACCGCCTATCGGGTCGCGCAGGTGCTCGGGAAAGCCGCGGCCAACGTCTACAAGGCGGTCGATTCGCTGACGAGGAAAGGCGCCGTGCTGGTCGACGATGGGGAGAGCCGGATGTGCCGTGCCGTGCCGCCGGCGGAGCTACTCGGCCGCATCGACCGAGACTTTCAGGGCGCTCGCAGCCGGGCGGAGCGGGCACTCCAACGGCTCCGCGCTACCGACGACGACGAGCGCATCTACCGCCTCCACACGCGCGAGCAGGTGATCGAGCGCGCAGTCTCCATGCTCGGGCGCGCGAAGCAGCTGGTCGCGCTGGACGTCTTCCCCGAGCCATTCGCCGACATTCGCGACGAGGTCGCGAAGGCGGCGGCGCGCGGCGTGCGGACGCTTGTCCACGTCTACGAAAAGGGCGTCGAAGTAACTGGAGCAGAGGTCGTCACGGCAGCTCGTGGCGAGGCGATGCGGCGGGCGTGGCCCGGCCAGTGGCTCAACGTCGTCGTCGACGCGAGCGAGCACATGCTGGCGCTCATGCACTCGGAACGAGGGGACGTGATTCAAGCGGTCTGGAGCGGGAGCGGCTACCTCTCGGTGCTCTACTTCAGCGGGCTCGACGCGGAGCTCCGGAACGCCGCGCTCGCCGAACAGATCCACGCCGGTGCGAGCCTCGCCGAGCTGCGCGCCACGATCGCACGTTGGTCGAAGACGACCGGCTCGAAGCTTCCCGGCGTGCTGGCGTTGCAGCAGCGTCTCAAGTCCACCTCCTAGGAACCTCGTTCGCCGAGTGGCGGACGCGGACACGTGCACCGATGGCGACGAGGAAGATCATGACGAGTCTCCGAACGAAGCTGGCCCCGTGGCTTCTCCTCACGACCGGCGCGTTCGCGTGCGGATCCAGCGGTGCGCCGCCGGCATCTCCGGCCGTGGTCCCGCAGCCAAACGTCACGCCTTCCGCCATAGCCGAGGCTGTCAAACCGACCTCGAAGGAGGCCGACGCTGCGCCGCCGCCGGAGCTCGCTGGCCGCATCCACGCAGCGATGAAGTCGGTTGCGCTCTTCGAAGCAGACTTCCCGGCGATGTCGTCCTTCCGGCCGTGCGTCGTCGTCTTCGGCCCCGAACACGAACACGTCTTCCAGTGTCCGGGCCTCGGCGGGGCCGCTGGCTTCCGGGCCAGCCAGCCTGCGGTCGGCGACACCGTGTTCACCGCCCAAACGTTGACGCTGCCCGGAACATCCGTGCCCTTCGAGAAAGTGAAGATGATCGTCGGCCGCGCCGGCGGAAACGTTTCACTCCCGAACGACAAGGGCGAAGCCACGCTGACGCCCTTCTTCCTGGTCCAGGATCTCGATTCGCTCCACGACCATCACCCAGCGTTCAAGGAGACCAGCGCGGAGGACTGGACTGCGGTCTTCGTTCACGAGTACTTCCACGTCTTCCAGTTCGGGCAGCCCGACGTAGCGGCGTTCGCGAAGGAATGGCCGAAGGAGTGGTCCCAGCGCGACGTTCACTCGAAGTTCTTTGCCGACACGCCGGCCTACCGCGACGCGATCAACGCCGAGGTCGCCATCCTGCAGTCAGGGCTCGAGGCCAAGAGCAGCGCAGGCTCGAAGGCGATCCTCGCGAAGTGGGTCGCCGCGCGCGACCGGCGGATGAAGAGCTTCGGGGCGGCGTTCGAGAAGGCGACCGGCAAGGCTGGCTTCGAGCAGACCGACGGCTTCTTCACCTTCCTCGAGGGAATGGCGCGCTACGTCGAGGTGCGGTTCTTGTGTGATCGCTCGCTGGCGCGCCCTGACTTGAGCGCAGATCCCAGCTTCCAGAAGTTCGTCGCCTTCGCCGGCTGCAGCGCAACGAAGGTCGATGGTCGCGACAAGATCGGCGGTGACTTTCACTACGTCCTTGGCGCGCTCGTCTCCGCGCACCTCGACGCTGCAAACCCGCGTTGGAAGAAGACCGCGTTCGGCAAGCCGGGATTCTTGGTGGACGAAGCTCGTCGCTCGAGCCGTTGAAGCAGGTTCACGCGCCTCGCTGTGAGGGGCTTATTTGTCAGCCGCAGCGAAGTGCATCATCTGGCCGTCGTAGGCTCTCTTGAACGCAGGGCGCGCTGGGCACCCAATCGTAGGTCCAGATCGTCAACGCGTCGGTCACGTTCGCTTCACTCGATTCAGCGCTATTCGGCGTCGTTGACGGCACGCCACGGGGCGACCGACGCGGGAAGGACCGGCAGCACGTGGGCCATGCGAAGGCGCTTCGCCTCGAGGTAACCACGCGAAAACGGGTTCGGCGCGACCACGTGCGGGATCCGCGCCTCGACCTCCACGCCGCACGCCCGAAGGCCGCTCACCTTGTCGGGGTTGTTCGTGAGGAGCTCGATGCTCGCGATGCCGAGGTACTCGAGCATGAGGGCCGCGACGTCGTAGGTGCGCGCATCGTCGGGGAGACCGAGCAAGCGGTTCGCATCGACGGTGTCGTGTCCGCGCGACTGGAGATCGTACGCGCGGATCTTGTTCGCGAGCCCGATGCCGCGCCCCTCCTGGCGGAGGTAGAGAACCGCGCCGGCGCCGCGACGCGCAATGAGCGCGAGCGCGTTGTCGAGCTGCTCTTTGCAGTCGCACTTCAGCGAGCCGAAGACCTCGCTCGTCATACATTCGGAGTGCACCCGAACGGGTACGCGGCGGCTGCCGGCGACGTCGCCGTAAACGAGGGCGACGTGCTCCTTCGTGACGCCGTCGTGCGTGGCGTCGTGAAAGACGTGAGTCAGAAATTCGCCGTACTTCGTGGGGAGGGGGCTCGAGGCCGCCCAGGTAAAATGAGGCCGGATCACCCTAGTGGGGACGTGCATCTCAACGCGATCTCCTGTCTTGTTGTCTGCCTCTCGGTCGCCGTGTAGGGACGTGGAGCGCGGGCACAACCTAAGTCGTCCCGGCGGCGTCGTCAAAACACCTCTTCGCTTGCAGTGGAGCACTGAACGATTGATTCCGCCCGTGGTTCGCCGGCTCGGCTGGGTCTCGTTCCTGACCGATGTCGCGAGCGAGATGATCTACCCGCTCCTCCCGGCCTTCCTCGTCACGCTGGGAGGCGGCGCGCGATTCCTTGGCGTGATGGAGGGCGTCGCCGAGAGCATCAGCGCCTTCGTGAAATGGTGGACGGGCGCCCGGAGTGATCGCTTTCGGCGGAGGAAGCCGTTCGTGCTGGCGGGCTACGCGCTCGCCACGTCGGCGCGGCCCTTTCTCTCGATCGTAAATACGCCATTTCAAGTGGTCTTCGTACGCACGCTCGACCGCTTCGGAAAGGGGATCCGCTCGGCGCCACGCGACGCGCTTCTCGCAAGCTCCGTCCCCGCGGCGCAGCGCGGCGTGGCGTTCGGTTACCACCGCATGATGGACAACCTCGGCTCGGTGGTCGGGCCG
>CAXSGV010000049.1:17657-21170 GCA_964236615.1 uncultured Polyangiaceae bacterium
GGCCGCTTGTCGCGTTCACGCTCGCGCGCGGGCTCCACTGGCCGCTGCGCTGGATCTTCGCGGCGACAATCATCCCTGGGCTGTGCTCGGTCGCCCTCGTCGTCGGTCTTCGCGAAGCTCCGCACGAACCGATTGCGGAGGCGCGGCGACCCGCCCTACAGGCGCCGCTGTCGAAGGCGGTCTGGCGCTACCTCGCCGTGGTCGCCATCTTCACGCTCGGCTCGTCGGCGGACTCCTTCCTCTTGCTTCGTATGGTGGATCTCGGCCTCTCCGAGGTCTGGCTGCCGCTCGTCTGGCTTTCGCTCAGCGCTGCCAAAGCGGCGACCAACATGCCGGGCGGAAGACTGTCCGATCGTGTCGGCCGCCGCCGCACGCTGGGGGCCGCGTGGCTCGTGTACGCGATCGCGTACGCCGCGTTTCCGCTTACGCGCTCGATCGGGCTCACGTGGGGCCTGCTCATTTTTTATGGCGCGTACTACGGCCTCGCGGAAGGCGGCGAGAAGGCGCTGCTTTCGGAGCTCGCGCGGCCCGACGAGCAGGGTCGAGCCTTCGGCGCGCTGCACGCTGTCACGGGGATCTTCGTGCTTCCGGCGAACGTCATGTTCGGCTGGCTGTACTCGACGAACGCGAGCTGGGCCTTCGGTGTGAGCGCCGTGTGCGCGCTGCTCGCTGTCATCAGCCTCGCCGCGCTCGTCGAAGCGGACGGGCCCCGAACGTCGGCTAAGCCCGCGCCCGACAAAGCTTCGTGAGCATGTCCTCGAGGATGGCGTCGGCAGGGCGACGCGAGCTCTTGAGGGCGACGTCGGTCTCGGCGAGCACGATCAGCCAGCGCTCGATCTCCTTCGGTCGCAGAAGCTTGGCGCGCGACGCCAGCTCACGCGCGCGAAACGGCTGGAACACGCCCGCGGCCTTCGCGGCCTCGTCGACACTGGCGCCGCCCAAGCGTGCGGCATCGAAGCGCGCAAGCTGACGGATCGACCACGCGAGCGCCCCGAGTAAAGGGAGCCCGCGATCGCGAGGATCGTACGCATCGGCGAGCGCGACGAGGGCCGCCTTGAGATCGCGCTGCGCAACCGCGCCGACGACGGCCCAAGAGTCGGCCGTCCGCACGCGCGCGACACAAACCGAGATGGCCTCTTCGGTGATCGGGTTTCCGTCGCCGACGTAAAGCGCGAGGCGCTCGATGGCGTCGACGACGTGACCCAGCTCGGGGCCGGCGATCTCGGCGAGCAGATCAGCGGTGTCGCGATCGATGACGGTCTTTCGCTCCGCGCAGCGGTCGACGATGAAGCCGGGCAGCTCGCGTCGATCGAGCACGTCGCACTGCACGACGAAGCCCTGCTTCTTCGCGATCGAGGAGAGCTTGCGCCGGCCATCGAGCTTGCTCGCCGTGAGCACCATGCAGGTCGAATCGATGGGCGCTTGCGCGTACTCGGCCAAGCGATCGAGCGGCGCGAGCCCCTTGTCGCCTTTGTCACTCGCGCGCGCATCGCCGCCCGCGTCCCAACGCTCGACGCTGCGAAGGAGCACCACACGGCGCGGCGCCATCATCGGCACCGTGCGCGCAGCCGAGATCACCTTGTCCACGTCGACCTCGCCGGCGGTGAACTTATCCTCGTTGAAATCCGCGAGGCCGTTGCCCAGCGCGGCAGCGCGAAGCTCCGCGACCACTTGATCGCGGAGGTAACGCTCCTCGCCGGTAATGACGTAGACGGGGCGAAGCGCGCCCTTCTTCGCTTCCGCGATCGCGGCGGCGGGCGTCAATCGAGCGCGCTCAGGCGCGCTTGCGGCGCGTAGCGAGGAAAGCGAGCGCGGCGACGGCGCCGACAATGGCGAGCGGGTTCGTCGAAACGGGAAGGCCAGGCACCGTGCAACCGCAGCCACCGGGCTTCTGTTTGATCTCTTCCTCGGGGGTCTTGTTGTACGCGTCGGCCGGGATGAAAGGGGCGGCCGAGCCGCTCGGCGCAACGTCTTGCGAGGCCATCTGCGTGTCGGCCTGATCGTTCTTCGCGGTCTTCGGCGCGTTCGGATCGCTACCGTCGTCGACCTTCTTGATACCGGGCTTCTTCGCGTCGAACGTGATGCTGCGGCGATCGACGACGTCGTTCTGACCCTTCAGCGTGAGGGCCATCTTGCCGCCGATGTCCGTCCCGTCGGGCGTACGGATCTGAAGGAGGTACTCGCCGGCCTCGTAACCGCGCGTACGCGTGAGGCCGAAGTCGAAGTTCGTGCCTTTGAAGACCTTGCCCTGCGGGTTCGCGAAGTCGACGTCGATGCTCTCGGTCGTCGGCGTCTGGTTCTGGAGCGTCATGCGGTTGTTGACGGGCTCCTTGCTCTGGTCCGTGAGCGAACGCTCGTAGACGGCGGTCTTCTGCAGGACGAAGCGCATTGGCACGTGCGGCGTGGCCGGCGCTTTCGGCAGCTCGATCGTCACGAAGACGTGCCAGGCGCCGGATACCTCCGTCACCTCGGGCGTCTTGAGACGCGCGCTGCCAGCGGCGAACGCCGACGTCGTGAAGGTGATGGCGACGATCGCCGAAGCGAGCGCGAAGAGCGCCGTGCGGAGGACGCTGCTGGCGAGGGTGGCGAGGCGCGCAGGAATCAGGATTTTGCCCTTCATGTCGAGGGGCACCGTACTATGAGAAAAGACGCTGCGTTCAACGCTTTTTCGGTGCGTTGACACGTGCCTGTGGGGCGGACACACTTGATGCGAAACGGCACACATGCCTGAGAGGCCGATCCCATCATCATCAGGTCCCGTGGAGGCAACCCCTTCCGGGCGGCCGCCGAGCGACCCGCCGCTCAGCATGAGCAACCCGCCGGGGAGCATGCCTCCGGGCGAGCTCGGCCGCGTCAAGTCGAACGCCCCCGATCCTCTCATCGGCCGCACGATCAACGACCGCTTCTTGATCACGGGGCTCATCGCCCGCGGCGGCATGGGCAAAGTGTACCGAGCCGAGCAGGCGCCCCTGAATAGGCTTTGTGCGCTCAAGGTCCTGAACCCGAGCTACGCCGGCGACGTCGATCCCGAGTTCCACAAGCGCTTCTTCCTCGAGGCGAGCATCGCGTCGAAGCTCACGCACCCGAACACCGTCACCATCTTCGATTACGGCCGGACCGACGACGACATCTATTACATGGCGATGGAGTACCTCGAAGGGGTCACTCTCCATCGCGCGATCCGCATGGCAGGCAACCTCCCCGAGGATCGCACCGCGCACGTGACGATGCAGATCTGCCGCGCGCTTCGCGAGGCGCACTTGCTCGGCGTGATTCACCGCGACCTCAAGCCGGCCAACATCTTCCTCGTGGCGCACGGTGACGAGCCGGACTTCGTGAAGGTTCTCGACTTCGGGCTCGTGAAGGACGTCGGCGAGCCAAAGCCGGGGGACGACCAGCTCACCCAGACGGGGCTGTTCATGGGCTCGCCGAAATACATGGCGCCCGAGCAGATTCGCGGCGACCGCGTCGACGCTCGAACCGACATCTATTCGCTCGGCGTCATGATGTACG
>CAXSGV010000050.1:0-21129 GCA_964236615.1 uncultured Polyangiaceae bacterium
CCCCAGCGTACTGCCGACACGAGCTCCTGCGGCGTGCCGCGGTAATCGGTGTAATAGGCCTCGCGCTTGCCTGTGAGCGCGACGCGCGCCGTGTGGTGGAAGTCGTCGTTCCACAGCGCGTCCATGCCGTAACCGCCGCGCGTCGGTGGGCGCACGACGATCGACCGTTGCTCCTCGTTCTCGGCGACGAGGAAGATCGGCCGAGGTGCCGCAGCCTCGCGTGCGCGCGTCACGATCTCCTGGAGGACGTGCGGTTCGCTGTCGTCGAAGACGCATTGTGTCGCGTCGAAGCGAAGGCCGTCGAGGTGGAACTCGGAGACCCAATACTCCGCATTCGAGGCGAAGTAATCGCGGACCGGAGCGCGGTTGTCGCCGTCGAAGTTGATCGCCTCGCCCCAGTCGGTCGTGCGCTTCTTCGAGAAATAATCGACGCTGAAACAGCGGAGGTAATTCCCGTCCGGTCCGAGGTGGTTGTAGACGACATCGAGGATCACGCCGAGCCCGAGCGCGTGCGCGGCGTCGACGAAGCTCCGGAAGTCGTCCGGCTTTCCATAGAGGTGCGTGGGCGCGAAGAGATCGACGCCGTCGTAGCCCCACCCGAAGCGACCGGGGAACTCGCTCACCGGCATCACCTCGAGGAGCGTCACGCCCAGCGTCGCGAGGTGCGGCAAGCGTTCGATCGCCGAGCACCAGGTCCCTTCGGCCGTGAAGGTGCCGACGTGCATCTCGTACACGACCTGGCCGTGCGCGCTCGCGCCCTTCCACGGGTGCTTCCAGGAGTAGGCGTCCGGATCGACGACCTCGGACGGCCCGTGGGGACCTTCGGGCTGAAAGCGCGCGGCGGGGTCGGGGTAGAGCTTCGCGTCCTCACCGAGGCGAAACGCGTAACGAGTGCCGGCGCGCGCGCCTGCCACCACGCCGCTGAACCAGCCGCCTTCCTCGGTCGAAAGCGCGGTGGCGACGCCATCGATCACGACGCTCACCGTCTTGTGCGCCGGAGCCCAGACGCGGAAGTCCACGCCACCCGAGGCAATCTCCGCCCCCATCCTCAAACGTCGCCGTCGCGGACCCATGAAGCAGAGTGAGATGGTGGCAGGGGCCAGGTGGTCTCTCTATAGTGACGCGACCGATGATTTTTGCGGCTGTGGTCGTCCTCTCCGTAGCCGTGCCGCGCGTCGAGCTCGTTGTGGAGGACCGGCAGCGCCTCTACCGCGGGGACACCGTCGTGCGCTACGCGCAGACGCATCACGGCCTCCCGGTTCTCGATCGCGGTGCAGCCGTGCGGACGAGCCCTGCCGGCACGGTGGTCGTCGAACGAAAGACCATCGAGGGCGACCTCCCCACGTCGATCGTCCCGCTCGTCACCGAAGCCCAGGCGGCCGCTTCGGCCCAGCGGTTCACGCGCTTCGCCGTTCGGAGCGGCAGTGGCCACCTCGTCATCGCGCCGTCGCGCCGCGGCGGCCGCCTCGCTTGGCTTCTCACGCCGCTCGTTCCGGCGGGCCTCCCGACCTCGCCTCAGATCGTCGTCGACGCCATCGACGGGCGGGTGCTCCGGGTGCGCGAGCGCGCCGTCCGCGAGAAGCGCGCCCTCGTGTTCGTCGAGAACCCGGTCCGAACGCCGAACCAGCTACTGCAAAATCTGCCGATTCAACCTACCGGCAACACGCTCGCGAGCGCCGAGGTCCGCTCGCAGAATTGCGTCGACCGCCAATCGGTCAAGAAGTTCCAATTCGGAGGCCCCACCTTCTCGCTGCACGTGTGCGATCTCGTCGCGAGCGCCGAGGGCAACGCGCAAGGCGATTTCACGCAGCCAGTGAACGACGACACGACCGACCCCGCAAGCGCGGAGGACGCTTACTCCGAAGTCTCGATGTATTTCCACGTGACGCGCGCCTACGAGTTCTTCCGCATCCTCCGCGGCGACCCGCTCGCGCAGGTGGTCGACGCGAAGCCGCTCGTGGCGGTGGCGAACGTGCGTCTCGCAAAGGGGTTTCTCGAGGGCAACGAGTCGACCGCGGCCGACGGCAAGCTCGCGCTCGAGCCCTTCGGCAACGCGTTCTTCACGCCGACCGGCGACGGTTTCGGCATCTTCTACGGCGTCACTGGCGGCTCGATGTGGTTCGGCCAGGGCAAGAAGCGCGACTACGCGTACGACGGCGACGTCGTCTACCACGAGTTCACGCACGGCATCGTCGACCGCACGATCGCGCTCGGCCAGTGGCGCTTCGATCGCTACGGCCTCTTCGATGCGCCAGGCGCGATGAACGAGGGGCTTGCCGACTACTTCTCGTCCGCCATCACCGGCGATCCCGATCTCGGCGAGTACGCGTCGGCCGACATCGTGGACACCGGCAAGCCGCTGCGCACGCTCGCCAACGCCGACACCTGCCCCGCGAAGATTCTCGGCGAGGTCCACTTCGACTCCACTGTCTTCTCCGGCGCGCTGTTCTCGGCACGCGCGGCGCTGCCCGAGGAGCAACGCATCGAGCTCGATCGCGGCATCTACGAAGCGATGCTCACGCACCATCGGCAAGGCGACCTCGGTTACGAGGATCTCGCGAACCTCCTCCTCGAGACGCTTGCGAAGACGTTCCCGGCTGGCAAAGACGTGCTCGAGCGCGAGCTCACGGCACGCGGGATTCTTCCGGGTTGCACGCGCATCGTCGACACCCACGACACAGTGCTGATGGCACCCATCGACGAGGCCGGCCCACGGGGCTGGGTCGCGCCGGGCTCGTACGTCGTGGGCGAAGAGGGATTCGCGCCGGGCGTCGTCCAGATCCGCGCGCCTCTCTTCACGTCGCGTCCGCGCCTGCGTGTCACCTTCGATGGTCGCAGCGCGCCCGACAACGTCTTCTCCGGCGGCAGCGGCGGCACGCCGTTCACCCCCGTCGTGCTCGTGAAGTTCGACCGCCCC
Source organism: uncultured Polyangiaceae bacterium (assembly GCA_964236615.1). Taxonomy (GTDB): domain Bacteria; phylum Myxococcota_A; class Polyangia; order Polyangiales; family Polyangiaceae; genus CAXSGV01. The sequence goes on from CAXSGV010000050.1 coordinate 2,918, forward strand.
ATCACCTGGGCCGAGCGCGGCGCGCTGACGAGTGACGCCGACGCGACCGTCGATGCAACGCTCGGATCGGCGGGGTACCAAGCGGACTTCGAGGTGCCACCCGGCGCGACGCACATGTTCGTGCAGATCGGCAACCGCGGTCAGAAGGACGGCCTCTACGATCGCATTCAGATCGGCGAGCCGATCGACCCCGTGCCGCCACCGAAAAAGGACGTCGCCCCGGACACCAACGCGAACGACGGTTGCGCGTGCCGCGCCTCCGAGCCCGCGCGCACGTCCTACGCGGCGCTCGCGTTCGGATCGATCGCGCTCGGGCTCGCGGCCCTACGAAGACGCCGCCATGTGTGAGCTTCTCGGGATGGAGTGCAACGTTCCCACCGACATCGTGTTCTCGTTCTCGGGGCTCGCCCTCCGCGGAGGCCTCAAGGGACCACACACCGACAAATAGGGCCTCGCACTCTACAAGGGTCGCGCCGCGCGCACGTTCCTCGAACCGTGCGCCGCGTCGGGCTCGGCACTCGCCGCGTACGTCCGCAAGAACCCGATCAAGACGCTTCTCGCCATCGCGCACGTTCGTAAGATGACGCGCGGTCGCGTGGCGCTCGAGAACACGCACCCGTTCGTCCGCGAGCTCTGGGGTCGCCACTTCGTGTTCGCCCACAACGGCACGGTGAAGAACGTTCGCCGGCACGCGCTCGGCGCGTTTCGTCCCATTGGTGAGACCGACAGCGAGTACGCGTTCTGCGCGCTCCTTCACCAGCTGCAGAAGCGATTCAAGGCCGGCTACCCGCGGCGCCGCACCGAGCTCTGGGACGCGGTCGCAGAGTTCGGCGGCAAGCTCGGTCGCGAGGGGACGTTCAATTTTCTTCTCGGCGACGTGGCGCATCTCTTCGCGCGCTGCGCGACCAAGCTCCACTACATCGTGCGAAAAGCGCCGTTTCATGCGGCCACGCTCGCCGACGACGATCTCGCGGTCGACTTCGCCGCGGTCACCACGCCGGACGATCGCGTCGCCATCGTTGCGACCGCTCCCCTCACGCGCGACGAGGTCTGGGTGGCAGGAAACATCGGCGAAATGTGGGTGTTTCGTGGCGGCTCCCTGCGGGCCACGTTGCCATCTTCGTGATACGGTCCTGAGGTGTCAGATCAAAATGGACCGCCTGACAGCGGACCGCCTGGCAGATTGCTCGCTGCTGGAAGCCATGGTCTCGCGCTGACCACGCTGGCCGCGTTGGCCGCGCTCGTCAGCTCGTGTCTCTCGACCGCAGGCATCAGCGGCGGCGCCGAGCTCGACGACGCCGGCGACGGCATCGACACGGCGGTCGATCCAAACCCGTGCGGCAAGGATCTCAAGACCGACGCGGTCAACTGCGGCACCTGCGGGAAAGTCTGCGGCTTCGGCGTGAACAGCTTCCCCCGCTGCGAGGCGGGCGCCTGCAAGATCGGCTGCAACAGCGGGTTTGCCAACTGCGACGGTGACGACGCCAACGGCTGCGAGACCAACCTCCAGAACGACGCCACGAGCTGCGCAGCGTGCGGGCGCGGTTGCCTCGGCGGCGCGTGCGCCGGTGGCGTCTGCCAGCCCACCGTCATCGGCACGGTGCAGGCGCGGCTCGCCGGCATCACGGTCGACGCCACGAACGTGTATTACGCAACCAATGGTGCCGTGGTGGGCTCGAGCGCGATCACGCGCATCGAGAAGGACGGCAAGAACGCGATCGCGATCGCGTCGAACCAGCCGCGCACGCTCTACGGCATCGCGTCGGACGCAACCTTCGTCTACTTCCCGCTCACGAACCAGCAGAGCCCGCCCACGCCCTACGACGGCTCGATCATGAAGGTCGGCAAGGATGGCAAGAGCGCGCCGCAGATCGTCGCGTCGGGTCAGCCGATCTCCGCGTCGTTCAACCTCACCATCACGAGCGACTTCGCGTACTGGTCGAACTTCGGCACCTACGATTCGGCGACCACGACCTACCTCGGCAGCGTGATGCGCTGCGCGCTTCCCCTGGGATGCGGAGGCGCACCGACGTCGCTCGCCGGCACGCAGAACGGCGTCTACGGCTTGAGCGTCGACAGCGCGGGGGTGTACTTCGGCGTTTACGGCGGCGGCACCACGTCCGGCAACGCCTTCAAGTGCCCGCTCGCCGGCTGCACTGCGAGCAGCCCACCCATCAAGCTGTCGCCCACGAGCCAGACGCCCTACTGGATGGCTGCCGACGCGGCGAACGTCTACTGGGCGACGGACACGTCGATCGTGAAGAGCGACAAGGCGAAGCTCGATGCGCTGCCCATGGCCTCGGGTCTCAAGGCGCCGCGCACCCTCCTCGTCGACGCGAAGAACGTCTACTGGGTCAGCTCCTCGGGCGGGGTCGTACAGGCGTGCGCGATCGGCGGCTGCAACGGAACGCCGACGAATTTGGCCTCGAACCTCTCGTGCCCCGGCTATCTGGCGCAGGACGACGACGCGCTCTACTGGACGACTGGCTCCGGCTGCTCCCAGTCTTCGGGCACGATTATGAAGGTACGTAAGTAAGTACCTCTCCTACGTCGGGATCGCCGCGTATGGAGCGGCGTCCATGGGCAGGGGCTGGTAAGCTCGAAACGTGGCTGTGTCTTCACCGCAGGCATCATCGAACGTGGTCGGCCGCTATGCCGTCTACGGCGAGATTGCTTCGGGCGGAATGGCCACGGTGCACCTCGGACGCTTGCTCGGTCCCGTCGGGTTCTCACGCACCGTCGCCATCAAGCGGCTGCATGCGCAGTTCGCGAAGGACCAAGACTTCGTCTCGATGTTCCTCGACGAGGCTCGCCTCGCCGGCCGCATTCAGCACCCGAATGTCGTGCAGACGCTCGACGTCGTCGCAAACGATCAAGAGCTGTTCCTCGTCATGGAGTACCTGCAGGGCGAGTCGCTCTCGCGTCTGTGGAAGTCCGCGCTCGCAGGCAACACGGGCGGTATGCCTCCGGCGATCGTGTCGGCGATCCTCGGCGGCACGCTCCATGGTCTTCACGCGGTGCATGAGGCGCGTGACGAGCGCGGCGCTCCTCTCGGCATCGTGCACCGCGACGTCTCTCCGCAGAACATTCTCGTCGGCGTCGACGGCGTACCGCGCGTCCTCGACTTCGGCGTCGCAAAGGCCGCTGGTCGCGTCCAGCAAACGCGCGAAGGTCAGCTGAAAGGCAAGCTGCCGTACATGGCGCCTGAGCAGCTGACCGGTGGCGCGCACGTCACGCGTCAGACCGACATCTATTCGGCCGCGGTCGTCCTCTGGGAATGCCTCACCGGCCAACGTCTCTTCGACGGCGAGAACGAAGCACGCATCTTCGGTCGCGTCCTCGACGGCTACGTTCCTCCGCCAAGTCAATTCAGGCCGGGCCTTCCTCCTGCGCTCGACGGCGTCGTGCTGCGTGGTCTCGATCGCGATCCCTCGCGCCGCTTCTCGACCGCGCGCGAGATGGCGCTCGCGCTCGACGCTTGCGTGCGCGCGGCGAGCTCCACCGAGGTCGGTTCCTGGGTCGAGCACCTCGCCCGCGCGGCGCTCCACAAGCGCGCGCAGCAGGTCGCCGACCTCGAGAGCTCGTCGGCCGTGAAGGTGCCCGTGCGGCCGCACATGATGCAGGCGCTCGCAGCTGGCGGCGCGCAAGCCTTCAACATGGCGATGGCGGCGACGTACCCCGCGCTCGAGCCGCAGCATCCAGCCAACGCGTCCGACGGTTCCAACGCTACGCCGAGCACTGGGTTCTCCGACAACCAGATGCCGACGCGAATCGAGCGCATCGAGCCGCGCAGCGAGCCGCAGATGGCGCCGCCACCGCCTGCGACCGACGTCACGCGCTCGTGGACGCACCGCACGGGTGGTGGCGCGACGGTGAGCGGTCCGCATCCGTACGTTCCGTCGGCACCGCCTTCCGCGGCCTCGGGTGCGTACCACGCGGGCGCGAGCATGATGACGGGCGCCGGGTTAGCAGCTCCCGCGGCGGCTCCGTCGAACGTCTGGGTCAAGGTCCTCGTCGCGGTCGCGAGCGCGGCGCTCGTCGTCGCGCTCATCGCGGCGTTCTTCGCCATGCGTGGGAGCCTCGCGCCGGCACCGGTGGTCGCAAGCACCGGGGTCGACGCACCGAAGGCGAGCTCGGTCCCGATCGCAAGCGCGCTCGCGGCGACGGCGACGGCGCTTCCGTCGAGCACCCCTACCGAGGCGCTCACCGCCACGCCCATCGGCATCGTTGCACCGCAGTCGCTTCCTTCGGCATCGGTAGCGGCGTCCGCATCGGCATCGGCGCCGGCACTGGCGAAGACGTCCGCAGCCGCGAGCTCGAAGCCGACGGTGACCTCGACGCCTGCGACGCCGACGACGAAAACCGCCCCGGCGGCGATCAAGGCACGGCCGGCGACAATCAAGGCGGATCCCTGCGCTGTCCCTTACACGCGCGACGACAAAGGCGTGAAGATCTACAAGCCGGAGTGCCTGCAGTAGACTTGCCGAATGGCGCCTTCTCGTTCTCCGCGCGTGCGTCGCTTCTCCCGCGGTGCGCGTTCGATGACGGCCGTTGCGGCGGTGGCGCTCGTCGGTGCGCTCGCCGTGGCACGGCCCGCGAACGGTCAGGAGAAGCTCGACAAGAAAGAGTGCCCCGGCGCCGCTGAAAAGACGCAGCGCCTGCGTGGTGAAGGCAAGCTTCGCGAGGCGCGCGAGCAAGCGGTGATCTGCGCACGCGCGCAATGCCCAGGCGTCATCCGCAAGGACTGCGAGCCCTGGCTCAGCGAGATCGACGCCGCGCTTCCAACGATCGTCGTCGGCGCGAAGGACGGCGGCAAGGACGTCCTCGACGTGAAGGTGTCTATCGACGGCGCGCCGGTCGCGACGGTGCTCGACGGCAAAGCGATCGCCATCAACCCCGGCGCGCACACGTTCCGTTACGAGCGCGAAGGGAGCGAGGCCGTCGAGGAGAAGATCGTCATTCGCGAAGGGGAAAAGGCGCGGCAGGTGACGGTCGTCTTTCCGTCGAAGGTCGTCGCGAAGGACGAGCCCCAGAAGAACCTTTACGACCGCCGCGGCGAGGAGAAGCAGGGTGGCGGCGGGTCGATCGTGCCTGGCGTGGTCGTGGGTGCGATCGGCGTCGCTGGCATCGGAAGCTTCTTCTTCTTTCACCTCTCGGCGAAGAGCGATCTCGACGAGCTTCGCGGTCGATGCGCCCCGCGGTGCACCGACTCCGAGCTCAGCGACGTGAACACCAAGATCATCATCGCCGATGTGTCGCTCGGCGCCGGCGCCGTTGCGCTCGGCATCGCGACGTACCTCATCATCTCGCGCCCCTCGGCGCCGAAGAGCGTGCACGTCGGCGCAGGCATCGCGCCCACGCCCGGAGGAGCTGTCGGGGGGATCTCCGGGAGCTTCTAGTGCAGCACCCGCTCGGGCAGCAGAAGCCGCTGCGCACCTCTCTCGGCTTTTTCGGCGGCGCGAAGATCTTCTTTCAAGGCTTCGGCTTCATCGTCGGGCGCCCCTCGATGTGGCCGCTCGCGGCGGTGCCGATGCTCGTCGCGCTCGTGCTGACGGTGCTCGTTGCGTGGCTCGGAATCGCCTCGGCACGAGCCGCGGTCGAAAGCCTCTTCGGTCAGCCCAGTAACGCGTGGGGCGAGATCGGCGTGTGGCTCGCGCGCGCTCTCCTCTACGCAGTCGCAGTCGTCGCGGCAGTCCTCGCCGGCAGCGCGCTCGCGCAACCGATCTCGGGCCCGGCGCTCGACCGCATCGCGCGCGCGCAGGAGATCGCCCTCGGCGTCCCGCCCCGCGCCGACACGAGCACCAGCTTCTTCGTGTCGGTGGGCCGCGCGCTCCGCGTCACGCTCGTCACGCTCGCGATCGGCGCGCCAATCTTGATCCTGCTCACGATCATCGAGCTTTTGGTGCCGCCGGCGGCGGTCGTCACCCTTCCGTTGAAGTTCCTCGTATCGGCGCTGCTGGCGACGTGGGATCTCGTCGACTATGTCTTTGGCCTTCGTGAGACGAACGTGCGCGATCGCTGGGCGTGGTACCGCCAAAACCTCGGCGCGTGCCTCGGGTTCGGCGCCTTCGTCGCGCTCGTCGCGCTCGTGCCTCTCGTGGGCCTGATGATGTTGCCAGTCGGTGTTGCGGGTGCCACGCGTCTGGTCGTGACGTCGAGCACCCCCTCGGGTGCCACGAAGCGCGGCACGCAACCGCTCGCCCTCCCCCGCCGAACAGGCTGAGCGAGATGCTGACGAAAAACCTCGAAGAGGCGCTCCGATCGCAGTTTCAGCTCGAAGCGTTCCGGCCCTGGCAAAAGGAGGCGATCGTCCCTCTGCTCGACGAGGCCGAGTCTCCGATGGGCGCGCGTGTGCTCGTCGTGGCGCCGACGGGCGGCGGAAAATCGCTCACCTACCAGCTGCCGGCCGCGCTTCTTCCGGGCACGACGCTCGTGATCTCGCCGCTCGTCGCGCTCATGGAAGATCAGGTTCGCGGTCTGACCGCGCGTGGTGTCGCGGCCACCTACTTCGCGTCGACGCTCGATGCAGAGGAGCGTCGTCGCCGGGAAGCGGCGTTCTCGCGCGGTGAGTACAAGCTCGTCTACTGCGCGCCCGAGCGCCTCGCGTCCGACAGCTTCGTCAACCTGCTCACGCGCGCGCGCATCTCGCTCGTCGCCATTGACGAGGCGCACTGCATCGCGCACTGGGGCCACGACTTTCGCCCCGACTACTTGCGCATCGGCACGTTGCTCCAGCGGCTGCGCCCCCCGCGCGTGCTGGCGTGCACTGCGACCGCAACGCCGGAAGTTCGCCGGGAGATCCGCGAGCGGTTGGCGCTCGACCCCTGCATCGAAGTGCTCCGCGGCTTTGCGCGCCCGAACCTGCACCTCGAAGCCCGTCACGTCGACGGCCCCAAGGATGCGCGCATCGCGTTGAACGAGGTCTTCGCCGAAGCCCTCGGCAAACCGTCCGAGCCCAAGGGCGGCGCCATCGTCTACGCCGCCACGCGCAAGGCCACCGAGCAGTGGGCCGAACAGCTGAAAAAAGCGGGCTGGAACGCGGCGTATTACCACGCCGGCATCGACGCCACGAAGCGCACGCGCACGAGCCAGGCGTTCGCCGACAAGAAGATCGACGTCGTCGTCGCCACGAACGCGTTCGGTATGGGCATCGATCGCGATGACATCCGGGTCGTCGTGCACGTGCAGCCGCCTTCGTCGATCGAGGCTTATTACCAGGAGGTCGGCCGCGCCGGTCGCGACGGCAAGGAGGCCCACGGGCTCCTCCTTTGTTCGGGCTCGGACATCGCGCTTCGCCGACGCTTCGCGCAGATGGGGACCGACGGCGCGGAGCCCGACCCCAAAGAAGCGGCGCGCGCGTGGGCGCTCTTTCGCGAGCTCCTGCTCTACCTCGACGCACGCACGTGCCGTCACGACTTCATTCTTCGTTATTTCGGTGACGAGCAAGAGACCCTCGGTGGCTGCGGGCACTGCGACGTGTGCGCGGCGCTCGACGAGGCTGGCCATGGCGCGGACGCGGGTCCGGCCAGCGGCCTTCGCGGCGAAGACGCCGAGGCAGCAGCGCTGATCGTTCGCAAGGCGCTCTCGGGCGTCGCGCGCGCACAGAAGCGCGCGGGCATCGTGGCGATCGCCGAGATGCTTCACGGCGTCGACTCCGAGCGCATGCGAAAGTTTGGTTTCACCGAGCTGTCGACCTTCGGGATTCTCGCGCTCCACTCGCACGACTGGGTCGTCGCGCTGCTACGTGCGCTGCTCGCGGCCGGCTGGATCGATCTCACGCCGACGGAGCACCCGGTCCCCTTCGTCACCGCGACGGGCCGCGAGGTGATGGCTGGACGAGCGCCGGCGCGCCTCGCCCTCCCGCCGCTGCACCAGAAGAAATCACGCGCGCGCTCGCCTCGCGATCGAAGCGGCGCGAAGGACACTGCGATCGCCCCCGCGCTGCGTCCGGTGTTCGACCGCTTGCGCGCGCACCGCGCCGAGATCGCCAAGGCACGCGGCGTCCCAGCGTACGTCGTCGCCCACGATCGCACCCTCGTCGAGCTTGCGGAGACGAGGCCCCGCACCCGCGAGGAGCTGCTTGGCATCCGTGGCTTTGGTCCCGCACGCGTGGACGCTTATGGCGCGGGTTTTCTAGCGGTCCTCGCGCAGCCCGGAGACTCCTGATAGAGTCCTTCGATGCGTACGTCGTCCGCTCGTTTCGGGTGGTTGTCCCTCGGTGCGATCGCGCTCGCTACGGCGGGCCTCGGTTACGGCTTTGCGGCCTCCTCGGGCGACCCCACGGACGACGACAGCGGTACGGGCCGCCCGCGCGTCGACGCCAGCGCCGAAGCCGAGGCCTACGACGCCGGCTACGGTTACGCGGACGACGCGGGGGATCCTGACGCGGGCGTCGAAGACTCGGGCAACGGCGAGGGTGGCAACGGCGAAGGCGGCACCAACGACGCAGGTCCGACGACTTCGTGCATTGCCTCGAACGCATGCCCGGCCGCGCGCGACGTCGGAAGCGTGAGCGGCGACACCGATCCCTCGCCCAATGTCGTGACCGCGAAGGGCACGACGAGCGCGTGGATCAAGGTGCGCGTGAGCGAAGACAAGGGCGGACTCGGCGGACAGCAGCTCAAAGTGAAGGCCTCGCTCGCGTCGCCCACCGGCACGAACTACGACCTCCATCTTTACGTCGACCACGGCGCGGACAACGTCGAGTGCAACACCGTCATGATCGAGTCGAAGCTTCCGGCCGGGCAGATCGATCAAGTGATCGACAACTGGGGCGAGGGTACCTTCGCGAACGGCAGCGCCGACGACCGCACCGTCTCGATCTACGTCGACAACGTCTCGGGTCCCTGTGGCGCCGGCCACGAGTGGACGCTGACGATCACGGGCAACCCGTAAGCAGAGACGCCACGGCTCATCCGAGCGGCGTGACGTAAACGCCCAGCAGAGGCGTGGGTGCTGCAGGATTTCGGACGGCGAGCGTGGCACGCGTGCTGCACAAAGCGCGTCCATGCGCCGGAAGTGGAGACTCTGCAGCAGCCGAACCGCTGAGCTCCTCTCGCTCATGTCGACGCTTTGCCGTCACGGCCTCGGTGAGAGGCTGAATGATTGGCGGGCGGGACGTGCAGGCAACGAGCGGATCGGGATGATCCCGTACTCTCGGCTCATCGATGATGGCGGAGCATTCTCGTCACTGTTGCGAGGACCGCCGCCGTTGTGTTGAACGCAGCACGAACGAAGGAGAATCATCATGGAAAAGAATTGGCATCCGAGCTGGTGGAACGATCAGACGGGCAGCGCCTGGGACCGCGTGAAGGAGGCCATGCGCCGTGACTGGGAGCAGACGAAGCAGGATCTGCACGTCAAGGGTGGACATGAGCTGAATCAAGGTGTCGGCGACACGGTCGCGCAAGCGTCGGGCGAGAAGCCCATTCCGCCCGCGGATCGCCCGAACCCGCCGAAGGTGGTCGGCAGCTGGAACGACGCCGAGGTTCCCGTCGGCTACGGCTACGGCGCCCGACAGAAGTTCGGCACCGAGCACCCCGAATGGAACGATCGGCTCGAGTCGACGCTGAAGACCGACTGGGAGAAGGCAAGGACCGCGACCGGTACTGCGTGGGACGACGCCAAAGGCTGGGTCCGCCACGGTTACGACTACAAGGGCCGCAGCTAAGACTCACTCGCCTCTTGCCACCGCTTGCTTCTCGATCCGCTCTGAGCCGCACTCTCCGCCATCACGTCGCAGAGAACGCGTCCCAGAATCGAGCGAAACCAAGCGGTGCCAAGGAGGTCCGAGGAGCCGTACTACTGTACGGTGACGAGGCCCGACGCCGGCAGCGCGCAGGGATCGCTCGATTATGGGATGCGTTCTGACGAAAGCCTCTCGGCGCCATCGCGCGCGAGCTGCGACACGATCATCGTGAGCTGGCTCGGCTCGATGGGTTTCGTAAGGTGTGCGTCGAAACCGGCGCGCAGTGCGCGCAAGCGATCTTCTTCGGAGGCATAGGCGGTCAACGCCACCGCGAGAATATCGCCGCCGTGACCAGGCATGAGCGCGCGGACCTTCTGAATGAGCGCGTAGCCGTCTTCGTCCGGCAGACCGATGTCGGAGACGAGGATGTCCGGCGGATCGTCCGGATCGAGCTTTATAGCGTCGAGTGCAGCACTGGCCGACGAGACCTCGGTGACCACCGCGCCCGCGCGTTCGAGGACGGCGCGCGCCATGCCGCGACCGTCGGGGTGGTCCTCGACGAGCAGGATGTGGAGGTTGAGGAGCTGCTGGCCCGTGCTCGCCGGGCGAGACTGAGGTGCGGGCGTGAGGCGTGCGTCCGTCGACTCGGGCTGCTCCAGCGGAATGGGGAGCTCGACGGTGAACGTGGAGCCTTTGTCTTTCCCCGGGCTCGAGACCTCGACGGTGCCGCCATGCAGCTGGACGAGGTGGCTCACGATCGCGAGGCCGAGGCCGAGCCCGCCCTGCGTGCGCGTGCTCGTGCTGTCCGCCTGACGGAAACGGTCGAACACGTACGGCAGGAACTCGGCGTTGATGCCCTGCCCGGTGTCGCTCACGATGACGTGCGCGCGCTCGGCTTCCTCGTGCAGCTCTATCCGCACGGTGCCGTTCGCCGGTGTGAACTTGAGCGCGTTGTTGAGCAGGTTGCCGAGGACCTGGAGAAGGCGGTTGGGATCGCCCTTCACGTCGCGGGTGAACGGATCGAGGCTCGTCTCGAGCGTGATCTTCTTCGCGTCGGCCGTAAGACGAACCGCGTCGATGGCCGCTTCGATGAGCGCGGGGAGCTCCACCTTGCCGACATTGAGGTGAAGCTTGCCGGTGACGATGCGCGAGACATCGAGGAGATCGGCAATGAGCTGCGCCTGCGCCTTCGCATTGCGCTCGATGGTCTCGAGGGCGCGGTCGAACTCGCTCTCGTCGAGATCGCCAGCGCGAAGAAGCTGGGTCCAGCCAAGCATCGCGTTGAGCGGCGTGCGGAGCTCGTGCGAAAGCGTCGCGAGAAACTCGTCCTTCGCTTTGTGCGCGGCTTCGAGCTTTACGCGCTCGTTCTGCGCAATGTCGTAAAGCTCCGAGATTTCGATCGCCGCCGCCATGCGGCGCGCGAGGTCTTGCGCGATCTCGAGGTCGGCGGTGGAAAAGCGATGCTGGTAGGTCGTACAAGCCATCGACACGGCACCGAACGTTCGATCGCGCAGCACGATCGGCGCGCAAAGCCACGAGGTCCACCCCGCCGTGGGATCGCTGACGAGCTCGGGTGTGTTCGTCGCGATGACCTTGGCGACGTTGCGCGCGGTATCGCTGCCATTCGGCTCGGCGCCGCACGAAGCCACGACGAGGCGCTCTACGCTGGCGCCGTCGTCGGTCGCCGCATCCACGACGCACCAATCGCACTGGCTATCGATCGCGAGGCGCGCGACCTGCTCGAAGGTCTGCTTGTAGTCGAGCGACGAGCCCAAGATGGTGCTCGCTTCGGCGAGGAGACGGAGCGCGTCCTCGGCGTGGCGGCGATCGTCGATATCGGTGCTCGTGCCGACCCACGAGGTGACTTCGCCCACGTTTTGAACGAGCGGGACCACGCGCACGAGGTGCCAGCGGTAAACATTCGTGGTCGAGGAGCCAAAACGGTACTCGCCCGACCAGCTGATCCCCGCTTCGCGTGCGGCGTTCATCTGCTCGAGGAAACGACCAAGATCCTCCGGCAGAAGGATGTCTTTCCAGTGAAGCGCGTTGATGTCGCCGGTGGCCTTGGCCGACGCCGCGATGCAGTCGAACCAGCGACGGTTGCCGTAGGTGAGCTTGCCGCTCGCGTCCGCCATCCAGACGATCTGGGGCATCGACTCGGCGAGATCTTTGTAACGACGCTCGCTGACCTTCCGGAGCTCCGCAAGCTCACGCTCACGCAGCGCCTTTTCGTGAAGCTTGAGGAGCTCGGTCTTTCGATAGAGATCGATGAAGACCTGCACCTTCGAGCGGAGAATGTCCGGGTCGAAGGGCTTCGCCATGTAGTCGACCGCGCCGACCGTGTAGCCACGAAAGACGAAGGCTTCGTCCTTGCTGATCGCCGTGAGGAAGATGATCGGGATGTGGCGCGAGCGCTCGCGGTCCTTGATCAGCGCGGCGGTCTCGAACCCGTCCATCGTGGGCATCTGGACGTCGAGCAAGATCGCGGCAAAATCACGCGTGAGGAGGTGCTTCAGCGCTTCCTGGCCTGAGTTCGCGCGTACGAGCTCGACGCCGAGCGGCTCGAGCAGGGCCTCGAGCGCCAGCAGGTTCTTCGGCTGATCGTCGACGATCAACAAAGCCGTCGCGATGACTGGCACCGAGGGGGTCTCGCTGGATCGTGTGAGCATCGATCGTTTCGCTGTCACTTAGGTACCCGAAGCAGCTGCGGTGGCGTCAGAAGAGCGGAGCGTATCACCGGCGGGGTGCTTCATGGATGCGCGTGCGGGGCTCGGACACGCGGAGCTGCGCGATGAACCCGGCGATCTGCTCGAGGCCGAGGACGCGATCGGCGCAGCCTGCAGCGATTGGCCCTTCGCACATGGTTCGGCTCTCAGCTGAAGCGGGATCTTGGACGACGGTATAGCCACCAAGCTCTTTGATGCGCGTAAGCCCTCGCGTGCCGTCGTGATTCGCTCCAGTCAGGACGATTCCGATCAGTCGCTCGCCGAAAACGTCGGCCGCGGACTCGAAAAGCACGTCAATCGAAGGTCGGCTGAACGCCACCGGGGCCTCGGTGGAGAGCGCACACCCTGCGCGGCCGTCGGCGCCGCGCTCGACGAGCAAGTGGTAGTCCGGCGGGGCGACGTACACATGCCCGCGAACGATGGGCTCCTTGTCCTCGGCCTCGTGCACGGTGAGGTGCGTGTACTTGCGTAAAAGCCGCAGCAAGGTGTCGTCCGAGTCGGCGCGCCGGTGCTGGACGATCATGATCGGAACGTCGAACGGCGGCGCTAGACCCGCGAGGATCACCTCGAGCGCGTGCAAGCCACCCCACGACGTTCCGACGACGATGAGCTCGTAGGCCATGGCAATCCCCTACGTGATCTTGCGGTAGATTTTTTCGCTCGCGACGAACGCTTCAAAGTGAGCCTCCTCCTTGCTGAACTTGAGGGACTCCTTCTTACCGAGACCAAGGATGCCGAACGTCGAGAGGCTGTCTCGAAACAGCTTGATGACGTGGTTCTGCAAGTTGCGATCGAAGTAGATCATCGTGTTTCGGCACAAGATGATGTTGAACTCGCTGAAGCTGCGATCCGTCACGAGGTTGTGCTGCGAGAAGACCACATTCTGCGTGAGCCCTGGGTCGAAGAGCGCGCCGTCGTACTTGGCCGTGTAGTACTCGGAGAAGCTCTTCACACCGCCCGCCCGCTGGTAATTCGCGGTGTACTCCTGCATCTTCTGGAGCGGAAAAATCCCGTTCTTTGCTTGGAGCAAGACCATCTCGTTGATGTCGGTCGCGTAGATGCGTGCGCGATCGTAAAGGCCCTCCTCCTTGAGGAGGATCGCCATCGAGAAGACCTCTTCGCCGGTCGAGCAGCCCGCATGCCACACGCGGATGAACGGGTACGTCTTGAGGTGCGGTACCACCTTCGTGCGGATGGCCGCGAAGAAGCTGGGATCGCGGAACATCGACGTGACGTTGATGCTGAGATCGAGCAGCAGCCGGTCCATCGACGGCGGGTTGTGCAGCACTCTTTCCTGCAGGCCCGAGATCGACGTGAGGTGCTCCTCCTCGATCCGCTTGAGCAAACGACGCCGAAGCGACGAGTAGGCGTAGGAGCGAAAGTCGAAGCCGTAGTGCCGGTAGATCGCCTCGAGAAGGAGATGAATCTCGAGGCGCTCGAGGCCGCCCGTGTGATCGTCGCTGTCGGGGGGTAGCGCGGGATCCGAAGCCGTCCGCTCAGCGGCTTCCGCGTCATCCACCGGCGGTTCCCCCTTCAACGGTACATCCAGACGCGCATCAAGCTCGTGAGCTGGTCGGGATCGACGGGCTTGGTGATGTAGTCGGAGGCACCGGCGGCGATGCACTTCTCGCGATCGCCCTTCATGGCCTTGGCCGTGAGCGCGATGATCGGAAGGGTGCGGTGATCCGGGAGCTTCCGGATCTGGCGCATGGTTTCGTAGCCATCCATCTCGGGCATCATCACGTCCATGAGGATGAGGCTGACGTCCGGGTTCTTCTTCAGCATCTCGATGCCGTCGCGCCCGTTCTCGGCGAACACGACGCCCATGCCGTTGGACTCGAGCACGCTCGTGATGGCGAAGATGTTGCGGACGTCGTCGTCGACGACGAGCACCTTCTTGTTGGCGAAGACCGCGTCGGAGCTGTGAAGCTGCTCGAGCACGCGGCGCTTCTCCTCGGGGAGGTTCGCCTCGACGCGGTGGAGGAAGAGCGCGGTCTCGTCGAGGAGGCGCTCGGGCGAGCGAACGTCCTTGATGATGATCGTCTCTGCGTACTTCTTGAGTCGCGTCTCCTCGGCCTTCGAGAGATCTTTGCCCGTGTAGATGATGATGGGGAGATCCTGCAGGTCCTTCTCGTTCTTGATCTTCTCGAGGAGGTCGAAGCCGGTCATGTCCGGCAAGCCGAGGTCGAGCACCATGCAGTCGAAGCGCTTCGAACGAAGCATGCTCAACGCTTCCTCGGCCGTACCGACCGCGGTCGTGGCGACGTCGTCGTGCCCGATCAGCTCTTCAATCGCCTTCCGCTGCGTGGCGTCGTCCTCGACGACGAGGAGATTGCGAACCTCGTTGTCGAGAAAATCCGAGATCTGGTTGAACGCGATGTCGAGATTGTCTTTGCTGACCGGCTTCTCGATGTAGGCGAACGCACCGAGCTTCATGCCGCGCTGGCGCTTGTTCGTGCCGGAGAGGATGTGCACGGGAATGTGACGCGTCTCGCGATTGTGCTTCAGACGATCGAGGACGGTGAGGCCGTCGACCACGGGCAAACCGATGTCGAGCAGGATCGCGTCGGGTTTGAAGCGGTGCGCGAGCGAAAGGCCCGTGTCTCCGCGGAGGCTACCGAGCGCTTTGAACCCGCGCTCGCGCGCCATGTCGATGAGCAGCTTCGCGAACGTGTTGTCGTCCTCGATGATGAGAAGGACGCGATCGCCGGGTTGCACCGCGTCGCGGTCGTCGTTGAGATCGTTCTCGCTGACCTCGTCGTCCCAGTTGGATGCGACCTCGGCGACGGTGGCGGCCGGCGACGACGGGGGTGCCTGCTTCGGCTCGGCGCCACGGCCGAGCGCGCGCGTCGGCGTCGGACGCTCGCCGCTGCTGCGCCCCGTGCCGAGCGCGCTCGCTGACGGCGCTGCAGGTGCGAACGCCTGATCGGGACGCGTGGGAAGTTGCCGGTAGGTCTGCGGCAAGAAGAGGGTGAAGGTGCTCCCCTCGCCCGGGGCGCTCTCGACGCGGATCTCGCCGCCGAGAAGTCGCGTGAGCTCGCGGCTGATCGAGAGGCCGAGACCGGTACCACCGTACTTGCGGCTCGTCGTGCCGTCGGCCTGCTGGAACGCCTCGAAGATCAGCTGGTGCTTGTCCTTCGAGATGCCGATGCCGGTGTCGCTCACCGAGAAACCGAGGATCTTGTCGGCGGTGACGAGCATCGGGTGCGTGAAGCTCTGACCGTGCTTGTGCGAGACAGCGACCCGCACCTCGATCCGACCGCGATCGGTGAACTTGAACGCGTTCGCGAGGAGGTTGCGCAAGATCTGCTGCAGCCGCTGGCCGTCGGTCGTGATCGCGTCGGGCGTGTCGCCCTCGTGCTGGATGATGAACTCGAGGCCCTTCTGGTTTGCGAGCGGTCGGAAGCTTCGATCGAGGTACTCCTCGATGACGCCCAGCTTCACCTCCGTCGCGTAGATCTCGATCTTGCCAGCCTCGACCTTGGAGAGGTCGAGAACCTCGTTGATCAAGTTCAAGAGATCGGTGCCGCTCGCGTGGATGGTGCGCGCGTACTCGACCTGCTTGTCCGTGAGGTTCCGGTCCTTGTTGTCCGAGAGCATCTTCGCGAGGATCAGGAGGCTGTTCAGCGGCGTCCTGAGCTCGTGGCTCATGTTGGCGAGGAACTCGCTCTTGTACTTGGACGAGAGCGCGAGCTGCTCGGCCTTCTCTTCGAGCGCAAGGCGAGCCATCTCGACCTCGCGGTTCTTCTGCTCGACCTTCTTGTTCTGCTCGGCGAGCAGGGTCGCCTTCTCCTCGAGCTCCTCGTTGATCTGCTGCAGCTCCTCTTGCTGATCCTTGAGGAGCTCCTCGGAGGCCTTGAGTGACTGGGCCTGCGCTTCGAGCTCGGAGTTGGAGCGCTTCAATTCCTCTTGCTGCTGCTGCAGCTCGCGGGACTGACTCGTGAGCTCCTGCGTCAGCGACTGCGACTGGAGGAGGAGCTCCTCGGTGCGCATGTTCGCGCCGATCATGTTGAGCACGACGCCGATCGACTCCGACAGCTGGTCGAGGAAGATCTGGTGGATCTGGCTGAAGGCGCGGAAGCTCGCGAGCTCGAGCACGGCGCGGACCTCGCCCTCGAAGAGGACGGGGAGAACGATGATGTTGAGCGGGGCAGACTCGCCGAGCCCCGAGTTGATCATGATGTAGTCGTCGGGGACGTTCGTGAGCAGGATGCTCTTCTTCTCGAGCGCCGACTGACCGACGAGCCCTTCGCCGAGGTGGAACCGACTCGCGACCGCCTTGCGCTGCTTGTAGGCGTAGCTCGCGATCAGCTTGAGGAAGGTCTCGCCGCCTTCGTGCTGCGAGATGAAGAACGCGCCGTGGTGCGCCGACACGAGCGGCGTGAGCTCGCTCATGATCAAGCGCGACACGTCCTCGAGGTTCTTCTGGCCCTGCATCATGCCGCCGAACTTCGCGAGGTTCGTCTTGAGCCAGTCCTGCTCCTGGTTCTTCTGCGTGGTCTCACGCAGGTTCGCGATCATCTGGTTGACGGTGTCTTTGAGGAGGAGCAGCTCGCCCTGCGCCTCGACCGCGATGCTTCGGGTCAAGTCGCCGGTGGTCACGGCCACCGCGACGTCGGCGATCGCGCGCACTTGCGCGGTGAGGTTGCCTGCGAGCTGGTTGACGTTGTCCGTCAGATCGCGCCACGTGCCGGACGCGCCGGGCACCTTGGCCTGGCCGCCGAGCTTGCCTTCGGTGCCTACCTCGCGGGCCACCGTAGTGACCTGATCGGCGAAGACGCGGAGCGTGTCGGTCATCGAGTTGATCGTGTCCGCGAGGGCTGCGATTTCACCCTGCGCTTCCATCAAGAGCTTCTGGCTCAAGTCGCCGTTGGCGACCGCCGTCACGACCTTGACGATGCCGCGCACCTGCGTGGTGAGGTTACTGGCCATCGAGTTGACGCTGTCGGTGAGGTCCTTCCACGTACCGGCGACGCCGGGGACGCGGGCCTGACCGCCGAGCTTGCCCTCGGTGCCGACCTCGCGCGCGACCGTCGTGACCTGATCGGCGAAGATGCCGAGGGTCTGGGTCATGTCGTTGATGGTCTCGGCGAGCTCGGCGATCTCGCCCTTCGCCTCGACGACGAGTCGCTTCGACAGATCGCCGTTGGCGACCGCGGTCACGACCTTCGCGATGCCGCGCACCTGGGTCGTGAGGTTAGAGGCCATCGAGTTGACGTTGTCGGTCAGATCCTTCCACGTGCCGGCGACGCCGGGCACGAAGGCCTGGCCGCCGAGCTTGCCGTCGGTACCGACCTCGCGCGCGACGCGGGTGACTTCTGCCGCGAAGGAGCGGAGCTGGTCCACCATCGTGTTGATGGTGTTCTTCATCTCGAGCATCTCGCCCTTCACGTCGACCGTGATTTTCTGCGAGAGGTCACCGTTCGCGACGGCGGTCGTCACGAGCGCGATGTTCCGCACCTGGTCGGTGAGGTTACTGCCCATGTAATTGACGCTGTCGGTGAGATCCTTCCACGTGCCGGCGACGCCGGGCACCGCGGCCTGACCGCCGAGCTTGCCTTCGGTGCCGACTTCGCGCGCCACGCGCGTCACTTCGGAGGCGAAGCCGTTGAGCTGATCGACCATCGTGTTGATGGTGTTCTTCAACTCGAGAATTTCGCCGCGCACATCAACCGTGATCTTCTTGGAAAGATCGCCATTCGCGACCGCGGTCGTCACTTCGGCGATATTGCGAACTTGCGACGTAAGGTTCGTCGCCATCGCGTTCACCGAGTCGGTGAACGCGATGGCGACGAACC
>CAXSGV010000051.1:0-4464 GCA_964236615.1 uncultured Polyangiaceae bacterium
TCCGCTTGTCGCCGATCACGACCGCCTGACTCACGTACTTGTTCGTCTTGATCATGTTCTCGATCGGCTGTGGCGCGATGTTCTTGCCACCTGCCGTCACGATGATGTCCTTCTTGCGATCGGTGATGCGCAAGAACCCGTCGGCATCGAATTCGCCGATGTCACCGGAGTGGAACCAGCCGTCCGCATCGAGCACTTCCTTCGTGTCGGCTTCCTTCTTCCAGTAGCCCTTCATGATGTTCGGGCCGCGCATGAGGATCTCGCCGTCGGCTGCGATTTTCACGTCGTCACCCGGGAACACCTTGCCGACGGTGCCGAACCGGTACGCATCGGGCAGGTTGATGTTCGTGGCGGCGGTGGTCTCGGTGAGGCCGTAGCCTTCGAGCACGACGACACCGACGCCGAAGAACCATTCCGCGAGCTCCTTCGCGAGCGGCGCGCCGCCGCTGATCGCGAACCGGAGCTTGGTGCCGAAGCGGTGGCGGATCTTCGAGAGCACGAGCTTGTCGGCCAGCGCGTGTTGCGCGCGCAGCACGGGGCCGATCGGCGCGCCTTGCTCCCTCTTCTTCGCGATCTGACGGCCCACGCCAATGGCCCACGCGAAGACCTTCTGCTTCGCCGGTGGCTCCTTGCTGGCCTTGTCGTTGGCGACGGCGAAGATCTTTTCGTAGAGGCGCGGCACCGAGCCCATGATGGTCGGGTTGATCTCGGCGGCGTTGTCGAACACCTTCGTGATCGACTCCGCGAACGCGGTGACGAAGCCGACGCGGATCTGCAGGGCGATGAGCACCTTCGCGAAGATGTGCGCCATCGGGAGAAACAAGATCTGCTCGTCCGTGGGGCCGATCTCGATGCCGTGCAGCACCGCGCCGGTTTCGAAGACGAAGTTCTCGTGCGTGAGCATCACGCCCTTCGGCGGACCGGTGGTGCCGGAGGTGTAGACGATCGTCGCGAGGTGGCTCGGCTCGACCGCGGCGGCGCGCGCATCCAAATCGCCCGCCGACATCTGCGCGCGCGCGGTGCCATCGGCGAGGAGCGCGGCGAGCGTGATCGCTTTGCGCGCGATGGTCTCCGAGAGTCCGTCCAGCGGACCGTCGAACACGACGATCTTGGTGACGCCATCGATGACGTTCGGCGCCGCCTCGGCGATGCGCTGCACGAACGCGACGTTCTCGGCAAAGAGCACTTTCGCGCCCGAGTCCTCGATGACGTACGCGGCCTGCTCACCGATGAGCGTTTGGTAGATCGGAACCGTGACCGCGCCAGCGAGCAAGATGGCGACGTCCGTGAAGAGCCACTCCTCACGCGTGTTGCCGAAGACGGCGACGCGATCGCCGGGCGCGACGCCGCTCGCAATCAGCTCGGCAGCGATGGCGCGCGAGCGCTGGCCCCACTCACCCCACGTGACCGTGTCCCACTTGCCCGCGCGCTTCGTGCGCAGCGCGGGCCGGTTTTTTCCGCCGACGACCTGGCGCTGAAAGAGGGAGACGAGGGTGTCGGTCGAGGGCCGCGTCACGGAACGGCGCTCAGAAGCCGACTTGAACGCCGAGCTCGGGCGACAGCGACGGAAGGATGCTGGTCGCGCCCCCGAACGCGAGATTCAGCTTCAGCGGCGCGAACATGATCGCGAATCGGCGCGGTACCGGCGCGAAGCGAATGCCGCCACCAATGGACACGAACGCAGGCCCTCCGGTCGCCCACGCTTGCACTGTGCGATTCGACGGGTTCGCCCCCCGCTCGGTGACAGGGACCTCGACCTTGGCGTCCCACTCGGAGGCGCCGACGGCCGCGAACGCCATCGGCGCGAACTTCTGCGCGAGCGCCATCTTTCCAATCAAATACGTGAAGCGCGCCTCGACGTGCACGGGCGCGAGAAGCGTCTTGCCGTCCTCGCCGGCCGCCTTGCCCGGGTAGGTGCTGGTGACGAGGCCGAGCCGGACGCCGATGAGGATGTTGGGGGTCACGCCGTAGTCGGCGCTGAGCCACACGCGGACGTTGCCCGGCGCGATGCCGCTGTTGACCTTCCCCGACTTGCCGGTATCGAGGCTCTCGTTCTGCGCGCCGGACAACGGTGGTCGGTTCGGGTAATCGGCGCCGTCCGTCGTCGTGCAGTAGTAGCCCGACCCCGAGCGGTCTTGCGGGAGCGCGGTGTTCGGATCGAGCTTGCAGACGTCGTCGCCACTCGGAAGGAACACGAAGTCGATGCCTGCGCCGACGCCGATCCAAACCTTGCTGTATTCGGACTTGCTCTCGGGCGCGGTGCACTTGTGCGACTTGCACTTGCCGCTCTGGCACTCGTTGCCCTCGTCGCAGTCCTCGCCCTCGGGCTTGCCGGTCGGCTCCTCGGGGGCCGGGGTCGTGCCGTCCGCCTTCTTCGCGCAGGGGAAGCCTGGCGGGCAGTCACCGGTGTCGGCGCACTGCGTGGGCACGGGCTGATCGGGGAGGTGGGGCGGATCCGCAGGCGCGCTCGTCTTGATGGCGACCTTGTACGGGTTGTTGCGATCGCCGCCGGTCGCGACGGGGTCGTTCTGATCGTTGAAGCCCTGAAGGTAGTACTGGAGCGTGCCCTGCTGCCCCACGTCGGCGCACGGGACGTTGCCGCCCCAACCCTTGCCCACCTTCTTGAGCTCGAGCGGCTTGTACTCGGTCATGCCGAAGCCCTTGTAGCGGGCCATGACCTTCACGATGTTTTCGGAGCCCGTGTACTCTGCATAGATCGGAACCGGCGTCCGAACCTGCTGCTCGATGGCGGGCGTGTGCTCGAAGTCACCGGACGGCGAGCTACCGCCAGCCTTCGGACCCGTTCCGCCACCCGCACCTGCTGCAGCCGCCCCGCCCGCCTTCTTCTTGGCGGCCTCGAACGCGGCCTCGATCTCCTTCGTCTTCACGTCGGGATCGAGCGCGACGGTGGGATCGAGCTTGAGCGCTTCGACGAAGGACGCGGTGCCCTTGTCCTTGTTGTTCAAGCCGCCGATGAAGACGACGCCGAGATCGCGGTGGAGCAGCGCACGCGTCTGCGGCGTGCACTTGTCGCCACACGACGTGAGCGCCTTGTTCAGCTTTTCCTGCGCCTTGTCGAACTCCGTGGCGAGGTAGTCCTCCTCCATCGCCTTCTTGCCGAGAGCGCGTGCAGCAGCGTCCGGACCGGCGGCGATCGCAGGCGCGGCGAGCAGCCACGTCGCGACGACGAACAGCAGCGAGAGGAGGCCAGAGCGTCGGAATTTCACGCCTGCGACATACAACGAAAACCGCGCCGGAGGGACCACAAAATCCCCGCGGCTGCGCCTGGTTGGCCGGCGTCGCTAGTTGCTTGCTTCGGTGCGAATGAACTGAACGCGGCGGTTCAGCGCGCGGTTGCCTTCCGAGCTGTTCGGAACGATCGGCTGGGTCATGCCGTAGCCCTTCGAGATCAGCCGCCCGGCCTCGATTCCGTGGGTCACGATGTACTGCCGCACGCTGTCGGCGCGCGCCTGCGAGAGCTTCATGTTGTACGGCCCGTTGCCGACGTTGTCGGTGTGGCCCTGGATCTCGAGCTTGATCTTCGGGTTGTCGCGCAGGACGTCGCGCACCGCGTCGAGTATCGCGAAGCTGTCGGGCTTGATGACCGCCTTGTTGGTCTCGAAGTGGATCTGCTCCTTGATGCGGATCTCACGCGCCGTGACGACCACGAGCCCTGGGCAGCCCGAGCGCGGCCCGCCGGGTTGGCCAGGAACGTTCGGGCAGAAGTCGTCGACGTCGGTGACGGAGTCCTTGTCGTTGTCGGGATCGGGGCAGCCGTCCGCGTCCTCGAAGCCGTCGAGATCCTCGGGAGCGTTCGGGCACTTGTCTGCCGCGTCGGAGATCCCGTCGGCGTCGTTGTCGGGCTCCGGACAGCCATCGTCGTCGAGGTAGCCGTCGAAGTCTTCCGACTCCGCCGGGCACTGATCGCGCGAGTCGGGCACCTTGTCGCCATCGGTGTCGGGATCGTCGGGGCAGCCGTCCTCGTCCTGGTACCTGTTCCAGGTCTCGCGCTCGTCGGGGCACTTGTCGACCGCGTCCGCGTAACCATCGCCGTCGCGATCGCCGGGGAGCGGCGGCGCGCGGTCTTCGCCACAACGCTCGGCGGGGCTGTTCTTCAACGCCGCTTCGGCGTTCGGCTCGGCGATGAGAAGGTGCACTTCGGCGTTCGACAGCTCGCCCTGGTCGAGATCGGTCGCTGCAAAGTGCAAGTGTGCGCGAGCTAGCGCGAGCTCACGGGGCGCGCATCGCCTCGCGCCATTTTTCTCCGCCGTGTCGACGATGCTCTCGAGCCCTTGTACGCGCCCGCGCGCGACCGCGCCTTGTGCGCATGCCGCGCTCGTGAGCGCGAGGACAGCAACGGCGACGTGGACGCGGCTCACGGCTTCTTCGCTTCCGGCTTGGCTCGGCGCGACGCCTGCGCCGCCTCGACGGCCTTGCCCGCGTAGTCCTCCGCGATCTCCGCGA
>CAXSGV010000051.1:4474-7768 GCA_964236615.1 uncultured Polyangiaceae bacterium
AAGTACGCGGCGTCGGAGTAGTTGGCGGCGCTCGCCTCGAGCTGCGCCTGAAGCAAATGCTCGCGCGCGTAGTAGTACTCGTACGGCGCAAGTTGCTCCGCTCCGAGCACACGCGCCTCTTCGACCCGCGCCGCGGCAGTGTTCGCATTCACCGCGTAATAAATGCCCCCGCACCCCGTCCCGCCGAGGGGGAAAAGAGCGAGTACGAGCGTCGCGACGGTGCGGTGCATGCGGCCGCTCACGCTACCGCCAGGCCCCGGTCGACGGCTACTCCGTACTTCTTCCCGAGCCCGTGACCGAGCGCCAGCTTGTGACCGAGCCCGAGCCCGATCCGTTCTTCGTTTTCAGACGCGACGGAACACGCCGACGACGACGCCGAGGAGCATCGTGGGACGGAAGTCGGTCGCGCGAACGAGGATGGGGGCCATCGTCTTGTTGGCCGGTTGGAAGCGGACGTAATCCTTCTCGGGGAAGTAGTACTTCACCGTCGCCTCGTCGCCGATCATGGCGACGACGATCTCGCCGCGCTGCGCCGTCGGCGTCTTCTTCACGAAGATGTAATCGCCGTTGAGGATGCCGGCGTCGATCATCGAGTCGCCATGGACCTTGAGGCCGAACACCTCGCGGCCGCCCTTGAGGAGCCCGCGATCGATCCGCACGGTGTCGATGACCTGCTCCTCCGCGTAGAGCGGAAGACCCGCGGCGACGCGTCCGAGGATCTGCACCTCGAGAAGGTCGTCGTCGTTCGCGGGCGAAGTGTCGCGCAGCCCGTCGAGGCCACTCATGTGCGCGTGACCGTGCGCGTGCGCCTGCGCCTGCGCGTCGCCGTGGCCGGGACCGTGGCCGTGGCCGTTGGTCGCGTGCGCGCCGTTGAGGCCGTTGCTGCTCACGATGCTCGGGCCAAGACCCGGGAGGGCCGGCTGCTCGGGACGGTCGTTCAGGCCCGTCGGACGAAGAGCGCGCGACTTCATGTCCTCGCGCGTGAGGTAGCCCTTCCGCTCGAGCGCTCGAAGGTGATCGTTCACCCCATTCGTCGAGCGGATCCCCATCCGCGCTCCGATCTCGCGCAGCGTGGGCGGGTACCCGCGCTCCGTGATGGATTGCCGAATGAAGTCAAGAACCATCTGCTGTCGCTGCGTCAGCCCGACCATGGTGGCAGGGTACTGAACGCCCGTCACGCCGTCAAACAATCTGTGGATAACCTGTTCCCGCCCGACGCCGCCGCGCCGGCTCGGCGCCGACCAGCTACTTCAGAAAGCGCGCGTTCGCCTTCCCTTCGAAGGGATCGCCATGGCACGTCTCGCAGTTGTGCTCCTTGCCGTCGCGCCGCTTGAAGTGGTCGACGAAGTTCACATCCATCCACGTGCCGAGCGCCTTCTTGTCGGTGCGGTCGAGCAGCTTCAAGCGCGCTTGGTGGCACGAGTCGCAGTAGATGGGCGCGCCAGTGTCGGTCGTGAGCTTGCGGACGTACTCGTCCCAGTGCCCCTGCGCGATCTTCTTCATCGGCGTCGCCGCCGCGAAGTCGGACTCGACGTGGCAGTCCGCGCAGCGCGCGCCGAGCGCCTTCGTGAACGTGCGCATCACTTTGCGAAGCTTGTCCGGCTCGAGCTTGCTCAGCGCCGGAAGGTTCTTCGGATCCAGACCGAGCGCCTGGAGATCGGCGACCATCGTGCTCGCCACGACGGGCTTCATCGGACCTGCGAACGCCGTGGCGGCCGGTCCCGGCACGGCCGCACCACCACTGCTCGTGGGCGCGCCGGGCGTTGCGGCGGCGCTGCCGGAGGTCGTCGGGGCGGTGCCTGCCGACGTGGGCGGCGCGTCCTTCATCCATTCGTTCGACGAGTTGGGCCCCTGTTGAGCGCCACCGCACGCAGCAAGTGCAGCGATGCCAACCCACGCGGACAAGAGCGCGCTTGCGCTGAAGCTGAGTCTCATGGTTTCAGAATTTCCCGCTGGTCGAGAGAAACGTGAGCTTGTCGTTCGTCTCACGGAGGCGCGAGCTCAACATGCGCACGCAGCTCCAGAGCACCTCGAACGCGAGGTCTTTGTGCAAAAAGAGCAGATCGTCGAACGCGTCCTTCGAGATGACGAGGAGGCGGCAGCGCTCGTGCACACGTGCGTCGGCCGAGCGTGGCGACTCGTCGAGGAGCGCCATCTCGCCGAAGACCTCGCCTGCACCGAGCACCGCGAGCGCCTCTTCGCCCATGCCCGAGACCTCACGCGAGATGCGCACCTTGCCGTCGAGGATGATGAAGAGCTTGTCGCCGGGATCGCCGAACTGGAAGATCTTCGTGCCGAGCCCGTGTGACTCCTCGGTGGTGACATGCGCAATGAGCGTGAGCGCGTCACGCGTGAGCCCGTCGAAAAAGGAGACGCGCGCGAGCTGATCTTCGCGCTGCGCGGTGGCGGCCGCGGCTTGTGCCGCTGTCGTCTCCGTCGTCGCCTCTGCGCCGGTGCTCATCGCGTCGTTCAGTGCGAGTCGTTCATCGCGAGCCAGCGCTCGGCTTCGAGCGCAGCCATGCACCCCGTGCCTGCCGCGGTGACGGCTTGGCGATAAACGAAGTCCTGCACGTCGCCGCTGGCGAAGACGCCGGGAACGCTCGTCTGCGCAGTGCCCGGCTTCGTGCGGATGTAGCCGTTGTCGTGGAGATCGAGCTGCCCCGTGAAGAGGTCGGTGTTCGGCGTGTGGCCGATAGCGACGAAGAGGCCGGTGACGTCGACGACCTGGGTCTCTTTCGTCTTGAGGTTGATCACGCGCGCGCCAGTGACCTCGCCCTTCGACACGTCGAGCACCTCGTCGACCGCCGAGTCGTAGATGACCTTGATCTTCGGGTTCCGGAAGACGCGCTCTTGCATCGTCTTGCTCGCGCGAAACTCACCGCGGCGGTGAACCAGTGTCACGGTCTTGCAGAGCCCCGAGAGGTACATCGACTCTTCCATCGCGGTGTCGCCGCCGCCGACGACCATGACGTCCTGACCGCGGAAGAACGCGCCATCGCAAACCGCGCATGCCGAAACGCCGCGGCCCTTGAGCGCGTGCTCGCTGTCGATGTTGAGCCACTTGGCCTGCGCGCCGGTGGCGATGATGAGCGTTTCCGCGGTGTACTCTTCGTTGTCGTCGCCCGCCCAAACGCGAAACGGCCGCTTCGAGACGTCGACCTTGTTGACGTCCTCGGTCTTGATTTCGACGCCCTGGTGCAGCGACTGATCGCGGAACGCCTTCATGAGATCCGGGCCGGCGATCTTCTCGGGGAAGCCCGGGTAGTTCTCGACGTCGTTGGTGATCATGAGCTG
>CAXSGV010000051.1:7778-21006 GCA_964236615.1 uncultured Polyangiaceae bacterium
CGCGGTGAGGAAGGCAGCCGCCATCCCTGGCACGCCGCGACGCGCTTCCCGCTCGAAGTCGCGCTCACGGAAGGCGAGGCCATGCAGGATGCGCTTGGCCTGGGCTTCGAGATCTTCCATCATTTTCGGCCCCATCACCCCATCCGGGTAGCCGGGAAAGTTCTCGACATCGTTGGTGATCATGAGCTGACCGCCCGGGATGCCACCGCGGACCATGCCCTCGAACATGAGGGGCTTCAGGTTGGCGCGCGAGGCGTAGATGCCGGCGGTGTGACCCGCGGGGCCCGAGCCGATGATGATGACTTTACGGAGCGGGTTCGTTTCTTTCGCGGTGCTCATGTGATCCTCTCTAAAACCGATAGCTCGCGCCCACGTTCAGGACGTTGAGCGCGTTGGTGATCTCGCCGAGGTTGATCGGCCAATTGGTGCGGTACTTCTGGCGACCGTCGGAGCAGGTTGCTCCAGGTTGGGCATTCGTCGTCGGATTGCAAGGCGTGCCGGTGAGCCCGTGGATGCCGTCGCTGTTGGGATCGCTGTTCTTCTGCGTCGCGTAGAAGACGTGCATGAAGCCGAGCGAGAACTCGAGCGCCCGCGTCTTCTCCTTGTCGAGGCGTACGCGGTAGGTTGCGCCGAGCGCGATACCGAGCTTGGACGCCCCCGCGAAATCGACGTTCTGGTAGGTCGTGTCCTGGCCCTTGCTCTCCCAGAACGCGCCGGTGCGGATCGCGAGCTGGTCGGGGAGGACGTTGACGTCACCGCCGATGCGAACGCCGAACACGTCCTTGTAGCCGCGCGGGATGTCGCCGACCGGCGGGACGCTGCCACCGGTTCCGTTGACCGGGATGATGCCGTTGCCGTTCTCGTCGCCGGGAAAGCGGAGCTCGAGCGCCTTGGTCGCGCTGTTGTTCGCCCACGTGAGATCCATCTCGGCGTCGAACACGTCCTCGGCCATCGGGTTGCGCGAGTGCTTCTTCGGCTCGACGCCACGACGCGGCTGGTGGAAACGGATGCCGATTTTGGCTTCCATCGGGACGTTGAGCTTCAACTTCGCGTTGCCGCCGTCCTTGCAGGTGCCCTTCTGGGTCGGCCCGAAGCCGCAGTCGTCGAGCGACGTGTCGCCATCCTTGATGCCGCTGCCGTCGCCGCTGGCGACCTTCGGCGTGTAGTAGTTCGTCTGCGTGTACAGGTCGCCCGAGGCCTTGATCGAATCGCTCCACTTGAACCAGCCCGCGAGATCGAGCTGAGGAACGGTCGTGTAGAGCGCGCCGAGCGTGAAGCCAGGAACGAAGTAGTCGGCGACGATGAGCGTCGCTTGAACGGCGACTGGTTGTTGTCGTTCAATGCGGCCGAAGAGGTCGCGAACTTCCCCTTCATGATGCCCCACTGCAGGGAGGCGCCGAGCCGGAGGTTGTCGATGACCTCGACGCCGACACCGATGGTGGGCGTGAAGAAGAGGAGCTTGGCGTCGTTGACGATCAAGTAGCGGTTCGGCGAAGCCTGCGGCTCACCAGCGGCGTTGTTGACGAACGCAGGCCACTTGCCGTCACCGACACCACTCGGACCGAGCACGGCGAAACCGACGCCGACGCGATCGGTCGCGCGGTAGGTGAACGCGAGCTGCGGGTTGAAAAATGGACTGCTCTCGTTGCAGACCTTGGGGAAGCGACCGCCGTTCGAGTCGGCGAGCGGCTCCTGCGACGTGTCGAACGCCGACTTCACACGCGTGAAGCATGTCTTCTGGATGTTGATGTTCGCGTTGAAGAGAACGCGTGTGTCCTGACCGGCGAGGCCAGCGGGGTTGAAGAACGCGGCCAACGGATCGCTCGCGCGCGCGACCCAGGCGCCACCGCGGGCCATCTGCTCTGAGCCGTTGTCGGGGAACTCGGTGATGTTCGTCGCATGCGCGACGCCCTCGGCACCGAAAACGATGGCTCCGCAAGCGACGAGTCGGCCAGCAAGGTTCCGCATGTTCATGTCCTCTCGTGCCTTCATTCTTTGACGCGCCTCATTCCTTGACGGGCGTGGCTTTCAACGAGGCGCGCCCTTCCTTCACATAGACCGAAAAACGAACGCGCTTGCAGCCGTGACGCTGGATCAGCGCATCGCGGTTCTTCTTGAGCGTGTGCTGGAATTTCTCGAAGGTGAGGCCGTCGGTGGGCTCGCCGCACTGTTTTTTCGTGCGGATGAAGTCCTCGTAGACGGCGAGCCACTCGCCCGCCTCGGCGCCCGACGGGTGCTGACCCGAGGCGGCGGCCATCAAGTCTTGCGAGATCGCCGCGACCTTCGTCGCCTCTTCGCGGTCGTCGTCACCCGCGAGATCCGGAACCTGCGCCGACGAGGTCGGATGCCCCATCTGGGTCGGTGCCGTGTTCGGCCGCTGCAGCCCCGGGGCCTGCCCTGCGCTCGCCATGGTCGGCGGCATCTGCGGTGCGCCTTGGGGAAACGGCGGTGGGCCGCCAGCCCCAGAAGCAGGCCCGCTCAGCCCAGGACCAAGCCCGGAGCCAGGCCCCGAACCAGGAACGAAGTTCGGCTTCGACGGCGCCTCGCGCGCAGGGAAGCCGGCCGGCGGAACGAAATTGGGCTTCGATGGGGCTTCACGCGCGAAAGGCGGCGGCGGACGCGGAGGCCCACCAGGCTGGGGCGGACCGGCTTGGGGCTGCGCGACGGCGCCGTTGATGCCCATCACGAGACCCGAACGGGGACCCGAGGGTGGCGGCATGCCGGGGCCTGTGATGCGCGCCGGATTGATCGCAGGTGAAGACTGATCGCCTGCCATCGGGAACGAGAACGCGCTCATCGAGGGCTGCGCGGGGACCGGACCGAGGATGGACTCGAGATCGGCCTGCTTGCGCGGCGCGCCGCCACCCTTCTCGGCTACGCGCTCGATACCGGCGTTGAGATCTTGCGCGATGGGGCGGTAGCCGCCGCGGAAGCGTGCAAGCTGCAACAGATCGATGTCGCCCTTCTTGAGGCGCGCCGCCTCCTTCTTCATCTCGTTCATCGGCAGCGTGTGCTCGAGAACCGAGAAGCCAATGCCGAACAGGATCCCGAGGAGCACGACCACCGCGATCAACGCCTTCGGTACGGTCTGCTTGTCCTTGTCATCGGCGCCGCTGAGAAAGCCCATCGGCCCCGCGATGGAGACGCGCGTCCGCGCGACCGCGTAGCCCGCACGGAGCTCCCACTGGTACGCGTCGCCGTCGAAGCGCGCGTACATCGCGCCCGTCGTTTCATTGAGCTGACGAAGACCCGAGCGGCCTGTGTCCTTGTAGATCTTGTCGGCTTCGAGCTCGGGGAGCTTCGAGGTGACCTGCTCGAGGATGCGCTCGTCGAAAGCTTCGTCACCCGCACCAGCCGCCGACGCCACGCGCGTGCCGTTCGCGTAGAAGGCGACGTTGGTGCGCGTGAGCTTCGAGATGTCCTGCGCGAATCGGGGATCGACGAGGCGCATGCCGACGATCGCTCCGGCGGGCGGCTGGCTCACGTCGTACTCCACGGGGCGCGCGCCGACGCGGTACAGACGGCCGCCGAGCACCCAAGTGTCGTCCCGCAGGAAGCCGTGAAGCGCGTCGTACACGGCGGGGTAACCGCCGAGCTCGAAGTCGTCGAACGAGTTCGCGGCGTCGTAGCCGATCTGCGCGACCACGCGACCGTCGCGATCGACGGCGAAGAGCGCATCGGGCTTGTACTCGGCGGGGATCTTCGCGAGGACGGCGTCGAGCGCTTTCCGTGCGTCTTCCTTCGCCTTCGGCGGGACCTTGTCCTTGCCGTTGTTCGCGAGGACGAGGCTGTCTTGAATGCCCTTGTCGACCGAGCCGACGAGAAGAGCATCGAGCCGGCGGCGGGAGTCGATCTGCAACGCCCAACGGACGACCTGGCTGTCGCCGGCGATCTCCTCGGTCATGGCGACCTGGAGCCGGCGGTTGTATTGACCGACCGCGACGAACACGATGTAGATCGAGATGCCGACGAGAACGCTGAGGATCGCGTACCAAAAACGCGAGAGGAGCATCATGGCCGTCAGCCCCCTTCGCCAGCGACGTTGAGAGGCTCTTTGATCTCGAGCGCAGGACGCTCTTTCGCTGCCACGTTGATCGGTTTGCCGACCGGCCGGCCGTTGAAGAAGGCCTTGAGCACGAAGTCCCCGGCGGGGAGCGTCATCCCGAACGAGCCGTCACGACCCGGGAACGCGATGTCGGCCACCTGCGGGTCGACGACGACGTAGGTGCGGAGGCTCGGAATCAGCTGATCGCGGAACTCGACCTTGCCGGCCGCGACCGGGGTCCACTCGCGGTGCGCACCAGCGTTGAGATCCTCCGCCTTCCAGGAATCGTTACCGACGATGAAGAGACGATGCGGGAACGGATCGTGGTTTTCGAACGAAAGACGCGTGCCCGGCGCGATCACGATCGTGGTCGGGATGGTGTGGCCCCCCGTGATCTTGATGAGGATGGGCTCGTGCGGAGGCGCAGTGCCCGACGTGAGCGCGGCAATGCAGATATCGCGTGACGGATTCGCGCTCAAGTTGCGGAACTCGGCCTTCACGGTCGGCGAAGGCTCGCGCCAGGGCTTGGCGGCCTCGACGTAGACATCTGGGAGGAGCTTGTCTTGACCCGTGATCTTGCCGCGAACGGGGCCGGCCTCGGCCGACCGCGAGCACCAAGCACCCCCAGCCACGACGATCACGCCCGTCAGGACGGCGAGCAAGAGGCGTTGGGAGCGGAGGAACAGTGGCGCTGGCGAGCGGATCGGCATGGAAAAACCCAAGAGGGACATGGACCTCCGGGGCGAACGAGCCGCAAAAAAACTCGCTTCAGCGCGCTGCCCGAGACGAACCGTAGCTGACGGCTCGGAGCGCTGTAAACAAGTCCTGTTACCGTGCTCGCCGTGACGAGCCTCGAGCCGCGTAGGAACGGGCCGCCTCCGCTCACGTTCCACCAGGGCGCGCATCCGCCCTACGCCATTCGTTGGTTTGGTGTGACCTCGCTCTTTGGCCACGCGCGGCACCTGGTTGCGAGCGCCGTCGCGAGCGAATCCGTCGATGTCCGGGACTGGATGCGACCGGATGACCCCGCCGAGCTGCTCGCCGAAAGCCTGGCCGTTCTCGGGGCTCCGCCCACCGCAGCGCCTGCGCCCGACCTCGTGACCGGCCTCGGCCGCGAGGTCTGGATCGACTACGTCGCCGACACGGGCGACGACCGCGACGTCAGCGTGGCCGTCGCCAAAATGATATTTGCAAACTACACCGACAACGCAGGGCGGTCGCTCCCCCGCGGCGACATCCTCCTCTTCGGCGGCGACACGGCCTACCCGGTCGCGACCGCCGAGGAAATCGAGCAGCGCGTGCTCGATCCGTTCAACGACGTCCTCGCCGAGCACGACGACGGCCGGCGCCGCGTGCTCCTCGGCATCCCGGGCAACCACGACTGGTACGACGGCCTCGACGGGTTCGCCCGCATGTTCCGCAAGGGCGCGCGGGGCCACGCGCAGAGGTCGCCGGAGCCGGTGGAGCTCGCGGCCGCGCGACGCGCCGGACGTGGTCGCGTCGGGCGCAGCGCCGGTCTCGTTGCCCGTGGTCTTCACCTCGACGAGGTCGGCGGGATCATCGGTCTCGTGCGCGGCGCCGCAGGCTCGGTCAAAGCATTCTTCCGAGGGGGCAGCGTGCGCCGCACGAAGCGCCTCGTCCTCGCGGGCTACGAGCCAGTACAGGAGGCCACCTTCTGGGCGCTGCCCCTCGCCCCTGGTCTCGCGATGTGGGGCGCCGACCGCCAGCTTCGCAAGGTCGACTTCCGTCAGCGCAGCTTCTTCCAAGATCGCCGCGCACGAGCTCCGAACGACACCGTGCTGTTCATAGCGCCCGATCCGGCCATCGCGTACGGCGAGCGAAACGAGCCGGGCGCGCGTGCCCTCGCGGCGTGCAAGCTCTCGCTCGAGGACGACCGCGTCTTCTTCCTGACCGGCGACATGCACCACTACGAACGGCGCGAGGTCGGACGCTCGCTTCACGTCACCGCCGGCGGCGGCGGCGCGTTCGTGCATGGTACACGCATTGGCCCGCCGACCGAGATGGGCCCGCCGACGGTCGCCTTTCCCGATGCCGCGACGAGCCGGCTCCTCGTCGCCCAGGTGCCGCTCAAGTTGATGGCGGGCAAGGCCGGCTTCCTGGTGCACATCGCGTGCGCGATCGTCGCGTCGATCGAGCTCGCTTCGGGCAACGGGCTCGCGCTCGGAGTCACCGGCGTCATCGTCACGCTCACGGTGATGACGCTCCTCTACTTCGTGGCGGGGCACCACCGTCGCCACGCACGCCGCGTCGCGGCGCTCGCGATCCCGTTCGGCGCAGCGCTTGGTCTCACGCCCGCGGCGCTCAAGCTGCTGCTCGGTCTGGTCTTGCCAGCGCGCGCCGACGACACGGTCGTCATCCTCGTCTACGCTTTTTTTGGCGCGTTTCTCTTCGGCCTGTTCCTCACGACGCTCGCGATCACGGGGCTCGAGCACCAGCAGGCGTTCTCGGTGCTCGGTCACCCGGGCTTCAAGCACTTCCTGCGGCTGTGCGTGCACCCCGACGGGCGCATCGAAGCGTGGACCATTGGCAAGGACGATCCGCTCGACGCCACCGCGGCCGTACTGATCGATGCCTTCCAGTTCGCGGCAGCGGAGCAGAAAGGCGCCGCGCTACCGATTGACCGGCCGCTTGGAGAGCTTCCGCTGCAGCGAGCGACGATGGATCCCGAGCACGCGA
This sequence comes from uncultured Polyangiaceae bacterium, assembly GCA_964236615.1. GTDB lineage: Bacteria > Myxococcota_A > Polyangia > Polyangiales > Polyangiaceae > CAXSGV01. The sequence goes on from CAXSGV010000051.1 coordinate 14,521, forward strand.
GCGGCCTTCGAGACGTTGCTCCCGCACTCGACGAGCACGCGGTTGATGTGCTCCCACTCGACACGCGCAAGTGACGGGGCCTCGGTCGGGATCCTCGGCACCGAGCCGTCGTCGCTCTCGTCGCGCGTGAGCGCTGCGAGGATGTCGTCGAGGTCCGCGGGCTTCGTGAGGTAGTGCGTCGCACCGAGCCGCACTGCCTCGAGCGCGGTCGCGATGCTTCCGTAGCCCGTGAGCACGACCACCTTCGTCGCAGGATCGATGCTCATGAGCTTCTTCACGACGTCGAGGCCGCTCGCGTCGGGCATGCGCAGATCGACGACCGCGTACTCCGGGCTGTCTTGCTCGGCCCACGCGATCGCGGTCGCGCAATCGTGGGAGCCGCGCGCGTCGAAGCCGCGATCGCGAAACGCGCGCACGAGCCGATCGCGGAACGTGGCGTCGTCGTCGATGACGAGGACGCTGCGCGCGTCTGCTGTGACGATCGGCATGGGCGTCATGAGCTGCCCCCAGGAAGCTCGAGGCGCGCGACGGTCCCCTGCCCCGGCTTGGAGTCGAGCGTCAGCCCGCCTCCGAGGCGCTCGGCCACCGCGCGCGCGAGAAAGAGGCCGAGGCCGAGCCCCTTTCCGGTGGGCTTGGTCGTGAAGAAGGGCTCGCCGGCGCGCGCCAGGACCGCCGGGTCCATGCCCGAGCCCGAGTCCTCGACCGTCACGTGAAGTCGCTCGCCACTCCGACCGAGGCGGACGCTCACCTCGCCTGGACCCGCATCGAGACCGTTGCGCACGAGCGTGCGAACCGCTTGCACGACGGCCATGCGCGGGAGCGTCGCCCGAACGTTCGGCTCCGACGAGATCTGCACGCGCGCTCGCTCGGGCTTCGCGAGTGACTCCGAGAGCTGCGACGAGAGGTCGTCGAGGAGCACGGGCATGCTCATCTCGCCGGCGCTCTGTCCCGTGTTCGCGCCGAGCTGGTTGATGATGGCGCGGCAGCGTTCGACCTCGGTGCGAATCAGCTGCGCGTCCTCGGCGAGCGCGGGCGCCGGGAGCGCGGCAAGCGCGCGCTCGAGCTCCTTGGCCGCGAGCGCGATCGTTCCGAGCGGCGTACCGAGCTCGTGCGCTGCACCGGCTGCGAGTGTCGACAACGAAGCGAGCTTGTCGTTCAGCGCGGCACGACGACCGAGCTCACGCACTTCGATCTCGCGCGCGCGAAGCTCGGACGCGATACGTGTGACGAAGTACGCGATGAGCGAGGCGGTCGCAGCGAACGCGAGCCACATGCCTTGAAGATGAAGCGGCGCGCCCTGTCCGTTGCCGTGCATGTGGCGCATGATCTCGGCAGGCGACACGACGAAGAAGAGCGCACCGAACGCCGTCACGGTCGCAGCGACGAGCAGCCACGCCCAGCGCGCTCCGAGCACGACCGCGGCCAGCGTGACCTGCACGAGGAAAATCACGCTGAACGGGTTTCCTGGCCCGCCACTCAGCGCGAGCAGCGCGGTCAGGATCGCCACGTCGAACAGGAGGACGCCGGCGAGCAAGCGATCCGAGACCGCGGTCGCGCGCGTGCTTCGAACGTTTAGGTAGACGTTGCTCACGACGAGAGCGAGCACGAGACCGATGGGCCATTGAAGCGGCACGGCGTTCGACGACAGGCGCGCGAACCCGATGACGAGCAGCTGGCCGGCGAGCGACGCCCATCGCAGGCGCACCAGCCAGCGCAGCGTGACCCGCCATGGGGCTTCGTTACTCGTGTCCACCATCGCCCCTACACTTACGTCCCGCGCAGCAAGAGCGCCATGACCCGCCCGCCCTGCGACAACACACCGCACGGGCGAGCACGCACGTCGCAGTAGCCTGATGGCAGACTCCGCAGGAGGTTACTTCGAATGAAGATCGAGTTGAGACTTGTCCCCGTGCTTGCCGCCGCCGTCTTCTTCGTCACCACCGCCGACGCGCACGTCTCGGCCACTGGGCCAGGCTTTGCGAACACGACGCAGGAGGTCACGTTCCCGATCGCGCACGGCTGCAACGGCTCGACGCCGGGCGATGACACCTACGCAGTGACGATCGACATACCCGCAGGTGTCACGTCGGTGCGTCCGATGCGCAGCGACTTCGGCAAGGTCTCGGTCGTCAAGGATGCGAGCAACAACGTCACCTCGATCACGTGGCAGAAGCCGCTCGCCGAAGCGCTCGACGGCGACTGGGCGTTCCACAAGCTCGTCGTGCGCATGAAGCTGCCGAACGCGCCCTTCACGACGGTCGCGTTCCCCGCGCACCAGACCTGCCGCAGCGCCGCCGGAGCGCTCTCGTACGTCAACTGGGTCGCGCCGCCCGGCGCCGTCACGCCCGACGGCGGCGTCGCGCCCGAGCCCGCGCCAACGCTCATGCTCCTGCCCGCGCGCACGCCGGGCTGGAACAAGTTCACGGTCCCGGCGGCCATCCCCGACGTGAGCGTCTTCTTCAAGGATGCGCTCGTCGTGTGGAAGGGAACCGCGGCCTACAGCTCGAACCCGCTCACGGCGGCGCAGCTCAAGACCGAGCCTGGCGTGACCGTGCTCACCGCGCTCGCGGCGGGCGACGAAGTCTCGGTGAAGTACTGAGCCATGCGTAGCTCGCTGCGCATTGCCCTCATCGGCTCGCTTCTCGCGTGCACGTTCGTGCTCGCGTGCACCGACGACGACACCTCCTTCACTCCCCAAGACGGCGGCGTCGATGCCAGCCTCGCCGACGCGCCTGTCGTTCCGGCGGACGCGAGCACCGACGGTGCTACGATCGACTCGGGTCGCCAAAAGGGCTGCGTCGAGCGCCCCACGGACCTCGCTCGACCCCCCACGGTCCGGTTGCCCTGTGAGCTCATTCCCCCAGGTTTGTCCCTTTGAAAACCCCGACTCGTCTCGTGCTCACGTCGGGGATGCTCGCGATCCTCGGCGTGGTCGCGGCCGCATGCTCCAGCACGCAAGCGGCGCCCGTCGACTACACCGGCTCGTGCAAGATCATCACGGCGGCGTGCCACCCGCACGACACCGGTGATCCGAGCGTGCCCCACGACTGCCACGAGGTCGGGCACAGCAAGAACGACGAGTGCCTCAAGGCGTGTCCTTCCGTCGACGGCGGCACCAGCGACGACGCGGCCGCCGACGCGACCCCGCTCGCGGACTCGGGCTCCGACTCCGACGCGGCGTTCGATGCCACACCGCCCGATCCCTGCATAGAGTACTGCGCCTGCATGGCGAGCACGTGCAGCGCCGTCAGCGGGTATCCCTACTCCGCGCCGGGCTCGTGCGAGTCCGCGTGCGCGCAGCTGGGGAAGGACGAAAGAGCCTGCTTTCCCAACCACTGCAAGAACGCCAAGACGATGAACACGACCCACAACTGCGAGCACGCCTGGGGCGTGTATGGACTCGACGAATGCTGACCTTGAGAACGCGTCTCTTCGCAGCGAGCGCGGGCCTGCTCGCGCTCGGCGTGCTCGGCAACATCGCGTGTAGCTCGACGACGACGCCCGCTCCGATCGGCGACGACAACAGTGACATCTCCTACGATCCGCACGGCAGCACGATCTTCTCGCCGCGCGGCCTGCCCGGCGACCCGACCGACGAAGATGTCGATGCGCTCCTCGAAGCCGAGGTGAAGACCCGCGAGGGTGCGATCTTCACGGCGCCTGCGGACGGCGCAACGCTCTCGGCGGCGACGCGGGCCACGTTCGCGTGGACCTACGCGAAGGACGTTGCACCAGACGCCGGTCCCGACAGCGGCAGCGACAGCGGCGAGATCGACAGCGGCGGTCTCGACGACGGCGCCATCGGGTCGCTTGGCCCTTCCCTGCGGCCGCGTCCCCGCGTCGCGACGACGACCTTCGCCGATCTCCTCGGTGGCGAACGCCGCGCCTTCGCGCACGGCTCCCCGTTCACCGGCACCTTGCACCTCGTCGTCTTCACGACACCGAAGAACGCGAAGCTGCTGCGCGTCGCGACGGCGCACGCGACGTTCACGCCCGACGACTTTCGCTGGAAGCAGCTCACGGGCGCAGGCGAGGCCATCGAAGGCCACATCCTCTCCGGGCACTTCACGACGGACACGCTCGACGAGGGTCCTTACCTCGGGCCGTCGATCAGCTTCACGGTGAAGTAGCCGACTTTACGAACGCGCGGCTAGCCAGAAGAAAGAGAAAGAGAAGGTCGAGGTCGGCGCGATCGACGACCTCATGCGCGAGCACGGCGACGCTCTGAGAGGCCGGCCGTCCCGCGCACAAAACGACTCCGGCCTCTCACGCCGAAGCGGAGAGGCCGGAGAAGAGAACCGAAGCGCCGTTTACATCACTGGCCGCAACTGCCGACGCGGCGTTGCTCGGCAGGTGAGCAGACCGGCGCCGTCGTCGTGTACGTGACGTACGAGACGAGCGGGCCGATGCAGCCGCGGGACGAGCCGCCGTAGCTTAGTTGGCCAGAGAAGCTCGAGCCTGCCGGAGCCGTCCCGCTCATGGGGTTCAATGAGAACGCCGCACCGTCGGCGCCGCTGAAGACAGCGGTGACGGGCGCGCTGAGGTTGCCCGTGTTGGAGACGGTGACATACGAGTTGTATGGGGCGTTGCTCGCGTTGTTGCCCCAGTACGCGTAGTAGACGTTGCCCTCGAAGTTGCCGTTCGCAGTGAGCGACAGCATCGCGCCACGGACGGTCATCGCGATGGGCGTTGAATACGAACCGCCGTTCATGGTGACGAGCAACGCGTCGGCGTACGCCGCGGAGCCTGACTGTTGCCCCGGTGCCGTCGGCACAGCGAGCGGCTGCACGGTCACGATGGCCGTACCACCGTTGGCGGGGATGGTTCCCGTTGCGCCACTCGTGACCTCGTACCAGCTTCCGACCTGAAAGCCGGTCGAGTACGGAAGCGCAGAGTTGCCGTTGTTCGTGATCGTCACGCTTTGGGCGCCAACCGCGGGCCCAGCGCAGGTTTCGGACGGGAATGTGAGCGACCCACTTATCGCGAGGATCGCGCCGTTCGCCCCCTGTCCCGAGAGCGAGATGACGTTGGCCGGCGGCGGCTGACAGAAGACCGTACCGTTCGGCACGACGAGCGTGCCGGTGTCTGCATACGACTGGCTCGTCGAGCTTGGCGTGAACGAGCTCGTCAGGATCGTCGACGCGTTCGCAGCGACGTTGGTCGTCGTGAACCCGAAGGCAGAGAGCGTCGTGCCGGTGAGCGTCAGCGTCGTCGCGACGTTACCGTCGTTGCGAACTGGCACCGTGTAGTAGCCGGTTGCGCCGTAGTTGACGCTGCCGAATGCCCAGCTCGTCGACGCGAGCGGCTTCAAGATCACGCCCTGCGCGCCCATGTTGAGCGGAATGTTGTGGGGGCTGTCCTGGGCCGCGTTCGTCGTCACCGTCAGCGTGTCGCTGTAGGTACCGAGATCGGGAACGCTCGGCACGGTCTGCGGGATCGCCTTCGGGGTCACGGTGATGACGACCGCGCCTCCGTTGTTCGCCGGCACGATGCCGCTCGCAGGCAGCATCGAGACGGTGAAGTACGTCCCCTTCGTGAGCGCGAGGTTCGTGATCGCGTAATCCTGGTTGCCAGGGTTCGTGAGGGTCACCGTCTGCGCGGCCGCGGTCGTCCCGCAGCTCACGTTGGCGAAGTTGACGACCGATGGCGTGACCGCGACCTGCGCGAGTGTGCCGGTGCCGCTCTCGGTGAGCGGTGACGGGAGCGGTGCGCACAAGGCCGCGCTCGTCGTGAGCGTGACCGTTCCGCTTTCGTTCCCGGCGCTGGCGCCAGGGGCGAACGTCACGTCCGTCGACGACGGAGTGCCGACGGCGACGGAGGCGGTGGCGGACGACAGTGCAAACTTCGCATTCGATCCGGTGAGCGCCACATCGGCGACGGCCGACCCAGCGTTGCCCTGGTTCGTGATCGCGAACGAGCGCGCCGCGGAGGTCGTGTTGACGGGAACCGGCCCAAAAGCGAGGCCGACCGGCGCAAAGGCGAGAACGGCGCCGAGCGGCGTCTCGCTGACGTTGATCGTGTGGCTGGTGTCTCCGACGATGTTGGTCGTGATGTTGACCACGTCCGCGTAGGCCGAGGGGCTGACGTTCGACGGATACTGTGGGATCGCCGCGGGCGTCAGCGTCACGAGCGAAGAGTCGCCGGCGGCGAGCGTCGCGCTCGTGGAGCTCAGTGTGTAGACGCTGCTACCTGCCTGAGCGAGCGACGCATTCCACGTCATCGGCGAGTTGCCCGAGTTCTTGATCGTGAAAGTCTTCGGCGGCGCCGTGGTGCCGCAGCTCGCGCTGAACGCGATCGAAGTGTCCGAGAGTGAGACGCCGCCGTTCTGGCCGGTGCCGCTGAGCGCAAGGGACGAGGGAGCGGGCTGACAAAGCCCCGTGGCCGTCATCGCGATCGTGCCCGTCTGGGGTGCCGTGCTCGACGGCGTGAACGACGCCGAGGAGCTCTCGCTCGCGGAGCCAGCGACGGAGAAGACCGCGGGAAGGA
>CAXSGV010000052.1:0-10447 GCA_964236615.1 uncultured Polyangiaceae bacterium
CGCTCTACCAGACGTTACGCAACCTGATCGGACGCGTCCTCCGTTCGCTCCACACCGAGTTGCATCACCTGCCACCGCAGGCAGCCGAGTACTCGCGGGCGCTCGTCGCGCACGAAAAAGAGATCCTCAAGCGCTTCGAGCCCCTGCTCGCGCAAAAGCTCACCGCGTCACGGATTCGATGCCATGGCGACTACCACCTCGGGCAGGTGCTCTATACGGGCAAGGACTTCGTCATCATCGACTTCGAGGGCGATCGCGAGAAGGAGCTCTCCGAGCGAAGGCGCAAGCGATCACCTTTGCGCGACGTCGCCGGGATGCTCCGCAGCTTCCATTACGCAGCGTTCACTGCGCTCCTCGACGACGCGGTCGTGCGGCCCGAGGACCGCGCGGTGGCCAAGCCGTGGGCCCACCTTTGGCAAGCGTGGGTGTCGGCGGGCTTCCTGCGCGCCTACTTGAAGAAGGCCGATGGCGCGTCCTTCGTTCCTGCAACCGACGCCGAGCTTTCGATGCTGCTCGATGTCTTCACCTTCGGAAAAGCCTTCCACGAGCTGAGTGGTGAGCTCGCGAAAAGGTCCGATCGGATCTTGATTCCGCTTCACGGGCTCGCGGCGTTGCTCGGTCTCGAGGTGGGGACGTCACCGCCGCGCGGCGGATTGCCCGAACAGTGATACGACCGTCGGCGGAGGATCCCGCCATGGCGACCCATTTCGAGAAGATCGTGTCGATTCACCGTTCGTCGTTCGTCCCTGCGGCGCTCCTCGCATGCGCCGCGGCTTCTTTCGCCGCGTGCGGTGGTGACCCGCAGGAGCCGAAGGTGCCCGGGCCGACGACGACCACGACGACCACGACGATGGCGCCCGGCGACAAGACCACGGTCATGGCGTTCGTCAAGACGGCCGACTCGATGAAGGTCGACAAGGTCGGCGGCAGCGACGGCGCGCTCAAGCCGGATGGCAACATGGATGCGGCGTACTCGGTCGAGATCGACGGCCCCGTCACCGCGCTCTTCGTCCTCTCGAGCGACGCGAGCGGCGCGCCGAACGGCGAGTACGACGCGGACACGCTCGTCGGCGGCCAGGACATTCCGAAGGAGATCGGTGTGACCTTGAAAGGGCACAATACCGCCGGCCTCGGCGTCTTCGAAGGCGACAAGCTCGTGAGCGCGGCCGACGGCTCGCTGAATCTCCCCGCGGGCAAGCACAAGCTCACGGTCTATTTCGCCAACACCGGCGTCCTTGCACCCGGCGCGTCGGTCGTGATCTTCGCGCAAGGTGGCGACAAGACGGTGACGAAGGGTCCTGTCTCCACCTTCTGACGGCTCACGCGTCCACCTCCTTGCAGCGCGCACCGTGTGCGCAACAACGGCGTGTTTATTCGGGAGATAGCGGCCATTCGTGAGAATGCCGCTAGACTCCAAGGATGCGAGTCCCCGTCAAAAGAGCTCTTCGCGCCGTGCTTCCCATCCTCGGAGTGGCCGCGCTGACAGGACCTCTTCTCGGCGCGTGCGGCAGCAGCGACGACAGCATTTTCAACAATGGCAACGGTGACGGCGGCGAAGGCGTCGACACCGGCTTCGATCCCACGACGAACGACGGCGGCGGTTTCGGCCAGGACGGCGACCTCGTTGCCGACACGGGCCTCAACGCGTGCGCCACCGAGTCGGCGCGCGGCAAGCTGCTGCCGCTCGATCTCTTCATGATGCTCGACACCTCGGGCTCGATGTACACGCGCGTCAGCGCGAACCAGTCGAAGTACGCCGCCGTGAAGAGCGCCCTCACGACCTTCGTCAACGATCCCGCGTCGGCAGGCATCGGCCTCGGCCTGTCCTTCTTTCCGACGATGAAGGCCGGCGAGCCTGCGACGTGCAGCCAGGTCACTGGCCAGTGCAACCAAGGCGCGACCGACTTCTGTGCGCTCAAGGTCTGCGCGCAGAACGGTGGCGTTCAGTTCTGCCGGAACAACGGCGATTGCCCGGGCGTGCAGTGCGTTGGCTACGGCACCTGCGCGAACGACCCCAACACGGTGTGCAGCCCGGGCCAGCCTTGCGGCAACGACGGCAATGGCTTCCCGCTCGGCAATTGCAGCGCCGCGGTCGCTTCGTCGACGTGCGCCGAGGGCATCAGCTGCAACGTCCCCGACTACGCCACGCCCGTCGTGCCGATCACGGCGTTGCCCGGTGGCGCCACGGCGTTCGTGAACGCGCTCAATGCGAAGAGCCCCAACGGCAACACGCCGACATCGGCCGCGCTCCAGGGTGCGATCAACTCCGCAAAGGCGTACGCCACCGCAAATCCGGGGCACACCGCAATCGCGATCCTGGCGACCGACGGTCTGCCGACGGCGTGCGATACGAACGTCGCCAACATCAAGGCGATCGCCGCGGCGGGCTTGGCCGGCACGCCGAGCATCAAGACCTACGTCATTGGGGTGTTCGCCGCCAACGAGCAGGCCGTTGCGAAACCCAACCTCGATCAGATCGCGCAGGGCGGTGGCACCGGCACTGCGCAGATCGTCACCGCCAACGCCGGCGCAGCAGCCGCGTTCACGCAGGCCATGAACGTCATTCGCGGCACCGCGCTGCCGTGCGAGTTCATTCTTCCGGTGCCCGAGGCGGGCACACCCGACTACGCGAAGGTCAACGTGCAGTACACGGCGACCTCCGGCGGCGCGCAGGTGTTCCCGTACGGCGCCAATGCGGCGGGTTGCGACGCGACCAAGGGCGGCTGGTACTACGACGCCGATCCGGCGACGGGCGGCAAGCCGACGAAGGTCACGCTCTGCCCCGCGTCGTGCAACATCGTCAAGGCCGATCCCACGGGCAAGATCGACATCGTCCAGGGCTGCAAGACCGTCGGCCCCGGCATCAAGTAAGGCAACGCCGTCCGTGAATCTCGAGCGCATGCTCGCGAACGCACGGCGCGACCAGTGGAAGGTCGAAGACCTCGACTGGTCGCAGAAGCCACGCGCGCTCTCGAAGGACGACGAGATGGCGATCGTCCAGCTCTTCACGGACATGGCTGGCATCGAGCGACTCGCGGGCGCGCTCTTCGCCGAGCAAATCCGCCGCACCGAAGACCCGACGCTCAAAGAAATTTTCAAGACATTCGTCGTCGACGAGATCCGGCATGCCGAGGCCGCCGAGCGCCTCGCGCGCTTCTACGACGTCCATCACTTCAAGACGTATGCGCTCAACGCGAACCTCGTGAAGTTCAGTCCGCACTTCATGGCCGCCATCGAGTACCTCTCGGACGACGTCGCGAACGCGTACATCACTTCGGGCGAGCTGATCCTCGACGTCGCGCTGCTTCGCTCGATCAACGACTACGTCGCGGACGGCATGAGCGAGTCCGCGATGCGGCTCATCAACCGCGACGAATCGCGGCACATCGCGATCGATTACCACATGGTCGAGTACTACGCGTCACCGGCCTACGCTGCCAAGGAGCGCGCACATCCGAAATCCTCGTCGCTCCGCCAGCGCGTCAAGGCTGCGTGGACCATGGGCGCGGTGCTGTGGTTCGCGAAGCCATTCTTCCGCGACGTGTTCTTCGACCCGATGAACCGCGTCGATCCAACGGGCGCACGACTCCGCGAAGCCTTCCGTCGCATCCAGCTGCTCGGCGCCAAGCCGGGCGTGCGCGATCGTCCGTTCTCGAAGTTCATGTCGACGCTCCAGACGCTCTACATGACCGTCACCACCCAGCACCCGCGCGCAGGCAAAGTCGTCGGTGACGTGCTCGCGCGCGCGGCGGGGCTCGAGCCGCAATTTCTACAGCGCCTCATCACCGACGAGGACGAGCGTCGCGCTCGTGCGATGACGTTCGACGAGCTTGCCGAGGATGCGCTCCGTGTGAAGGATCAACGGGCGTGACCTTCGCTGGCGGCCCGCGCTCGACGCGGCCCCGCGCTCGACGCTGCGCTGCGCTCGACGCTGCGCCGCGCTCGACGCTCGGCCCCGCTCAGATCGCCAGGCGGTCGATGATGCGCTCGGCCTCGGCGCGGTTGCCCCAGCCGAGCTTGCTGAGGGACTTGTCGGTGAAGAGAACCGCGGTGGCGAAGAACTCCTGAATCTCGTCGCGCATGGGTTTCGAGAGATCGCCGATGTCCTTCAGGTGTGCGAACCGCGGAAACCGATCGGGCACGAGGATGACGCGGTCGTTGCGCTCGCGTGCGCCCCTGCGCTTCGTCTTCTTCGTCTCGGCGATCTTGACGACCCCCACCGCGCGGCACTCGAGGACGACGCCCGGGTAGGTGGAGCCGTCGAACAGGACCATCGCGTCGAGCGGATCACCGTCAGGCGCGCGCGTGCTTGGGATGAAGCCCCAGTCGTGAGGGTAGGTGACGCCGAGCGCGAGCGCGCGTGACAGGCCGAAGACCCCGAGCTCCGGTTCGTAATCGAGCTTCACGTTCGATCCGCGTGGAGTCTCGACGACCACACGAACGGCACCCGTTTTCGAGCGAGTCGGAAGTTGAAGGAGGTTGGCCACGAGGGGGTCTCCGTCGCCATCGATGCGGGGGCCCTGAGGCGCGTTGCTGCCACGCGGCGCGACGGTGCGTGTCTTCCTGCCGCACTTGACGCGCGCGCCCGTCGTGCAATGCCCGGAAATAGCAGGGCGCACCTGACTGTGAGTGACGGCATGCCATTTGCGATGGGTCCCCTCGAAACGCGACACCACAACGGGGGCCCGTGGGGCTCGGAAAGAGGAGATCATCATGAGCAACGAAAGCGAACGCGGCGAGGGAACGGCGGAGAAGCTCGGTGGCCAGATCAAGAAGGTCGCCGGCCAGATCATCGGCAACGAGCAGATGGAAGCCGAAGGCAAGGCCAAGGAGCTCAAGGGCGAAGCCCGCGTCGAGACCGCCAAGGGTGCCGAGCGCGTCAAGGGCAAGGTCGAGGAGGTCGTCGGCGCGGTGAAGAACCGGGTGGGTCACGTCATCGACAACGAGCAGATGCAGGTCGAAGGCAAGGTCAAGGAGCTCAAGGGCGAGGCTCGCCAAAAGGCGAACGAATAGACCTGAAACGTCGACCGATCGCCTCCCAGCTCGTTCGACCTGGTCGATCGACAGCGTGACGGCCATCGCGGTCTCAAGAGAAGGAGCCGAGCTCGCCTGCGTTTGCAGTGCGGGCTCGTGCTCTTCCATACGCGCGGAGCGAATGAACGCGTAGAGGCGTGACGAGTCGAGGGTGATCGAAGTACGCCGCGTTGCGGCCCAACGCTGGTTTAGGATCGCACGTGCTCAATTTCGCGATCCTCGGCACCGGCAACATCGCCAGCCTCTGCCATGGTCCGGCGCTGCGGAACGTGCAAGGTGCACGGCTGTGGAGCGTGTTCAGCCGCGATGCCGAGCGCGCGGAGTCGTTCGCGCTCGCCCACCACGCGGCCTCACCCAAGCCGGCTTACGACGATCTCAGCGCGTGCCTCGCTGATCCAGAGCTGCATGCGGTGCTCATCACGACGCCCGATGGCCTCCATGCAAGGCACGCCATCGCGGCCGCGCGCGCCGGTAAGCACGTGTTCTGCGAGAAGCCGCTCGCCACGACGCTCGAGGACGGCCAGGCCATCGTCGACGCCTGCAAGGAGGCGCGCGTGTGCCTCGGCGTCGGTTACCACCTCCGGTGGCACGGTGGTCACCGCGCGCTACGCCAACGGATCGCGCGCGGCGACCTCGGAAAAATAAGGCACACGCGCGTGCAATGGACTTACCGCGCCGAGAGCGACAGCAACTGGCGTGCGTCACGTGCGCTGGCCTCCGCGTGGGCGCTCGCCGCGATGGGCACGCACGCGATCGATCTCGTGCGCTGGTTCATGGAGCCGAGCTCGGGCACGATCACCGACGTGCGATCGATGACGTCGCGCAGCGTCTGGAAGAGCCCGAACGACGAGACCGCGCTCGTGCAGCTCCAGTTCGCCAACGGCGCCACCGCCGACGTGCTCGCTTCGGTGCTGTTCGATTCGCCGCGCCGCCTCGAGATCTACGGGTCGAAGGCGAACGCGCTCTGCGAGGCGACTCTCGGCCCCTACGGCGAAGGCCGCGTCGTCGTCGCCGGCGAGGAGGTCCGGTGGGAGCTCACGGGTCCGTTCGAAGCCGAGCTTCAGGACTTCGTTCGCGCGGTCGCCGACGGTCGCGCCCCTGAGGTCAGCGGCGAAGAGGCGCTTTCGAACCTCGCCATCGTCCTGCGCGCCTCTCAGGAATAGCCCGCGGCATTTTGCATCGCGGGGGGCTATTCGCCTCGCGCCCCATCGCGACGCACGCAATTTTACGATAAAATCGTCCGGCCGCGTTCTTGCTTCTTGGCGTGCACGCATGAGCGAAACAGGAGAACGCATCGGTTCTTCCGCGGGCGGGTCCGTCCTGGTCGTCGACGAGAGCGAGACAGCACGCAGCGAAGTGGCCCGAGCGCTTCGTCCGCTCATGTTGCGTGCAGTCGAGGCTGGCACCGCCGAAGAAGCGCTGCAGCGGGTCGCCGCGAACCCGGAGTCCTTCGACGTCATCCTGATCGAGCTTCAGGGGGAGGGCGCCGTCACGAGTGGCTTCGAGCTTGCGCGCCGCTTCAAGCGTGCCTCTGCGACCGCCAGCATCCCCATTCTGTTCCTGACCGAGGGGGAGATATCGGAAGCGGACGTCGTGCGTGCCGCGGACTACGGCGCTCTCGATATTCTCACCAAGCCCATCGTGCCCGCCGTCCTCGCCGCCAAGGTGCGCACGGCCGTCGAGCACGCGCGTCTCGTGCGCCAGCTTCGCGCGGAGATCACGTTCGCCGAGCGTCACGCGCTCGTCGATGCGCTTACAGGACTCTTCAACCGACGCCACCTCGAGATGCGCGTGCTCGAAGAGAGCGCGTATTCGAAACGGCACCGCGAGGCCTTCGCGGTCGTGATGCTCGATCTCGATCACTTCAAAGCGGTGAACGACACCTACGGGCACGAAGAAGGCGATGGCGTTCTCGCCGAGTTCGCGGGCGCGCTGCGATCCGTTCTCCGCAGCGAGGACGTTGGCTTTCGCTACGGGGGCGAGGAGTTCGTTCTCCTGCTACGTGCGTGTGAGGCGCCGCGCGCCGTCGAGGTCGCCCTCCGCCTGCGCGCGCACCTTCATCAGAATCCCCACCGCTTCCCCGATGGAACGTCGCGCCCGATCACCTTCAGTGGCGGCACCGCCGCAGCGCTCGTGAGCGAGGGCTATGCAGGCGACGACCTCATCGCACGCGCCGACGAAGCGCTCTACCGCGCCAAGCGCGGCGGCCGCGATCAGGTCCAGCTCTGGCAGCGAACGACGAGCTCGAAAGAGATGCGCGTGGTCTCACAGCCTGCTCCGCCCACGGAGGAGGAGAGCAGCAGCCGCGACTTGCTCCGCGCCTTGCGCGAGGCACGCATTCTCATCTCGTCGGAGGACCGCTGGATCCCGCAAGGCTACGCGCAGGACCGGGAAGGGCGCTGGCGCCCCGTGGGTAGCGACGACGCCGTGCGTTTCAGTGTGCTCGGCGCCATCGTGCGCGTGAGCCGTGGCTCGCGCGACGTTACGACAGCTTCACGCCGTGTTCTCCGCGAGGCCGCGCCGGAGACCTACATGAAAATGAGCTCCCCACGCGAAGAGCTCACACACGCCGAAGCGCTCGGGCTGCTCGACCGCACGATTGCCTTCTTGCAGGCGCGAAGCGCGACCCCCGCGCCGTTCATCCTCGTCGAGAGCCGGTAGCGCGTCGCGGGCAGACGTCGGGCCGCGGGCGCGCGCGGAGGCGTTGTGTTTGCGGCCAGGTGAGCAGATCCTTTCGCGGCAGAGCGCGTCTTCAGCGGGCCCATCGCGGACCGCGTCCGCTTTTCCGGGGGAAACATGACAGAGAACGTGTCCGAGAACGTGAAGTCGCAGGCGCTGCGCTTGAATCGCCGAATTCTCCTGCTCGTTGGCGCCGCGGTGCTCCTCTTGGCGGGGGTCGTCGTCTTCATCGCCACACGGGTCGCGCCGCCATTGAAAACCCGGAGCATCGGCGCTCGACTCGATCTCGCCGCAGGCGACGTGGCCGTCAGCGAGCAGGGCACCTCGACCAAGGAGCTGTCGGGCACGCCGCTCGCCATCGGATCACACATTGCGACCGGCAAGGGCTCACGCGCGCTCGTCCGAACGGGAGACGGCGCGGCCGTGTTTCTCCGTGGCGAGACCGAGATTGTCCTCGCCGATCGTGGCATCGAGCTTGAAAAGGGCGAAGTCTGGCTGGACGCGCCCCGCCTCGAAGGCAACGCCATCGAATGCAAGCTCGGCAAGTCCGCGGTCTCGGCCTCCGACGCTGGCGTGAGCATCCGCCGCTCGGGCGACGACGTCACGGTCTACGTCGCGCGCGGCCTCGCCATCCTCACGTCGCCTGGTGGTCGCACCGAGATCAACGCGGGTGAAGAGGGCACATCGAAAGCCGGCGGTGCCCCGAAGCTGGCGCCCGTTGCGTTCTGGCAAGACTGGACCGGCGGCATGGGCGATCAGCGCGGCGCGCACGGGTCGATCGGCACCGGCACCGGTCGCCTCTACGGGCTCGACCCCAACGCATCGGCAGGCGCGCCCGCGCAGAAGCTCGGCATCGCGAAGCAGGTCGTGAAGGCCGTGTTGCGCGATGGAATCGCCGAGACCGAGGTCGACCAAACCTTCTCGAACCCCGGTGGGCAGCCCATCGAGGGCTGGTACTGGTTCACCGTTCCCGCGACCGCGACGGTCACGAGCTTCGCGCTCGAGACGAATGGCACGCTCGTCGAAGGCGAGGTCGTCGAGAAGAAGGAGGCGGCAGCGAAGTACGCCGCTGCTATTCCCCAGGCTTTCGAGCCGGCCCTGCTCGAGTGGGTCGATGGCCGCACCTACCGCGCCCGCATCTTTCCGATCCCCGCGAGCGGCACGCGCCGCATCGTCCTTCGCTACGTCGAGATGCTGCCGAACGTGGAGGGGAAGATGCGCTACGTCTACCCGCTGCGCTCCGAGGATCCGGTGCGCTTCGACGAGTTCTCGCTCTCGGTCGACCTCGGCACGGCAGGTCCCGACACGACGACTGCGACCTCGCTCGACGCCACGACCGAGCAGAACGGAAAGCTCGTCACGATGCGTCGGAGCGGGTACCTGCCGCGCGCCGACTTCCAGCTCGAGATGACGCCGAAGAAGAAGGGCATGCCCGTCCGCGCGTGGCGCTTCCAGGCCGGGACCGACCAGGCCGACTACGTGATGATGCGCTACGTGCCGGAGATCGATTTTGCGTCCCTCCCGACGTCGAAAGGCGACCTCGTGCTCGTCGTCGACACTTCGGCGGGCGGTGACGACAGCGCTCGCCAGCTCCGCACCGCTGCGGCCGAGGCGATCCTGCGCGCGCTCTCGGACGACGATCGCTTCGCACTCGTTGCGCTCGATGTCACGCCGACGGTCGTCTACCCGAAGGAGGGCCTTGCGCCTGCCACCGATGGCGATATCGCGAAGGCGCTCGAGCGGCTCTCCGATCACTCGATCGGCGGCGCCACCGATCTCGGATCCATGTTCGAGCCAGCGCTCGAGCGCCTGCACGGCACCGAGCAACCCGCGATCGTGTACGTCGGCGACGGAGCTGCTACGTCGGGGGAGACGACGGGCGACGGCCTCATGGAGCGCCTGCGTCGCTCGCTCTCGGGATCGCGCGCGCGGCTCTTTGCGGTCGGAGTCGGTGCCGACGCGCACCACGAGCTCCTCGGCGAGCTCACGCGCGCCGGTGGCGGCCAGTACCTGCGCATCGACGAGACCGAGCAGACCACCGGCCAAGCACTGCGGCTTGCGAGCGCGATCAAAACCCCCACGATGACCGACGTCGAGGTCGACCTCGGTGCAGGGCTCGATCAGCCTTTTTACTCCAGCACCGGCAAGCTCTCGCGCGGCGAAGAGCTCGTGCTCCTCGCGCGCACACACCATGCGCTTCCGGCAAAGGTGAAAGTGAAGGGCCGCGTCGCCGGCAAGGACCAGAGCTTCGAGTATCCGGTCAAGCTCGAGTCGAGCGTGACGACGTCGCTGGTCCCGCGACTATGGGCTGCAGAATACATGCATCGGCTGCTCGGCTCGGGGGCGGGTGCCGACGAGAACCGTTCGAAGGTGCTCTCGCTGGGGATCGACTACGGCCTCATGACGCCGTACACGAGCATCCTCGCGCTCGACAGCGAGTCGTCGTACGCGCGCCAGGGCATTCAGCGTCGCAGCTCGAAGGTGCGCGGCGTTCGGCTCACGTCGATCGCGAACGAGCAGGACGAGCGCCGCATGATCGAGCGCTTCGCACCGGGGCTTCCGAGCGTGGCCGCCGGCTGCGACAAGAGTGAGCCCACGTCGAGCGCGGGCTCGCAGACGCGATCCGAGCTCGGCAAGGAGAGCGACAACATGCCGGTCCAGCCGCCGGCCGCCCAAGCGACCGCCGCCGTGTCCGAGAAGGGCGCAAGGGCGAGCGACGACATCACGCCGCAGC
>CAXSGV010000052.1:10496-14903 GCA_964236615.1 uncultured Polyangiaceae bacterium
GACGAGCGCGCGCCAGCCTACAAGCCAAGCCCCGGAGGCGGCGGCGGCGCAGCGCACGCGACGACGCGGCCCATGGCGCCACGTCCCGCGGGACTCTCGGGCATGGCGCGTCCGAACAGCGCCGGACCGGCGCGAATCGAGGAAGGCGGCCGCGAGGAAGCGTTCGGCAAGGACGCGACGAAGACCGATAAAAAAGTCGTGATCGCGCCTGTGAAGGCGCCCGTGGCACGCTTCGCCTTCGCGCTCTCGCGCTGCAGTGACGCCGCAAGCCGGCCCCTCGCCGAGCGCATCGTGCTCTGGCAGAGACGCCTCCGTCAGACCACGCAGACGAGCGAAACGCTGTCCGCATACAACCAGGCGCGCTCCGGCTGTGAGCTCCCTGACTGGCGCGACCAAGCGGCCTTCCTCGAGCTGGTGCAGCAGAAAGTCGACACGGAGGAGGGGGCTGAGCAGGTACTTCAACACTTCGCCGGTCAGGACGACGCGCAGCGCTTCGTCGCGCGCCGCATTCTTCGTCGCACCGTCGATGTGCGCATTGCCGCGGTCGTTTCGCGCGTCATCTTCGGTGGTGTCGATTGGGCCAAGCTCGATCGCGATCTCGCCGATGCCAAGCCCGAGGCGCGGCTCCTCAAGCTCCGCACCGCGATGCTCGCGGCCCCCGGCGATCCCGCAGGCGACGTGCGCCTCGTGCGCCTCCTCTCGCAGTCGGGCGATCGCGCCGAGGCAATGGCGTACGGGCGGCGACTGCGCGACCGCGGCTACCTCACTCCAAGCCTGGCGCAACAGCTCGGCGATGTGCTCGCGGACGCGGGCGAGAACGACGAAGCGCTTCGCACCTACTCCGAGGTCGTGGAGTTCGACGGCAACAACCCAGCGTCGCGTCGAGTGCTCGGGGACATCTACCTACGCCGCGGATGGCACACGGCCGCGTACCGCCAGTACAAGACGCTCACGGATCTCCAGCCGAAGAATGCGCTCGGTTGGTTGCGGCTCGCGAGCGCGGCAGCTGGGGCGGGACGCATCGACGAGGCGCTCCGCATCGAGCGCGAAGTGTCGACTGGCGAAGGCAGCCCGGGTCCGGACGACCCGCGTTACTTCGCGCGGCTGGCCTCCGCGGCGCGGCTCGGGGTCTTGCTCGCGAACCCGGCCGCTGCGGGCGCGCAGGGCTCCCCCGAGGCCATCTCCCGGAAGCTGAAGGAGCTTCAACTCTTCAGCGGCCCCGGCACGCTCGGCATCGTCGTGTGGGACGATCTCGAAGCGCGCCTCGGCATCGCGGCCGCCGATGACAAGAAAGAGACGCTCGTCGGCGAGGCCACCGACGGCGGTGCAATTGGGCTCTATGCGCTCCTTACCTCGAACGACGCGTGGGAGCGAACGGCGCGCGCGGTTCGGTGGAAGGCCGATGCGCCCGGACGCGCCGTGAAGATGAACATCGTCGCGCTCACGTGGGACGGAAAGGCCTTCAGCGTCAAGCTCAAGACCGCCGAGCTCAAACCGGACGCGAAGCAGGAAGCTATCTGAGCGCTCGATGGGCGGGCGCGGCTGCCGTCACGGAGCGCCGGTGTCAGCGGCGATGCGCTGGCGGACGTAGGTCGGGTACATCCCGGGTGAAAACCGGTTCGTGATCTCGGTGTAGCGCTGCTGGGCCGCGGCGCGTTCGCCGCTGTCCCAGAGCGCGTCGGCAAGACCAAGCAACGCAGGAAAGAAGCTCGTGTTCACGGTGAGCGCGCGCCGGTAAAAGCCGATCGCGTCACGCGTTCGGCCCTCTTTACGCGCGATGTCGCCGAGCGCGGTCAGCGACTCGATGTCGTTCGGGCTCTTGGCAACGAGCGCCTGGAAGAGCGTGCTCGCGCGCGCGAGGTCGCCCGATTTTTGTGCCTCGAGCGCGGCTGCCATCGACACCGGCCCAGTCGCCGTCGGCGCCGTCGGCGCGCTGGTCGATAGCTTTGTCGAAGTGACGGGCGCCGTGACCGGCGGGGTAACGGGCGGCGCAACCGTCGTCGCCGGGGGTGTCGGCGTGGCGACCGCAACGCTGCTCGTAATCGCGGCCACGACGGGGGCCGCGGGCTTGGCACCATGATCGGCGCGCGCAACGAACGCACGCAGCTCGCCGATCACCGGCGCGCCGCTCGATCTCGACGCCAGTGCATCGATCTCATGACGTGCGCCCGCGAAATCGCCGGTGCGCGCGAGCGCGTACGCGAGCGCCGAGCGCGCGCGCGTGGCTTGGTGACCCGACGCCACGGACTCACGCAAGCGCGCAATGGCGCCGAGCGACAACGGTCCCTCCTCCGCGAGCTCGAGAGCCGCGCTCACGTACGCTGTCTCGGACTGCTCACCGATCGCTGCGAGGCGTGGAACGAGAGCGCGCGCGCCTTCGAGGTCGCCCGCGATGCGGAGCGCGTCGAGCTTCGCGCGCGCGGCGGCGGGGTCGCTCGGTGCCGCCGTCATGGCGGCGTCCGCGCTGGTGCGCGCCGCGTTGGCTGCGGGGACCGCTTCGGGCGGCGCGCCAGGGGCGGCAAGGAGGCGCGCGTGCAGCCAGCTCGTGTCCGCAATCGCGGCGTCGATGCGCGCACGCTCGAGCAGCGCGCGTGGGCTCTTCGCGATCGCTTCGGCCTGGCCCACCCGCTCGCTTGCGAGCTTGGTGTCCCCTTCGTCGAGCGCGTGCTCGGCTTGATCGAGCAGGCCGTCGGCCGAAACCGCAGGCTCCGACGACTCCGGCTTCGTCGATACGTCCTTGCGCATCGTCACGACGTACACGACCGCAATCGACGCCACGATGGCGAGGAGCGGGAGGACCAGGCCGCGGCGCGGCGCCGTGCTCGTTGCCGCGGCTTCCGGGACCGCCGACGCAGCGATCTTGCTCGGCGCGCTGACGGAAGCTCTGCGCGCAGGAGCCGCTGGGCGGACCGAGGCGGGAGCAGGCACAGGCGCTGGAGCAAGGGCAGGGGCGGAAGCAGGGGCAGGGACGTCGGTCGCGTGATCCTCTTCCTCGGCGTCGCTGTCTTCGGCTTCCTCTGCCGCGTCATCGCCGGATGCTTGGGGCAAAACCGCGACGGGTTTCCGTTCACTCGTCGGCGCGACGTCCGGCATCTTCTCGGTGGCCGCGTCATCCACACGCTCGCCGTCCTCATCGTCGGCGCTGGGAGCGCGCATCGCGTCGGCGAGCGCGTCGTTTGCATCGGGCACGGGCGGCGTGGAGATCCGCGCACGCGAGGGCGGGGGCGTGAGCGCGACCGCCGGTGCTTGCGGAGTGGCGTGCGCGAGGAGGTCAGTCGCGGAGACGCGCGCGCCGACGCCGAGCAACGTCGACTTGTGCTTCGCTGCGCCGCCGCCAAGGGCGCGCGCCGCCGTGGCCGCGATCGCCATCTGCGGCTCACTGCTAACGTCGCTCTCACGTGAAGCCTTGGGGCCCCGCGGCACGCGATTCAGGTGCCCGCACGACGCGCATCCGGCGAACGTGCGTGCCTTCTTACCGCGCGCGGGCTCTTCGAGCGTGCAAGTCGCCCCGCACTTGCTGCAAACGAGCTGCATGCTCGAAGTCTCGCCCTCGCCTCCGCTTCCCACAAGTATTCAGTGGGTGGTCGGCTCCGCCTCCAGGCGGATGGCCCGCGAGACGTCGCGGTCGAACTTGATGGACAGGGTTTGGGCGCGGTAACCCGGTGCGGCGGCACGAATGACGTGCTCGACTTTTCCGCGGGGGTACTTGCCGTGGAAGGGGTTCGCCACGGGCGTCCCATCGATCCACATGCGGGCGGCGCTCTCCGGGGTTGCTGAGAGGCTGACGTCGGACTCGGTCGGGACTGGCGGGGCGACGGTTTCGGACGCCTGCGCCTTCTTCGTGGTGTCGCCTTCGGAGCGAAACGCAGCCACCGCGAAGAGCCCACCACCACAGAAGAGCAGCCCCGCGACGATGGCTGTGCGCCAGATGGAGCCGCCCGACGGGTGCGGAGGCGGCGCCTGCGAGGCAGCCTCCATCGCCGGAACGGTACGGAGCGAAGGCGAGTTCGTCGCCATCGTGCTCGTCACGCCGGGCGCGGTCGTGCGACCGACGCCCGTGAACGGTGACATGGCCAGCGACGCGTTCGACAGGCTCATGGGCCCACCGGTGGAGCCGAAGTCGGCCATCTCGAACTCGCCGCTCGCGAGACCTTGGTTCTGCATCTGCTCGAGCTCGTGCACCTTCGTCTCGATGACCGTCTTCATCGTGCTGCGCTCTTCGGCGAAGAGCTCGGAGACGATGGCCGCGAGCTCACGCTTCGAGGGCGCGGGCCCCTTGGCCAGGTAGCCCTCGAGCGCCTCGCGGAACTCCAGCGCGGTCTCGTAACGATCGATGGGGCGCGGCGCGAGCGCCTTGGCGCAGATCTCGTCGAGCTCCTCGGGCACTTGGAATCCGATGCCTGCGAG
>CAXSGV010000052.1:14913-20947 GCA_964236615.1 uncultured Polyangiaceae bacterium
CATCGGTGGGAACTCGGCGGTGACGAGCTTGCGAAGAACGTCGAGATCGGTCGCCTTGCCCCATAGGCGCTTACCCGTGATCGATTCCCAGAGCATGACGCCGATCGCAAAGACATCGACTCTTCGATCGACTGCCTTACCGAGCGCCTGCTCGGGCGCCATGTAGTGGACCTTGCCCTTGATGACTCCGACGCGCGTTTCGACGGAACGGCCCGCTGCCTTCGCGATGCCGAAGTCGACGACTTTGACCTCGCCTTGGTAGGTCACGAAGACGTTGTGCGGCGTCGCGTCGCGGTGCACGACGTTGATCAGCGAGCCGTCGTAGTCCCTCAGCTCGTGTGCCGCGTGGAGCCCCGCGAGCACTTCGCAGATGACATGGAGGCGAAGCGGGAGCGGCAGATCCTTCGCGCGCTTGGCCGCGCGATGCACCACGCGGTGGTACGGCTGCCCGTCGAGGTACTCCATGACGATGAAGTAGTCTTCGCCCGACTGCTCCGCCTCGATCGTTTGAACGATGTTCGGGTGATTCAGACGCGCGGCGAGGCGGGCCTCGTCGTTGAACATCTTGATGAAGTCGTTGTCGCCGATGAGGGCGGTCTTCATCTTCTTGACGACCAAGAACTTGTTGAACTTGTTCGGCCCACGGGTGACCGCGAGGAACACGTCCGCCATCCCGCCACGACCAATCTGCGCGAGGAGTCGGTACTTGCCGATGCTCGTCGCCGAGTGGGGGGATGCTTGCTCGTCCATCATCAGCGATGATGCCCGGCCCGTGGGGTACTTGGCCATGTCGCCGCGGGTAAGTCCCGGGTAGCGGTCGTGGTCATGTGGAGCCCTCGCGGAGCGGGCGCCGAACGGGTTTCACACGTAGACGGTACCCGAATCCGTGCCGCGATTCGATGAGATCGCCGATCCCCGACCGCACCAGTCCTCGGCGCACACGTCGGACAAGCTGCTTGATGTGGTTGTCCTCGGGGCGCGCCGTATCCCAGGGTAGCGATCCCAAGAGCTCGCTCGACCGCACGAAGCCTCGCACGCGCTCGTCGCGACCGCCCTCGTCGAACATGCGATCGGCGAGGACGCGAAGTAGCTCGAACTGAATCGCAGTGAGCTGCATCGTGCGGCCCTCGAGCGCGATGACGCCGCCGCCACCACCGCCGGGAGCGACGAGCGCGACATCCACGTTGCTGAGACCAAGGAAGGTATCGCCGCCTTCTTCATCTTCTTCTTCCGGCATCACCTGCACGACGGGGGCAGGGGGCGCGGCCATCGGCTTCATGGTCGGCAGATCGGCGACGTCTTTGGCCCAAGCGGGCGCTGGTGAGAAGAAGAACATCCCGACCTGTCCGAAGAACAAGATGTCGCCCGCCTTGAGCTCGGTGGCGCCGACGACGGGCTTCTCGTTCACGTAGGTGCCGTTACGGCTTTTGAGATCGTTTGCACGCCAGCGACCGTCGTCGCCGAGCGCGATCTCGACGTGGTGACGTGAGATCGAGGACTCGGCGATCTGGATTCCGTGCCTCTCCAACCAACACCCAACAACTGTCGTCTTGCCGAGCGTGTGGACGTTGCCCCAACGATCGATGAGCGCCGCATCCCGCGGGTCCTCCGCGTGCGACATGATCTGCTCCGCACACAGCTGCGTGGCGCCTCGGACGTCCGAAGCGCACTCCTCGCACAACACTCCTGTGACCGCCGCTTGTTGCCGGCAAGCAACGCACACCGCCATCGAGAGCGATTCTACTCCACCGCAGAGCTCAGGCCTTCGAAATGATCCCCGACGGCGGAGCGACGGTGCCCACGTGAACGCCGCGCTCACCGAGAAATTCGCCGTAGCGGTCGGCGGCATAGGCGACAGCGTTCTCGCTGCGGACGTCGAACGACGAGCCGTCCGCAGGATCGACGAGCTCGATCACACCAAGGCAGCGACCCCAGGAGAAGACGGGCGCAACCAGAACGCTCTTGATTGGGCCGAATTTGGCGTGGCGATCGAGTGGGCGACCGCCGACGGCGTCGCCGTAGCCCATCGTGAGCGGCTTGTGCTTGCAGACGGCGGCGGCGATGAGCCAGTCCTCGTCCGAGTGCCGGTTCATCAAGAGCTCGTCGGAGCCCGGGCCCTGTGCGTAGACGGTGACGAACTCCCGCGTGTCGGTGTCGAACAGATGGATCATGCCGGCGCGTGAAGGCAGCGCACGGAGGATGGACGCAAGGCAGTAGCTGGCGCCTTCGACCGCTGTCTCGAAGAGGCCGAGATCGTACATCGCGTCGAAGAGGAGGTCGGTCGGGTCCATGACGGACATCCGCGGTGCCGGCACGAGCGCTGGGGCGGCAAAGCTCGCGAACGGATCGATTGGCGCGAGCAGCGTTTGTGGCGGAGTCGGCGGCACGAACGCGATCGGCGCGGGGACGCTCGGCGCAGACGCGATTGGCGCAGGCGGGATCGACGCGGGCGCGATCGACGCAGGAATCGGCGGCGGAGACGAGAGGCGCTGCACGTGCTCGATAACATCGCGGGTCGAGATGGCCATCGAGGGGATCCGGTTCGAGGGCGGCGGCTCCGGGATCTCGACGGGCGCGACAGATGCGGCCAGGACCGGCGCGGGCGGTGCGACAGAAGTGACGCGCGCCTGCGGGGGCAGCGGCGGGGCGACGACCACGTCTTCGAGCTCGAGGTCGATCGACGCGAGCGTCTCGCGGTGCTCCGACGAAACCGCGCGGACCTCGGAGCGCTCGACCGCGAGCTCCTCGGTGCTAGCCGCCGTCTCAGCCACCGGCGTGTGAGCCACCGGCTTCATCGGAGCGACCGAGCCCCGGGGTGAAGGGCGAGGAATGCTGGGACGAACCGAGGCAGGAGAGGGGCGGGAAACGGCACTCGACTTCGCAGCTGCGGTGGTGGCCATGCAGCGAGGTCTGCAATCGACATTCCACCCACGAAACCCCAGGCAGATACGCAGCGTCGGCGGAAACCCAGCAGCGATGGCGGAAATTGGGTCGAGCGGCAGGACGCCGGACCATGGATCGTCAAACCAGCAATTTCGCCTTAACATCCGCAGGTGCGACCCACGACCCCGACGCGCGACCTCGCGCTCCTCGGCGTCGCTACGGTCGCTTTCGCGCTCAGTGCGCCGCTCGCGCGTGCAGCCAGAGGCATTCCACCCGTCGCGATCGGGGCGGGCAGGTGCGCGGTCGCCGCGATCGCGATCGTTCTGTTGACGCCACACCTCACGACCAGCGCGTTTCGCGTGCTTCCGGGCAAATCGCGCGTGTCACTGGCGATTGCAGGCTGCTTGCTTGCCGCGCATTTCGCGTTGTTCTTGGGCGGGCTCGCGCGCACGTCGCTTCCTCGGCCGTCGCGCTCGTGTCGCTCGAGCCCATCGCAGTCGTCGGTGCTGCGTGGATCGCGTTCGGCGCGCGGCCGACACGACGCGAGGGCGTGGGTATCTTGATTGCGACGCTGGGCGCGGCGGTGGTCGCGCGTAACGCGGGCGAAGGCGAGAGCACCATCGTCGGCGACGTCATGGTGATTGCCTCCGTCGTCCTCTACGGCGCGTACGTGGCGGCGGCGCGCGGGCTGAAAGAGATTCTGCCGGTGCTGCCCTACGCGGCGGGCGTGTACGGCGTCGCGTGCATTGCGCTGCTGCCGTTTGCGATCGTCACCGCGTCGCGTCTCCCTCCGCCTCCTCTCGCGAGCATCGGCTGGGTGATCGCGCTCGGGATCGTGGCGACGCTCATCGGGCACACGCTCGTCTTGCGCGCGTCACGGCATGTGGCCCCCTCGACGGTGGCGCTCGTCTCCCCAGGCGAGACGGTCGGGTCGATCGTGATCGGCGCGATTGCGCAGGGTGCTTGGCCGACGAGCGATGAGTGGATCGGCGTTGCGCTTGTCCTCACGGGTGCCACGTTGGCGGTCACGGGCTCGCTGCGGACCGCCGCTGGCGCCGTCACCTCGTCGACCTGATCGCGGGCTGATCGCAGCATCGATTCGCGGCTGCGTGGTAGGTTCTCCGGGCGATGTCGAGCATTCATCCCAGCGTCGTCGACGTCGTGAAAGCGCGCGTCGGTACGCGCATCAAGGGGAAGTGGCACGTCGACGCGCTGCTCGGCGTGGGTGGCATGGGCGCGGTCTATTCGGCGACCCACCGCAACGGAAACCGCGTCGCGCTCAAGGTCCTGCACACGCTGCTCTCGATTGACGGCGACATCCGCGCGCGGTTCGGGCGCGAGGGCTACGTCGCCAACGCAGTCCAGCACCCGGGTGTCGTGCGCGTTCTCGACGACGACGAAACGGAGGACGGCGCCGCGTTCCTCGTGATGGAGCTGCTTCAAGGCGAGACGGCGGACGCACGCGCGGCGCGCTTTGGTGGCCGCCTTCCGCTCGACGACGTGCTCGCTCTTGCCGACGGCCTGCTCGACGTCCTGGCGGCTGCCCACGCGAGCGGCATCGTGCACCGCGACATCAAGCCCGAGAACGTCTTCTTCACGCGCGACCGCGCCATCAAGGTGCTCGACTTCGGTATCGCGCGGCTCCGCGAGGGCAGTGGGCCACCCGCCGGTGGACCCGGCGCGGTGCCAGGAATCGCGTCGAATACCCGGACCGGCATCACGATGGGCACGCCCGCGTTCATGCCCCCCGAGCAGGCGATGGGCCGCATCCAGGAGGTGGACGCTCTGTCCGACGTCTGGGCCGTCGGCGCGACGATCTTTGCGCTCGTGTCGGGTCGCCCCGTGCACGAAGCCCAGACGCCGATGGAGGCGATCATCCTCGCAGCGACCGCACCTGCGGCGCATGCAGGCGGGCGGCGTCGCTTCCTGCACGCCACGGCCGCGGCGGGCGTTCCGACGCTCGTGCCGATCGTCGATCGCGCCCTCGCGTTTGCGAAGACGTCGCGCTGGCCGAGCGCGCGCGCCATGCAAAATGCACTGCGCGAATCGTTTCCGGTCGCCGAGCCCGAGGTAGCCCGCGGCCAGCGAACCTACCCGCCGTCTGCGTCGAACCTTCCGGTCGCGGGGCCCGCGTCGCGCGTCGGATCATCGCCTCCGTCGAGCGGCGGCGCGCATCACCCCTCGACCATCCTTCCCTGGGTCGAGGAGCGAAAGCTAGCGACCGTCGTGTTCGCGGACATGGTGGGCTTCAGCGCGGTCGCGAACGATCTCGAGCCCGAGGCCGTGCGTGAGTTTGCCAACACCTTCTTCGAGCCGCTCTCGCGCGAGCTCGAGCGGGAAGGTGGCACCGTGGTGAAGTACATCGGCGACTCGGTGATGGCAGCCTTCGGCGTGCCCGTCGGTCGCGAGGACGACGCCGAGCGCGCGGTCCGCGCGGCGCTCGCGATGACGAGTCGCGTGCGGGAGATCGCGCGGCGCCACGATCACGCGATTTCACTTCGCGTCGGTATCTGCACCGGTGTGGTCATGGTGGGCACGGTCGGCGGGGGCGCGCGCGCGGCTCCCGACATCATGGGCTCGGCCGTGCACCTCGCGAGCTGCATCGAGGACACGATCGAGCCCAACGAGATCGTAATCGCGCAAGCCACCGAGCGCCTCGTGCGCCATCGCTTCGAGATCGTTCCACTCGGCGAGCAGCATCTCCGTGGCATCGCGGAGGCCGTGCATCTCTTTCGCGTCGTCTCGGAGAAGAGCGAAGAGGCCGTGAGCACGCGCTTGCGCAGCCCGTCGACCGCGCCCTTCTTCGCGCGACAGACCGAGCTCGCCGCGCTCGTGTCTTCGTACGAGTCGGTGGCGACGGAAAAAGGTCTTCGCGTCGTCGAGCTCTCGGGCGACGTCGAGCGAGCGTTTGCGATCGTTCGCAATGCCAAGGTTCCCAACAGCGATCTGCCAAGGGTGCTGCCGCTCTACGAACGTGTGGCGCGCGCTTCGAAAGACAAGCGCATGCTCCTCGACTTTCTCGAGCGACGATGCGCTCTTCCGGGCGCATCCCTCGAAGGCATTCGCGAAGGCCTCGACCCCGGCGCCCCGCAAACCGAAAATCTCTACGAATTCACGGACGCCCAACTCGCCGCCCGTGGCGTGCAGGCCT
>CAXSGV010000053.1:0-3784 GCA_964236615.1 uncultured Polyangiaceae bacterium
AAAGCAGGAGGCGCCCTGCAGCGCGAGATGCGGTGCGCGCGGTCTCGTACGCGGAGCTCATCGCCGAGACCAAGCGACTCGCGGCCGCGCTCGAGGCGCATGGCGTCGGTGCGGGTGACGTCGTCGGCGTTTGTCTGGACCGCTCGATCGACATGGTGTCGGCGATGCTCGCGACGCTCTGGGTTGGCGCCGCGTGGGTTCCCCTCGATCCGCTGCATCCGCGGGCGCGCCGCGTCGCGCTCGCGAAGGGCTCCGGCGCAAAGCTCATCGTGACGTCACGAGCGCTTGCTGCGCTCTGCGAGGGCACACCGATCATCGCGCTCGAGGACGTGCCCACGTCCGGGCCGCTGCCGGGTCCCCACCTCCGTGATCTCGGCGCGGCGGCGTACCTGATTTACACGTCGGGCTCCACGGGAGCCCCGAAGGGGGTCGTGGTTCCGCACGCCGCGCTCGCGAACGTCCTGCGATCAATCGGCCACACGCCGGGAATTCTCCGTGATGACGTCGTGCTCGCGGTGACGTCGCCGTCCTTCGACATCTCGGTGCTCGAGCTCCTTCTGCCGTTGACGGTCGGCGCGAGCGTCGTCATCGCCTCGCGCGAGGAGGTCGCCGATGGTGCGCTGCTGGTCGCGCTCGCCGACCGCGCACGCGCAACCTGGATCCAGGCCACACCGATCACGTGGCGGCTCCTTCTCGACAACGGCTTTCGCGGCGAAGGTCGCGTGCGGGCGCTCTGTGGTGGCGAAGCCTTACGCGCCGACCTCTCACGACGCCTCCACGCGGCGTCCGCCTCGCTTTGGTCGATGTATGGCCCGACCGAGACGACGATCTGGTCCTTGGTTCACGAGGTGCGCGAGCCGGTGCAGCACGGCATCGAGCCTCTCGGCCGAGCGATCGACGCGACCTCGCTCCGCGTGGTCGATGACGATCGCGACGTGGCCGACGGGAAAATCGGTGAGCTCTGGATCGCAGGCCGCGGCCTCGCGCGCGGCTACCACGAGGACCAAGCACGCACGGCCGAGCGCTTCGTGACCGACGCCCGAGGCGAGCGGTGGTACCGGACGGGCGATCGCGTTCGTAGGCGCGAGGACGGCGTCGTCGACTTCGTCGGTCGCGACGACACCCAGGTGAAGGTCCGCGGCCACCGTATGGAGCTCGGCGAGATCGAGACGCTGCTGGCAAGCCACGCGCTTGTCCGTGAGGCAGTGGTCATCGTTCGCGAGGACAC
This sequence comes from uncultured Polyangiaceae bacterium, assembly GCA_964236615.1. Lineage (GTDB taxonomy): Bacteria > Myxococcota_A > Polyangia > Polyangiales > Polyangiaceae > CAXSGV01. The sequence goes on from CAXSGV010000053.1 coordinate 1,229, forward strand.
GCCCGACGATCGCCGCCTCGTTGCGTATGTCGAGCTCTGCGCGCCCGAGGCGGCGACCCACGCGCATCCCGCCCGCACGTTGCAGCGCTTCGCCTCGGAGCAACTGCCCGCGTACATGATCCCGCGTCATGTCGTGTTGGTCGATGGTTGGCCTACGACCGCGAACGCGAAGATCGATCGTGCCGCACTGCCGCCCCCACACGACGCCGAAGGGACAGCTCTCGGCGAGCCCGTCGACTCTCTCCTGACGCTCGCGCGTGAAGCGCTTGGCCTCGTCACTCTCGGCAGCAGCGACGCGTTCATCGAGCATGGTGCCGACTCGCTCGGCCTCGCCGCGCTTCTCGCCGCGGTGCGAGCTCGAGGTGCCGTCCTCGCGATGGCGGATCTTCACCGCGCCGGGAGCGTGGACGCACTCGCGCGGCTGCTTGCGACGCAGGTGCCCGCGAGCGTCGCCGCGGTCGCGATGAACGTCCCCGCAATCGCCGGTCGCGTGCTGGGCGATGCGGATACCGAGGCGGCGTGGCGCTTGAACCTCGGGCAGCACTTCGCGCTGCTCGCGTCGCTCCTCAATGCGGGCACGCCGATGTTGAACGATCGCCTCGTTTTTACGGTGCGCGGCCCCTTCGATCCCGCGTGCTTCGGCGACGCGCTCCGCCTGCTCGCCGAACGCAACGACGTCCTTCGCTCGTGCTTTCAGGTGCGTAGGTTGCCCGAGCCGATGCAGGTCGTGCACGCGCGTGCGCAGCTCACCATCGTCCACCACGACCTCGGCGCTCCGTCCATGGCCGCGTTCGAGGAGGCGCAAGCGGAGCTCGAGCAAAGTCGTCTGTTCGAGGCGTTCGATCTCGCGCGACCCGAGCTCGTTCGCCTCGACACCGTGCGCGCGCCCGACGGGACGCATCGGTGCATCGTCGTCGTCCACAGCACCATCCTCGATGGGTGGTCGGTCGCCGCGCTCGTGCGCGCGCTGTGGAGGACCTACCGCGCACTTCGCGAGGGGCGGGACCCACCAGCCACCTCGTGGTGGATGGGCGAGGATCCCGTTCGTGACGCCGACGACGGCGACGGCGACGGCGACAACGCTTTCTGGACCCCGTACCTGCGCGGGTTCCGCGAACCGAGCCTGGTGGCGCCGTTCGGAGCTGCCGAGGGTCTTCCCTTCACGCGCCTCGGTCGCCGCCTCGCCACGGCGGCCCTTGGCAATCTACGCAACGTTGGCACCCAGCCTGCGCTACGTGCCTTTCTCGCGCGTGACATGAGGACGTGGATCCGCGGCGCGCTCGGCTCGCCCTCCGCTGCGCTCGCGCCGTCGAACGTGCTCGGTGGTCTTGCCTCGCTCGCCTTCGTGGGCAACGAGGCGTTGGCCGTCGACCTGTCGGCCGATCTCGAACAGCGGCTCACCAGCACCGCGCGCCGGACCGGGATGACGCGCGGCGGGCTCATGACGGCCGCCCTTGCTCTCGTGATGATGAAGACCCTCGGGCGACGCGACGTCATCGTGCGACTCGTCGTCGCCAACCGACTTCTCCTGAAGGAGAAGGACGCGCTCGGTTGTCTCGCGCGCGGCCTGCCGCTCCGCGTGACGGCGACGCGCGGGGGCTCGCTGCGCGCGTTTCTGGCCGAGCATCAAACGACGTTCCTGAAGCTCCTCGATCACCAGAGCGACGATCCGGTCCCGCACCTCGAGGTTGCCGAGCCGATCACCGACGTCGCTTACACGGAGCTTCCGTGGGACGTGGCGACAGACTGCCCCCCGGAGCTGACGATCGAGCGGACGCGACAGTTTGCGCTCAATTACAATCCGTTGAACCTCGTGTGGGCTCCCCACGCGTCGCAGGCTCTCGAGATCGTCTACCGCGCGCCGCCGTTCGATAGGCACAAGGTGCTTGCGCTGCGTGACCGCTTCGTCGCGATTCTCGACGCTCTGGCGAGCCCCGACGACGCTCGTGTCGACGACGCTCTTTAGGTCAGCTCGGGATGCGCGAAGTCGAGCTTGCGATCAACGACGGCGCCGTGCTCGCCGTCTCGCGCTCGCTCGGGACGAGCACCAGAGGGGGCGGCGCCTTCCTCGGGAGGTCGAGCGTGAAGACACACCCGGTGCCGGGCAAGTCGCGCACGTGGAGCTCGCCGCCGTTCGCCTTCGCCGCTTTCAAGCAGATCGACAGCCCAAGCCCGAGGCCGTTGCGATCGCGGCCATACTGCGCGAACGAGTGGAATAGGTCCTCCGGTTTCCCAGGTGGAAGGCCGCCACATTCGTCCTGCACCTCGAAGAGAACGCGGTCGCTCGTCGCGCGCACGGTCAGCGTCACGTGGCCGTGTGCGCGTGTGAACTTGAACGCGTTCTGCAGCAAGTTCGCGAGTGCCGCGGTGAGGATTTGCCAGTCGCCTTCGATGCTCAACGTACGGTCGACGGCGTGCACGGCAAAAAAGTGACCGCGTGTCTGCGCTTGGAGGAACGCGCCGACCTCGAGCTCTTCGACGAGCTGCGCGACCAGGATGGGCTCGAGCCGACCGATCCCAGCGTCGAGCCGGACGTCGGCGAGCGACCGGTCGATG
>CAXSGV010000053.1:3794-20691 GCA_964236615.1 uncultured Polyangiaceae bacterium
GCGCGAACGACGACAACACCATGTGGTTCGGAATCCACTCCGCGAGCCGGTCGATGAGATCGCGCAGGCCGACCAAGCTTCGGGTGAGCACCGCGGCCGTGCTCCCGCCTGCGGCAACGCGGCCGCTCTTGATGGTTTCGAACGCGAGCATCGCCGTGTTCAGCAAGTTGCGCTGCTCATGGGCGAGAAAACCAAGGCGTTCGGTGTCGCGCTTTTCGCCCGCGAGGTCGCGCTGGCGCGTGTACGCCGTGACGGCCTCGGCGATCGCGTCGTCGAGGCAAAGGTTCAACGTCCTGAACTCCGCCGGGGGGATGGGCGCGTTTTGCTCCACGGCCAGCTCGGTGATCGCTTGGCAGACGTCGCCGTAGTCACGAACGACTTGCGCCACGGTCAGACCGATCTGCAGAAGGTCGAAGCCGTGCCGGCCCGCCGTCGCGCGCAGCGCGTCGTGATCGACGTCGCTCGCCTTCGAGAGTCGCAGTACCGCGCTCAGCTGGTCCAAGAAGACAGGGATTCCATTCGCGAGCTCGATCGCAGTTGGCTTCGGGCTCGTACGTGAGGCGACGCGGTCACGCGCCCGCGAGATGATGGTGTCGCGGTTTGATTCGATGAATTCTTCGAGCACGTGCGTACACAGTGGACCCGAGAAGCCACAACCGCAACCTCTTAGGCCGCTCGTCGTGTCGTGGTACTTGGCGCATCGTGAAGACGTTCGGTGCCCTCCTCCTCGGCATGGCTGCGCTCGCTGTCGCACCGACGGCCGGCGCACACAGCCCGCGCGACGAGCCGTCGGAAGACAAGCGCACGCCGCCGGTGGATCCCACCAAGGGCGAAGAAGAGCACTTCAGCATCCACTTCCAGTCGACGATGGCGACGCAGTACCACCCGGCTTTCTCCGCACCGTACTCGGGAAAAAATAGCCTCAGCCCAGAGGCTGAATCGGCGACGGCGTTCGTTTCGACGCTCTACCTCGACGGGCGCCTGTGGCCTGGCGGCGAGCTCCTGTTCAACCCAGAGCTCAGTGGTGGCAAGGGTATGAGCCAAGCGCGTGGCGTCGCCGCGTTCCCGAGCGGCATCGTGTACCGGGTCGGCGATCCCGCGCCCGCGCTCTACGTCGCGCGGCTTGCGATCAGCCAGACGTTTCAGCTCGGTGGCGGCAAGGTCGCGAATCTCGCCGGCGCCAACGAGCTCGCCGACACGCGGGATCGCGACGTGCTCGCGATCACCGTCGGCCGTGTCTCGGTGACCGACGTCTTCGACGGCAACCGCTACGCGCACGATCCGACGGAGCGCTTCTTCAACTGGGCGCTCTTCGCGTCCGGCGCGTGGGACTACCCGGCCGACACGCGCGGGTACACTTGGGGGGCCCTCGGCGATCTCTCCGTGGACTGGTGGTCGGCGCGCGCCGGGATCGCGCTCGAGCCGAAGTACGCGAACCTCGCGCAGATGGATTGGCGCATCGGAAAATCCCATGGGCTCATGGCGGAGTACGAGGCTCGCTACACGATCGGTCGCCGCCGCGGCGCGATGAGCGTGCTCTTCTTTCTCAACCGCGCGCGCATGGGCAGCTACGCAAAGGTTCTCGAGAACCCGGCCGCCTACGGCAACGAGGTCGCTGCCACGCGCGAGGATGGGCGCACGAAGTTCGGGTTCGCGCTCTCGATGGAGCAAGAGGTCACGCCAACGCTCGGCGCGTTCCTTCGCCTCAGCATGAACGACGGCAAGAACGAGTCGTGGGCCTTCACCGAGATCGACCGCTCGATCGGCCTCGGCGCCGTGCAGAAGGGCGAGCCCTGGCACCGCCCGGATGACGAAGCGGGCGTCGCCATCGTCATGAACGGACTCTCACCCATGCATCAGCGGTACCTCGAAGGCGGCGGCTACGGGTTCATCGTGGGCGACGGCGCCCTCAACTACGCCTCCGAGCTGATCGCCGACGTCTATTACAAGGCCCGGTTGACCGACTACCTGTCGTTTTCCGCTCTTTACCAGCCGGTCGTCAACCCTGGCTACAACCACGATCGCGGTCCCGTCCACGTCTTCACCGGTCGCCTCCATGTCGCGTTCTGAGCCCCGCGCTTGCTTGCGTGTGCCCGCGCGCGGGTGCCTCGTCGCGCTCGCCGCGGCGTTCGGGTTGCTCGCCTGCAGCAGCACCCACCAGGAGGACATTTGCGCGAACGTCGGCGCATGCAGCCAGGCCGGCGACACCGATTGGATCCAGACCTGCGAGGACGAAGCCGACGCGCTCGCGAGCGACGCGCACGCCGCGTCGTGCTCAGCGCTGTTCGACAGCTACTTCGCGTGTGCCGATTCGAGCTTCACCTGCACCGGCATCACGGCTTCCTTCCCGGGCTGCGACGGCGCACGCAGCGCGCTGGAGGCATGCTTCGACAAAGCCATCGCGGCCACCGCGTGCGGCCAGCTCGCCGAGAAGACCAAAGCGTGCACGACGCCGAGCACGGAGCCTGGGGCCTTGCCGCCCGCGTGCACGCTCGCGCGCGACTGCGCTGCCAAATGCTACGTCGATGGCGTCGCGAACGCCTGCGCCCCAACGGCAGCCGAGCTCGATGGCGTCGCATCGTGCTCGCGCAGCTGCCCGCCCTGACGCTCTGAACCGATTAGACCGTGTGCTCGGGGGCGAGCGCGCACGGATCGGGAGCCTCGTCGGGCTCGACTTGAAGCGTCGAGTGCCCGATGTCGAATTTCGTCTGGAGCGACGCACAGACGTCGTGGAGGAAGCGCGGCGCGCAGGAGTTCACCGGCATCACGAGGTGCGCCGTGAGCGCGACCTCGGTGGTGCTCATCGCCCAGATGTGGAGATCGTGGACCTCGATGACACCGGGTAGCCGCGCGAGGAACGCGCGCACTTCGTCCGGATCGATCTGCTCGGGCACGGCGTGCAGCGAGAGATCAAAAGCGCTTCGCAAGAGTCGCCAGGTGCCGATGAGGACGACGATCGAGATGACGAGGCTCGTGACGGGATCGAGCCACGTCCAACCGGTGCGCAGGATCACGGCGCCCGCAACCACGACGCCCACCGACACCGCAGCGTCGGCGACGAGGTGCGTGAACGCGCCACGGATGTTGGCGTCGCTCTTCCGGTCGCGGAGGAAGAAGAGAGCGGACGCCGCGTTCACGACGACGCCGACCGCGGCGACGACGAGCATCGTCCAGCCCTGCACCGCCTCCTGCTCGCCGAGTAGGCGCTTGATGGCCTCCCACGCGACGCCGCCGACCGCGACGAACAGCAGCACGGCGTTCGCCAGCGCCGCAAGGATCGTGCTGCCGCGCCACCCGTAGGTGCGGCGCGTCGAAGGCTGCCAGCGCGCGAGCACGGACGCACCCCATGCGAGCCCGAGACCGAGCACGTCGCCGAGGTTGTGAGCGGCGTCGGCCACGAGCGCGACCGAGTGAGAGAGCGAGCCGTAGACCGCCTCGACGACGACGAACGCGAGGTTGAGCGCTATGCCGACCGCGAACGCGAGATCGTGGCGCGGCGGGCCATGCGCGTGGTGCGCATGGTGATCGTGGTGCTGGTGACTTGCGACGCTCACGCGCCGCCGTCTTGGCCATCCGGGACGACGACGACGGGATCGTATTGCTCGCCGAGGTGCGGCTTGCCCGCAAAGTCGATCAGGTGACCCGACCGATTCGCCTTCGTCTCGAGGTAGAAACGATTGTGCTCGTTCGCCGGGATCACGTGCGGGATGCGCGTGCTCACGCGGGTACCGTAGCGCTCGAGCTCGCTCACCTTCTTGGGGTTGTTCGTCAACAGGCGAACCGAGCGCACGGTGAGGCTCGCGATCATGTGCGCGGCGATGGCGTAGTCGCGCTCGTCGTCGCGAAAGCCGAGCGCGAGGTTGGCGTCGACGGTGTCGAGGCCGCTGTCCTGCAGCTGGTAGGCGCGGATTTTGTTGAGGAGACCGATCCCCCGCCCCTCCTGCCGTAGGTAGAGAAGGACGCCGCAAGGCTCCCGCGCGATGCGGCTCAACGCCACACCGAGCTGATCGCGACAATCGCACCGGAGCGAGCCGAGCGCGTCGCCGGTGAGGCACTCCGAATGAAGCCGCGTCACGACGTCTTCGGCGCCGAGCACGTCGCCGTGCACGAGCGCGATGTGCTCCTTGCCGTCGCGGTTGTTCCAGAAGGCGACGATCCTGAAGTCGCCGAAGCGCGTGGGCAGATCCGCTACCGCGTCGACCTTCACGCAGACGCGCGGCGCACCAAACCCGTCACAGTTGTGCTCACGGTCCCGCGTGACGAGCTCATCGAGCGCGCCGACGGGGGTCAGCGTCTTCACGCACGGCACGTCGCTCATCCGCATTTCATTTAGCATGGGACGACCCCTGCGCGCGCAATCCCCGCGATCTCAGCCCGGCGGTCGCGGCTACTCGTTGTTTCGCGCCGCCGCGCGCTCGTCGAGCACGGTCAGCAGCGAGGGCGCCCACGCGTTGGTGCTCTCCGTACCAGGGCGCGCGACGGGCGAGGTCCCACGCGGCAGGAGGCGCGTGAAGAGCGCGTTCATTTCGATGACGAGGTTCGGCGCGATGCCATGAACGAACGCACCGACCTTCGCCAGCGCCGAGAGCACGACCGTCCCCTCGCCGCGGCAGCCGGCCTTCACGATGCGCCGTGCGGCGCGGTCGGCGCTGATCGAGAGCAGCGGAAGCGAGTCTGCGACGGTGAACCACGCGTGCTCGTTCTCCTTGTCGCCCTTGAACTTCGCGTGACGCGTGCTGCCCGTGCGCATCAGCCCTGGAAGAACCGTGGTGACGTAGATGCCGTCTTTGCGAACCTCCGCGGCAAGCCCCTCGGAGAAGCCCCGTAGCGCAAACTTGCTCGCGCTGTACGCGAGCAAGTGCGGGGCACTGACGGCGCCGCCGATCGACGACACGTTGATGATGCGGCCCTGCCGGCGTGCCCGCATCGACGGCAGAACGGCGCGCGAGGCGAAGAGCGGTCCCCAGAAATTCGTGGCCATCGCGTCGCCGAAGTCGCTCGTGCGCATCGACTCCTCGGGGCCCACCTCGATCACGCCCGCGACGTTGAAGAGAAGGTCGATCGGCCCCAGCGCCGACTCCACGCGGCGCATGAGCGCTTCGACCTCGTCGCGAACGCGCACGTCGCACGGAAACGCGCGCACGTCACCGCCGAGGATGTCGACTGCGCGACTGAGCTCGAGGCCGTCGCGCGCGGCGATGGCGACCTTGGCGCCGCGGCGTGTGAGCTCCTTCGCGACGAGAAGACCCAGACCGCGCGAGCCACCGATCACGACCGCGACCTTTCCGCGCACACCGATCCGGCGACGTTCACGCCACCCGAGCGCAAGCATCGCTCCGCTCAACACCATCCCTGCACTACGGAGTCTGCGCGCGAGTGTCCGGTTCATGCCCGAAACGTGTTTGCCCTCGCGCGCGCCGTCAACCCACGAATGCCGGCACGCGAGGTGCAACGTCTTGGCGCATGAAGCTCTTGAGTGGACGCGCCCTCTTTGCTGTGTCTGCAGGCCTGCTCGCAGGAGGTACGGTCGCGTTCGCGGACGAGGTGGCGCGGGAAGCGTTTCACGCGCGGTGCCTCGATATCGCGTCGCTGCGCGGTCTGGGTCGCGGAATGATGGCGCTCGCCGGCAGAACGGCCACCACGAAGCGCGCGAAGCTTCGTCGTGGCATCGTGGACACCATCGTCTCCCACGCGCTGCTGTTCACGCTCGTGAAGGATGGGATGGACCGCGAGCCCAAGCGCACGCATCGTGCTCTCGCTGCCGGCGGCGTGGCAGCTTTGTCGCTCGTGCCACTTCTGCCGCATCGACGTGGGCTGCTCGGCGCGCTCGTCGCTTTCGCGGCAGGCGGCGCCGCTGCCGTTGTCACCACGCGGCTCGACGCGGGCGTCGCGCCCCACGTCGTCACGGTGGGGCAATGCGAATCGACTGACCGCAGCCCACGTGACGTCGCCCCGTCCACGCCCGCGCGTCTCGCCGCTTGAAATTCTGGCCGCAGCCCGGGCAGCGCGCCTCGTCGGCTTCCACCGCGAGCTCGACCACTTCGGCTCCGCCGTTCGCGCTGCCGGTGAAGTAGCGCGCGATCTCGCCCGATGTTCCGCGGCCGCCGCAGGTCGGGCAGGTCCCGAGCTCCGCCACGCCGTTCTCTTCGACGCAGATGGTTCCGCGACCGCCGCAGTCGGCGCAGTCTTCGAGGATCCAAGGATCGTGATCGTTGTCGTCGGTGAAGACGGCGGCCCAGCGGCGTGGAGGACGCCCCGTCACCGTCACGGCGTCGGCTCGGCGACGGGTTTCGGCTCCTCGCGGCACCGGTGGGTCGCGATGGCCATGACGTGGCCGTCCGGCGCGACGCGCTCGAGATGCTCTTCGCGCCCGCCACCGCTCGCGAGCGACATCGTGACCCACAGCTCGGGAAGCGCGTCGCGGTCGAGATCGGTCACCGCACGCACGCGGTAGCGTCCTTCGGGCGCGCCGTGGAGCGACACCATTTGCTCCGGGGCACGACCAAACGCGCCCAGGACCGCACCGCGTGCAACATACACGCGGTCTTTGGCAGCGTCGCCGTCGAGGTCGATGGTGATCGCCTGCGCAATCTCGAGGGGTGCCGGCGCGACTTTCCCCAGCGCCGCGCGCTCGACCGGTGTCGTCTGCGGCTCGATGGACGGCAGAAGAATGACGTCGGGCGAAGGGCCACTCTCGACCCAGACCGCCACGTCGCAGCCCGAGGCGGCGGACGCCGAGACCTCGTAGCCGTCACCGCACCTCGTCGCGGTCTTGCGACCGAGACGAATCGGATCGCCGCCGACACAGCGGAGCGTTGCTTGGGGTGGCACGAGCGCGGCGCAAGCCTCACCTTCGGCGAGCGAGCGGCGTCCATGATCCCAGCACGCGAACGGCACGAGCGCGCGGCGGTCGGGGCCGAGCTCGGCCAATACGAAGACCGCGCTGCTCGGCACCTTCGCCGGATCGACGGCGACTGCACGTGGCGCTCGCGGCGAGCTGCGTGCGTGCGACGACGGCAGGCTGAACTCAGCGTGCTCGCACGCGACAAGGCCGGAGGCGAAACCGAAAAGAACGACCGACGTGGTGAACGGGACGCTTCCCCGCATAGGGCCGGCAATGCTGCACGACCTGAGCGCGCGGGGCCAGTGCGAGCGTCGTCAGTCGTCCGAATGCTCGTGGGAATGGCTGTGCGGCGGAGGTTCGTCCGCGCCACCGAACGAGGTCGCAAGGCCGAAGAGCACGATCCCCGGGTACTCGAAGGTCGCCCCGTTGCCGAGCGACACCGCGCGAACGCGGAGGCCGAGCGACGCCTCCCACGGTGGCGAGAACCGCCAACCGAGGCCGGCGCCGAGGAGGAGATCGTTACGCACGAAGCTTTCGAAGCCATCGATGCCATGCCAGCGCTCGCGCCCCTCGTGGGCGAGCTCGAAGGTCGCGTACGGGCGCCACGCGCCCTCGAGCACGGGCAACGTCAAGCGCGACGAAACGAAGACACGTGACGGCGCGCGGAAGCCTTTCTCGTTCTCGTAGAGACTGAAGAGCCCCACCGCCGAGAGCGACAGCTCGTAGCGCGGATCCATCCACGCGAGGCCAACGCCTACGATCGGAACGAACGTCCCAGTTCCGAACTGGGTGTGCTCGTGGGACTCGCCACGCGCCCCGAGCACGTACGGGTCTTCGACGGTGCGACCCAACGGCAGCGTGAACCCGAGGCGCGACGTCGTGACGAGCTTGCCCGAGGCAGCGCCGAGACGTGCCACGAGCCAGGGATCGGTGAGGCCGACGAGGGTCTCGTCGTGGTGGTGGATCTCGTCGTCGACCCGCTTCGGCGCGCCATCGATCTCGTAGTAGGTCGGCGTGATGTCGACGACGCGAAACCCGAAGCGCGCGTCGATCGCGAGCCAGGACGTGAGCCCGTACGAGGCGTCGAAATTCGTCTCGCTCAAAAACAGCTTCACGTGGTGGCGGTAAGGGACGGGCGGCGTCGAGGACGCGCACGCGGGTCCGAGGTCGGGGCACTCCGCGAGGTGGCCCGTCGTCGCCGCCAGCATGGAGGTCTCCACCCGGAGATCGAGTCGCCCCGGTTCGATGGCCTTCGTTTCTGACCCGCCGACCGGCAGGTTAGGGTTCGTTCAAGCGCCTCAGGCTTCGGCGTACGAGATCGTCGGCCAACCGACCGCGATCGCGACGAGAGCCATGTTCAAGAACCTCATGATCCACCTCGGGCGTGAAGGATGGCCGCATCGAGCTTTTCGAGATCGAAGCCCGAGATGTGATCGATCTCGGTGCCTTTGCGGTCGAAGACGATCACATACGGAAGATACGGCACCGCGTGAAGGTAGCGCTTCGCGAGCGGCGAGTCCCAATCGCCGACGTCGAGCTTGCGGTAGGCGACGTCGGCTTGTGACGCCGCGACCGAGCTCATGTGCTCATCGAGCCGCTTGCAGGGCGCGCACCACACCGCGGAAAAATCGACGACGGTGACCTTGCCCGGCGCGAGGACGGGTAAGAGCTCGGGCACGACCTCGCCGCCCTGGGTGACAACGACCTGAATGTCCCCCACCGGCGGCGGCGCAGGCCACGCGATGTACGTGCCCCGTCCGGCGCCGAGGACGAGACCGAACGCCTCGTTCGCCGACAGACGACGCGCCGCGGCCATCACGTCGACACTCGGTGCGGCGATCACCGTGAGCTCGGCACGTCGTCGATCGAAGTGTGTCTTGTAGACGCCGTTCTCGCGCCCGATCACCTTGGCGAGGTGAAGGCCGCGGTCGGCGGAGTCCACGTGATCGAGCGACACCACGGTCGTCTGCGCCGACGCCGGGATGGCCGGCGCGCCGCCGCAGCCGACGATGGCCGTGAGCGCGAGAGTCAGTGCAAACGAAGCCCGCGTCATCGCCGCGAGTCTAGCACTCGGCCCGCTCAGACCTTGCAGCGTGGACCGGCGACACGGATGTCGCCCTGGCGACGCGTGACCCCCGCGCGGTCGAGCCACTCGAGCAGCGGAATGGCGTGCTTCCGCGTGAGGCCGCCGCAGAGCGCCTTCAGGTCGGGCGGCGCGAGCTTCGTGTTTGCGTCGAACCACGTGCGAACCAGCGCCTCGAGCTCGGTCAACGCGAGATGGTGCACGTGGAGACCGCCGCCGAGCGCCTGCACGATTCCGCGTCGCTTCAGATCGGCGAGCACGTCGCGAAAGCGAACGGGATCGAGCCCCGACTCGGCGCGCACTTGCTCGTCGCTCGGCGGCGCAAGACGCGCGCGAAGAAAGCTGACCGCGACGCGCTCGCCCACCTCGTTGGCGCGCGGATCGTGCGCGGCGAGCCGGATTGCGCCGTCCTGAGCAACGACAGCGCGGGCGGCGACGAGCTCCTCGAGCGCAGTCGCGACGATGCGACGAAGACGCACCGGCTGGCGGGTTTCGACTTCGACCTTCGGCACGCCGGGCGAGAGCGGTCGCTCGCGGTGAAGCGCGCCGAGGGTCGCGGTCACTGCGGACTTCGCCTCGTCGACGAGCGCACGCGCGAAGAAGCGGTGCTCGGCCTCTGCGACGCGCTGCGCGGCGACGAGCGCGGCGAGCGCACCCGCGACGTCGAGCCCCGGAGCGACGCGCTGCTCGAGCGCGGCGCGATCGATTCCGGCGTAGCTCGCCTCGATGACGAGCGTCTCAATCGAGGCCGCAAGCGACGTCGTCGGGACCGCTGGCGACGTCGCCCCGGTGGCGGCCACTCTCGTCTTGCGGCGGCGCGGTGGGTGCGGATCGAGCACGACACCGCCGGCGATCGTGCGGAGCGCGTCGAGGTCGGGGCGGCGCAGGACGAGCCGCTGCCCGGCAAACGCGACCATCGGCTCCTTTGCAACGAGGCGCACGGTGCGCGCGTCGTCGAGGGGGCTGGCACGCACGATGTGCTCAGCCGTTCCCAGGTGGAGCGTCAGCTCCGTCGCGCGTCCCCATTTCCGTGCACCCGCGACGAGCGTGAGCTCGACCACGAGGACGTTCGTGGGTGTCTGGAGGCCCGTGCTGGCGAGCACTCCGCCGCGACGCAGCGCCGAGAGATCGTCGCCCCGGACGGCGAGCGCGACGCGCGTCGGCGCGGTCGCCACTTCGGCCGCAGTGCCATGAACCTCGACGCTGCGAACCTTGATTGGCGCGACGTCACCACGTGAGGTCGGCTGGGAATCGAGGAGGTCGCCTGCGCGCACCTCGCCACGCACGAGCGTTCCGGTGACCACGGTGCCGGCCCCGGGACGGCTGAAAACGCGGTCGATCGCGCACCACGCTCCGGCCGTCGCACGAGGGCGGAGATCACGATCGAGCGTGGCGACGAGCGCGCCCGAGAGAGCGTCGAGACCTTCGGCCGGCCCCGAGGGCGGCACCGCCACGCGGACGATGGGCGCGGCTTCGAGGAAGGTTCCGCGCACGAGCTCGGCGACGTCCTCCTCGACGAGCAGGCGCATCTCCTCGTCGACGCGATCGCACTTCGTGATCGCAATCACCCCCTTGGGCACGCCGAGCAGCGCGCAGATGGCGAGGTGCTCGCGCGTCTGCGGCATTACGCCGTCGTCGGCAGCCACGACGAGCAGGACGCGATCGATCCCCGAGGCGCCCGCGACCATCGTGTGCACGAACCGCTCGTGACCGGGAACGTCGACGACGCTCGCCGTTCGACCGCCCCCGAGATCCCATGCCGCAAACCCGAGCTCGATCGTGATGCCTCGCGCCTTTTCTTCCGGCAAGCGATCGCAGTCGACGCCCGTGAGCGCCTTCACCAGCGTGGTCTTGCCATGATCGACGTGGCCGGCCGTGCCGACGACGAAGTGCTCAGCCATGATCGGCCGAAGCGTGCCGCTGCGCAGCGTCGAGAATCGCGACGCCGAACGCAGCGTCGTCCGAGGCGGGCACACAGCGCGGATCGAGCAGCACCGCGCCATTCTCGATGCGCGCGACGATTGGGCGCGCGCCTTCGCGTAGCGCGGACAAAAGACGATCCGGCGTTTCGCAGGCAATGGCGACCGCGGCGCTCTCGAGCGCGCGCAGAGGTGATGCGCCACCGCCCACGCGGGCGGTCGTGCGAATCGCGCGCGCCGCGAGCGGACAACCGGCGTTCGCGAGCGCGCCGACGATAGCGACCGCGCGCGCTTCGATCTCGTCCGCGCTGAACGCGATCGCACGCGTGACCGGGAGCTCCTCGGGTGCATCACGCCACACGCGAAGCGTGGCTTCGAGCGCGGCGAGGCAGAGCTTGTCGGGTCGCACCGCGCGGAACAGGGGGTGCGTTCGCATGCCGTCGATGTAGCGACGCGCGCCGAGGACGATCCCGGCCTGAGGCCCGCCGAGCAGCTTGTCCCCGGACACGGTGACGACGTCGGCGCCGTCGCGAAGGTGCCCGGCGAGGTCGTCCGGCGTGCCCGAGCCGGCGTCGAAGAACAGCGGGACCGAGCGCGTGTGCGCGATCTTCGCGAGCGCGCGGAGCTCGACGCCCGCGGTGTAGCCGACGATCGCGAAGTTCGACGGATGCACCTTGAGGACGAGCGCCGCACCAGCGTCGAGAGCGCGCTCGTAGTCGGCGGCGTGCGTACGGTTCGTCGTGCCGACCTCGACGAGCGTCGCGCCGGACTGCGCGAGCACATCGGGCACGCGGAATCCGCCGCCGATCTCGACCAGCTCACCGCGGCTCACGACGACGCCGTGGCCACGCGCCCACGCCGTCAGCGCGAGCAAGATGGCGGCGGCGTTGTTGTTCACGACGAGCGCGTCCTCGGCGCCGGTCAGCGCCTTCAGCAAATCGACCGCGTGCGCTCGACGATCTCCGCGATCGCCTGCTTCGAGATCGTACTCGAGCGTCGAGTACCCGCGCCCGACGGCAACGACCGCTTCGAGCGCGGCTTCGGCGAGCGGCGCGCGCCCCAGGTTCGTATGCAAGACGACGCCGGTCGCGTTCCAGACAGGGAGCAGCGTGCTCGCGTCGCCCTCACGCACGCGGGCTGCGATGGCGTCGTCGAAGCTCGCGTCGTCCGGCAGCTCTTGCCCGCGCAGCACGCCGTCGCGCGCAGCGTCGACGACCGAACGCACCGCACGCACGACGGCCGCATGACCATCGCGCAGGACGAGCTCGTTCACGCGAGGCCGACGCAGGAGCGTGCTCACGGCGGGGAGTCGGCGAAGGCGGGCGTCGTCCGTTTTCATGAGGTGGCGGAAGCGCACGGGGATCGAACCCGCCCAGGACGCTTTCGCGCCCCGCACCGGTTTTGAAAACCGGGAGCAGCACCAGCTCGCCTGGCGCTTCCACCCCAGCTCTCGCACCCTCGCTCGCGGCGGTCAATCGGTGCGCGCCGGGCACGAATGGATCCGGCGATCCACGCGTCGTCGTGCCACGGATGACGCACGCAGACGTCGGTGTAAAGCGCACACACCTTGCAAATCCGGAGATGCTGCAGCCGCGACGGGTGATCGCGAACGCCGTTGGACGGCGCGGCTCTTGCGATGAGCCGAGACGGTGCGACGCTACGAGCACATAGCTTCCCTCGCCTCGGGCGGCATGGCCGACGTCCACCTCAACGTCATGCGCGGGCCCAACGGCTTCACGCAGCTCGCGGGGGTGAAGGAGGTACGCAAGGACCTCGCAGCCGACCCCGAGCTCGAACGCATGTTCCTCGCCGAGTCGCGACTGACCGCCCGTCTCGACCATCCGAACGTCGTCCAGACCTACGAGGTCGGCAACGAAGGCGGATGTCACTTCCTCGCCATGGAGTACCTCGAGGGCGTCCCCTACTGGAAGCTCGCGCGTGCGACGGGGGATCCTGCGCCGCTCGAAATCCACGTGCGCATCTTGATTGAGGCGCTAGCGGGTCTTCATTACGCGCACGAGCTCGCGGACTTCGACGGCTCGCCGCTCGGCATCGTCCACAAGGACGTGTCACCGCAGAACATCATCGTCACCTACGACGGCGCGGTAAAGGTCATCGACTTCGGGATCTCGAATCGGGTCGCGTTGGAGAATCCGGCCGAAGGCTTCCGCGGCAAGCTCGCGTACATGGCCCCGGAGCAGGCCCGCGGCCTCGTCGTCGATCGACGCGCTGACGTCTTCTGTGTCGGCATCATGCTGTGGGAGGCCCTCACTGGCGAGCGCCTATGGAGCGGCGAGCGCAACACGTTGCTGCAGGTGCTGCAGGACGACATTCCAGATGTTCGAACGCTCCGCCCCGAAGTGCCCGCGCGCCTCGCAGTGATCTGCGCACGCGCTCTCTCACGCGATCCAAGCGGCCGGTACGCGAAGGCCGCCGACCTCGAGAGCGCTCTCGAAGACTGGCTCGCTCGCCGCGGCCTCGCCGTCACACGACGCGATGTCGGCAATTGGGTTGCAGCCAGATACGCCGACGAGCGCCGCATGATGCGACGTCAGATCGAAGCGCACCTGTTCGTGCGTCGCGACACCGTCCGCGTCACGGCACGAACGGACGACCTGCACGATCACACGCCGATCGCCGTCGTGGTCCGCCCGGCGCCGCCGACGCCAATTGCGCCGCCGAGGGCGCGAGCGCGCGCCGCGGTCGGCTCGTTGCTGATGATGAGCGTTGCGGCGCTCGTCAGCTTCCTCTCGTGGCACACCGTCGGACCCGAGGTCGCGTCGGTGACGGCGCATGCGCCCGTCGCGCGCTGGGTGGCCGCGCAAACGATGCCGCGCCTTGGCCGCTGCCACGACGCCGACGCGCTCACGACATCCCGTGAAGTGGCCGACGAAGAGACGCCCGCAGTGCGCTCACTCGTCGCGGCGCGCGGACTAGCCGAGCCCGCCCCGGTGGCGCCTGCTGTCAGCCGCGCGGTCGCTCGTCCTGCGCGCGTTCGAGGGTCGCGCGCGGGTCATCGCTACGCTGCGCGCTGACGGCGCCCCCTCGCGAGAGCTTCGCGAGCTGACCGAGGACGCGTGCGTACTGCTTCGCGAACAGGGGTGCGGTTGCAAGTGCCGCCGCGAGGGCTTCGCTGTCGCCCGGCTCGCTCTCCTCCCAGAGATCCTCGAAGAGAAGCCGCGTCGCCCCGATGGCGAGCGACGGGAAGGCGCCGTCGTCGACCTCCCCTGCCCCGACGATGAGGAGCCGCAACCAGAGATCGCGGAGAGCGCGCGCGTAGGTCGACTCGAGTGGCTTCCCCGTCAGTCCGGTGACCTGCCGTAGCTCCTTCGTCGAGAGCGGCGAGCTCTCTTCGAGACGCTCGAGGATCTCGCGGGATTCGCGCCCGAGCGATGCGTGCAGGTTACCCGTAGCGCGCAACGAGCCGAGCATCCCTCGGAACACCGGCCGCGAGAAGAACGTGGCTCGACCGCGAAACCACTTCGTGTAAACGACGTCTTGTGTGCGCGCGAGTCGCTCGCGAAGGTGCCAGATCCCCGCCACGCGCGGATCGCTCCCCTCATCCCACGACCAGCGCATGCGGGACCGCGGATAGAGGACGCTCCAGAGCGACGCTGGCTCGGCCGCGTTGTCGATCGGGTACACGAGCAAGATGCCGTGCTTGTCGATCGCCTTCGTGGCGCGCGCCAGCGTCATAGTTGCCCCGCACGTGGCAGGTTCGCAGCCGGCTGTAAGGTCAACGCTTCACGTCGCCCTTGTCGCCCTGCCCCTTCTCCACGGTCGTCTTGGCGTCATGTCGCTTGTCCGCCGAGAGCGACCGACCCACGTCGACCTGCTTTTCCGTAAAGTGCCCCTCGGCGTCGCGGCGCACGTAGCGCTTGTCCCCGGGGTGCGGCTCGATCAACTCACGCTTGGTCGTCATGGTCTTTTCTCCCTTTCTAAAGCGAGAGACAAAGCATCCATCGTGCCGCGACAGTGTGTCTCCGCAGCGGCGCGAGCGGAGGACGGACCTCAGCGCAGTACGCGCGACGGTCGCGCTGCGGCCTTCCGGACGAAGCGGTAGACGGTCGCAGGCTTCGACGTCGTGATGCGCTTGCCGGGCGCCTGCTCGATGAAGCCGTCCTCGAGCAGACGCGTGAAGCGGCGACGGAAGTTGCCCGGATCCTGCGGCTTGCTCGTGACGATCTCGAACACGCTGCGAAGCTCCGGAATCGTGAACGTGTCGGGCACGAGGCTGAAGGCAAGGGTCGAGTACTCGATCTTGCCCGCGATCCGCTCGAGCGCGCTCGTGACGATGCGCTCGTGATCGAACGCGAGCTTTTCCTTCGGCTTCGCGAGCGACGCCACGCTGTGCCAGGTCGGCTGTGCCGCGTCCCCGCCACCGCGTACGAGGGGCACGAGATCGGGGCGCACGAGCGCGTAGTACGCGACCGAGATCACGCGCATGCGCGGATCGCGACCCTTGGCTCCGAATGTGTAGAGCTGCTCGAGAAACACGCCCGTTGCGACGGATGTGGCGTCGAGCCCGGTCTCCTCGTGGAGCTCGCGCACCGCCGCGTCGTCGAGGTCCTCGCCGGGATCGCGTACGCCGTCGCCGACGCGAACGAACCCGCCCGGCAGCGCCCACCGACCCTTGAAGGGGTGCTCCTTCCGTCGGACGAGGAGCACGCGAAGCTCGGCGTCGACGACGGTGAGGACGACGACATCGACCGTCACTGACGGTCGCGCGAAATCCGCCGGTCGGTAGCGCGCGAGGAACGCGGCTTCTTCGGTCTTACCCGTTCCACGTGACGAGCCCACGAGTGTCTTTCTCAAGTCCGGATCGGATCGGTCGTCTTCACGACGTTCATCCCCGCGGCTTCGAGCTCCGCGATGCCGCGCTCGGCGATGCGCGGGAAATCGAGCGCGGGCGGGAGCGGATCGAGCGGCGGTGGCGGCACCGGGCTCATGGCGTCTTCGAGGATGAAGACCTTCGACGCCAGCGACGGGTCGGTCTTCTGGATCTGATCGCGGATGTCGGCGAGCGTCGAGAGCACGCAGTGGCTCTTGGCCTGGCCAAAGACGTAGATGCGGTCGTACTCCATGAGCATCTTGAAAAAAGGCGCGTTGAACTCGCCAATCACCTGCCCGCCGAGCTCGCGAACCTCGGGCGACATCACCGAGTAGTTTTCCGTGAGCGCGTGCGTCCCCTTGGTCTCGAAGTGCGTCTGCTGTTTGCGCGCCGATGCGTGAAAGAGCGCCGCCTCCATGAGCGCAGGCACGAGCGCGTGCGACAGGCCGCCGAGCAGCGTGTGGTAGGGCCAGATCGTCAGCACGTACTTCCCCGTCGCTTCGAGCTTCTTCGTGTACTCGAGGCTCTCCTTCGGGTGCGCGACCGCCGTCCATTTCCCCGAACGGATCTCCTCGTGGAAGATCGTGGTGAACGGCGCGGGGTGCTTGCCCGCAGCGTCGATCCACCACGCGGGGTGGAAGATCTGGAAGATGCGGTGGGTATCCATCGAGAAGTGGAGGCCGGTGATGCGATCGAGGTTCCTGTAGAGCCAGCCAATCGCGCGCTGCGTGTCCTCGACCGCGCCAGGCACGAACAAACTCGCACCGGGCGTGCAGAACCCGACCTGCGCGTCGATCCCGAAGGCGGCGATACGGAGCTCGTCCTCCTTCGCCGGCCGGATCCCGTGCGCCTTTGCGAACGTCTCTGCGGCGTCGGTCACCATGCCGGCGCGCTCGAGGTAAAGCTCCGAGACGCGGCGCGGCTCGTAGAAGTCGGGGGCAGGCAACGCGTGCGAATTCGATGTAGTAGCCATGTTCTTTCCTAGCTCACGACGGCACCAGCCGCTTTTTCCGAAGCGCGTCGACGAGCGCCGTCGTCTTCGGGCTCATCCCGAGCGCCAGATCGGCGTCCGCGACGTGGGCTCCGGGCGTGAGGAGAGCGCGCGCTTCTTCTTGCGTCGCGCCGGTGAGCTGCACCCAGCCGTCGGGCGGGGTCTCCCCCTCCTGCGCGACGATGCCGAGCGGGCCTCGCGCCGCGTCTCCGTTTTCGCCGTGACCTGC
>CAXSGV010000053.1:20701-20920 GCA_964236615.1 uncultured Polyangiaceae bacterium
GACGATGGGGCGACCGGGGATGCTCTCCTTGCCCGAAGAGCCCGACGTGATCTCGTTTCCGAACTTCATCGTGGCCGTGCGACCGGTCTGGCAAAGCTTGTAGACTGCAGCTACGCGATCGCGGGTGAGGTCGGAGCCAGCCGTGCGGGCCACGAGGTAACCGCCGTAGCCGTAGAACTGCTCGTTCTCGCGCCAGCCAACCTCGCCGCGCAGCACTTC
>CAXSGV010000054.1:0-4675 GCA_964236615.1 uncultured Polyangiaceae bacterium
TCTCTTTGCCCTTCAACGCGGCGGCGGCGAGCTCCTCGACCTCGAAGCGGTTGCCGAGGCGCGCGAGGGTGCTCTCGCTCACGATGATTTGCCCAGCGAGCGCGATGCCGCAGAGGCGCGCGCTCGTGTTCGCAGTGTCGCCGATGACGGTGTAGCTGAGTGCTTTGCTGCTGCCGACGTAGCCGGCGACGAGGGGCCCCGTGTGGATGCCGATGCCGATCGCGAGCGGCGCCTGCCCGAGGGCCATGCGACGGCGATTGAAGTGGCCGAGCATCTCCATCTGATCGAGCGCGCTCTGCACGCAGCGAATCGGATCGTCGGGGTGGAGCGCGGGTGCGCCCCAGAGGGCCATGATGCCGTCGCCCATGAACTTGTCGAGCGTGCCTTCGTATTTGAAGATGGCCGCGACCATGTCCTCGAAATACTCGTTGAGCATGTCGACCATGAGCTCGGCGGTCGTGCCCTCGCTCATGCGCGTGAAGCCGCGGATGTCCGAGTTGAAGACGGTGCACTCGGCGACGAGCTGACCGCCCTTCTTCACCTCGAGCTTGCCGCTGATCACCTGCTCGGCGATGTTGGGCGACAAGAGCCGCGAGAAGCGCTCGCGCGTGACGATCTCTTGCTCGATCTTCTTCGCGAGCATCGTGTTCTCGATGAACATCGCGGCCTGGTTGCCGAGCGCGGTGATGATCTCGAGGTCCTTCTGCTGGAACTGCGCGAGCGACTCGGAGTCGAGCCAGAGCGCGCCGAGGACCTCCTTTTCGTGGAGGAGGGGCACGACGATCGCGCTCGAGATCCGGTTCAGGATCATCGATTTCCCCTTGGAGGAAGCGAAGTCCATGCTCGCGTCGTGGGTGATGACGCTCTTCTGCTCGGAGATGACGTGGTTCAAGATCGTCGACGACACTTGAATCGGCGCATCTGTGCCATCACGTCGTCGAGCCGAGCGCGGCTGCAAGCTACCGTCGGGCTCTTTCAGCAAGATGACACCGCGGTCGGCGTTGACGAACTTGAAGAGCGCGAGGAGGATCTTCTCGAGCAGCCGGTCGAGGTCGCGCTCCACGCCGATGTCACGTGAGAGCTCCCACGTGATGCGGAGGCGCTCGTAATCGAGGCGAAGCTGCTGCGGATCGTGCGCGACCTGATCGAAGGGGAGGAAGCCCTTCGTCATCGCCGCGATCTGCGTGCCGATCGCGCGCGCCGAGTCGAGGACGTCGACGCGCGTGCCGGAGAAGCTGGGCGGACGATGACCGCCGACCTGCCGCGCCATCTGCGGGTTGTTCTGCATTCCCGCCATGCCGCCCATGCCACTGGCGCCCATGCCGCCTTGGGGCTGAAACGGCTGCTGGTTGTGCGAGGCGGGCGTCGTCGGAATGTTCGGGTTCGCGTTGCTCTGCGGCTGCTGTTGCTGCGGGCGTGCCGTGCCGGGCCCCTGGTGCCAGCCACTCGGCGGGACGTTGCCTTGCGGGCTCATGTTGGGCTGCTGGCCCATGTTCGGGTTGCCCATTGGAGGCTGCCCGTGCGGACCGCTTCCATGCTGGCCCCCGTGCTGGCCACTCCCGTGCTGAGCCGCGTTGAAGGGCTGCTGAATCGCGCCGGGGCCGACGGCGAGCGGTGCGAAGTTCAGCGGGCTCGAGCCGTCGTCGTAGCGTGCACGCGTGGAGCCGAGCGCGATCTCGTCGCCGTGCCGCAGCAGCTGCTCGCCGCGCACACGCTCGCTGTTGATGTACGTGCCATTCAGGCTCCCCAGGTCGCGGAGGATGAACTGGCCGTCTCGAAGCTCGATAATGCAGTGCTCCTTCGACACGATTTTGTCGAGGAGCTGAATCGAGTTGTTGGGATGGCGACCGAGGCTGTTGATCGGCCGAAGCTCGATCGCCTGCTGCCCCTCTGCAGTCGCGAGGATGAGACGTGCCATGAAAAGCTCAGGCCGAATGTATCTTAGGGAAGGTCTGCCGGACAGATGGAACGTCTGGTACGACGAAAGCTGAGGAACGCGCCGCCTTTTGGCGCACACCCATGCCGACTCGCGAGAAGCCCGCAAAGAACGGACCGGCCGTAGACACGGCCGAGAAACCCGAAGCGATCCACGGAAACGTGGTCCCCACCGCCCCTTGGAGCGACGTCGCTCTGCCGGTCGAAACCCGCAGCCGCGAGGCGTTTCGGGTGCCTCCCGATCGAACGAACGTTCGCGCCGACGAGTCGATCCTGCCGGACGAGCCCCGCGAGAGCCGCGGTTTGTTCGAGCTCGTGAGCACGGTGGCCCGGCGCGCCCTCGAGCTCGGGCTCGCCGCGCGCGAGCCAAGCTTTCACGTTTTCGTCGCCGCCGAGTCCGACGTGATGATCGAGGACGACATCGTTCGCTACGCCGAGCGCTACGCCAGCTCGCGGTTCGCGCGCGACGCCGCCACGCCGCCCGACATCGTCTACGTCCACGATTTCGAGCATCCGCAGGCGCCGCTTCCTCTTCTTCTACAGTCGGGGGTCGGACCGATCCTCCAGGAGTCGATGGATCAGGCGATCGAGAAGCTGCGTGAGGAAATCCCCTCGATCGCGCACGCGGAGGTCGTTCGCGACGCGCAGGCGCAGCTCGCTCGCGAGCTCGAGCTCAAGAACAAGACGGTGCTCTCCGATCTCGAGATCACCGCGAAGAACCTCGGCTTCGGTATCCGCGCGATTCAGGGCGGCGTGCAGACGTTCCCTATTCTCCACGGCAAGCCCGTCAGCGCCGAGCAGTTCGACATCCTCGACGAGGCCACGAAGAAGGCGCTCACCGAGGCCGAGAACCGCCTCACGAGCGAGGTCGAAAAAGCAGCGACCCTCGTTCGCACCGAGAGCGCGAAGTTTCAGCAGACGCGCGACGAGGCGTTCTCCGCCGCCGCCGAAGCGCTCATCGATCGCGTGATGGACCAGCTCCTCAAAGGGTTCGAGGAGCACGGCCCCGGCCTCGTCACCTGGCTCGAGCGCGTGAAGCAGGCGCTCAAAGACGATTGGGAAGATCTCGTCGACACCTCGGACGGTGGCGAAGAGAAGGACTCCGACGGCGTCAAAGACTACGACCCCGAGCACGCGACGCGCCTCAATCGCTTTCGCGTGAACGTGCTCGTCACGCACGACCCCGAGGTTCCGCCGCCGGTCGTCTACGACACGAACCCGACGTACCCGAACCTGTTCGGTTACCTCGAGCGCCGCGCGCGTTACGGCGCGCTGCTCACCGATTTCACGCGCGTGCGAGCGGGCTCGCTTCACAAAGCTTCGGGCGGCGTCCTCATCGTTCGCGCGGCCGACCTTCTCGCCGACCCCATCATCTGGGAGCGCATGAAGCGGATCCTTCGTGAGCGTCAGATCGGCGCCGAGGATCCGCTCGGTCCGCTCGGCCTCTACGCCACGTCGCTGCGCCCGGTCCCCGTTCCCATCTCGGTGCGCGTGATCCTCGTGGGCCCCCCGCAGCTCTACGCGGCGCTCCTCGAGGCCGACGCCGACTTTGCGGCTCTCTTCCGCATCAAGGTCGAGGTCGAGCCCAGCATCCCGCGCACGAAGAAGCGGCTCGTGCTCCTCGACGCGTACCTGATGGCCATGGCGCGCGAGCGCGAGTGGGGACGCTTCGACAAAGCCGCACGCGCGAAGCTGCTCGACCTCGCGACGCGCCTCGCGGGGCAACAAGACAAGCTCTCGCTCAGCCTCTCGCCGCTCGAGGAGACGGCCGCGTTCGCCAGCGCGCTTGCGGCTGCACGTGCGACCGCGCTCGATGACCACGACCTCGACCTCGACGACGAAGACGACGAAGACGAGGACGAAGAGAGCGGAATCGAAGGGGAAGGGGCGACGACGAGCGCGAGCCCACCCAGCCGGCGTCGCGGCGGCGGCCTCGAGCTTCCCGCCGAGCGTGATGACGACTCACGTCCATTCCGCGCGTCGATCGCACCGCCTTCGATTTCGGTCGTCACGGCAGAGGACATCGAGGTCGCATGGCGCGAGCGCCGGGACCGCGCCGGCGCGGCCGAACGTCACATCCGCGATCTCACGCTTCGGGGTGAGGTCGCGCTCGATACCTCCGGCTCGCTCATCGGCGTGGTCAACGGCCTCAGCGTCTTCAGCGCCGGCGACGTCGACTTCGGGCAACCGATGCGCATCACCGCGGTCGTCGCGCTCGGTCGCGAAGGCATCATCGACGTCGAGCGCGAAGCCCAGCTCGGCGGCGCGATTCACACGAAGGGCGTCGCCATCCTACGCGGCTACCTCGGTCGCCTGTTCGGGCAAGAACGACCGCTCTCGCTGCGCGCGCAGATCGCCTTCGAGCAGAGCTACGGCGAGGTCGACGGCGACAGCGCGTCGTCGAGCGAGCTTTATTGCGTGTTGTCGGCGCTCGCGGACGTCGGCATCGATCAGGCGGTTGCGACGACAGGCAGCGTCAACCAGCTCGGCGAGATCCAGGCGATCGGCGGCGTGTGCGCGAAGATCGAGGGCTTCTTCGATCTGTGTGCGGCGCGCGGTCTCACGGGTAAGCACGGCGTGATGATTCCGAAGACCAACATCGCGCACCTCGTGCTTCGCGAGGACGTCGCGCGCGCGATCGCGGACGGGAAGTTCCACCTCTACGCCGTGAGCTCGGTCGAGCAGGGCATCGAGCTCTTGACCGGCTTGCCCGCGGGCGAGCGCGACAGCGCCGGGCGCT
>CAXSGV010000054.1:4685-11889 GCA_964236615.1 uncultured Polyangiaceae bacterium
CGCGAATTACCTGGAAAAAGCGGCACGGCGTGCGCTTGCTGCCAACGCGCTCGGAGAGGCCGTGCGTCTCGCGGAAAAGGCGCTCGCGTTCGCCGAGGACAAGCCGACGCAATTCGCACGCGCGCAGATCCTCGATGAAGCGTGGAGCCGTCTCGACGCCCGGGCGGGCGAGCGCGACAGCGCCGGGCGCTTCCCCGCATCGAGCGTGTTCGGTCGCGTCGAGCGGCGCCTTATCGAGATCGCCGAGCGCCTTCGCGAGGCCGAAGGCCACGGCCACCACGACACGCACGAAGCACTCGAGGACGTGAGCGGCGCCGATCTGGGCGACGCGGCTGATTTCCGCCGCGGATGATGGCTTCGAGGTCGAGCTACCCGCCGGGTTGAGTAGACTGGCGGCCGTGTCGAGCGATCCTGCGGGCCGGTCCCTCTTCGCGTCGCTGCTTCGTCCCGAGCTCGACGAGCTGCGGAGCTATGTGCCGGTCGATCTTCCCAACATCGAGGTGCGGCTCGACGCAAACGAGGCTCCGGCACCCGGTGACGACGCCATGGCTCGCGTCGTGCGCGAAGCGATCGCGGCGGTGCGTCTCGAGCGCTACCCCGACGCGCGCGCGCTCGCGTTGAAGGAGGCGATCGCGCGGCGGACCGGCGCGCCGACCGACGCGCTCCTCGTCGGCTCAGGCTCGGACGAGATCATCGCGCTCCTCGCAACCGCGCTGGCGCGTCCGCGCGGCAAGAGCCCGCAGGCCGTCGTGATGACGCCGTCGCCCACGTTCGTCATGTACCGCGTCACTGCGCGCGCTCACGGGCTGAAGCCTCTCGAGGTGCCGCTCGACGCCGCGTGGGATCTCGACGCCTCGGGCATGAAGCGCGCGCTCGACTTCATGCCCCCGAACATCGTCTACATCGCGAGCCCCAACAACCCGACCGGCAACCGTGTGAGCACCGATCGTCTCGAGGCAATCTGCGACGCGGCGCCCGATGCGCTCGTCATCCTCGACGAGGCCTATGTCGACTATGCCCAAGGTGGATCGCTCCGCGCGCTCCGCGAGCGTCACCCCAACCTCGGGGTGCTCCGGACCTTGAGCAAGGTCGGCCTTGCGGCGCTGCGCGTGGGCTGGCTCGAGGCCGAGCCTGCGCTCGTTCGCGAGCTCGACAAGGTGCGCCAGCCGTTCAACCTCAGCGCCACGAGCCAGGCGGCAGCGTGCGCCGTGCTCGATCATGCGTGGGAGCACGTCATCGCGGCGACTGCAGGCATCGTTGCCGAGCGGGCGCGAGTGGTCGCCTCCTTGTCAGAGCTCCCTGGCGTCGAGACGACCCCGAGCGACGCCAACTTCGTCTGGGTGAAAGTGCCGCGCCCAGCCGAGGAGGTGCATGCGGCGCTCGCGGCACGCGGCGTGCTCGTGCGGAGCTTTCACGCGACGGGCGGCCGGCTCGCGCGTCAGCTCCGGATCACGATCGGTCGTCCCGACGAGAACACGCGCATGTTGTCGGCGCTGACCGAGGCGCTCACTTGATTAGGCGCTTTTTTTGCGCAGCGGCGCTTGGTGGCTTCGTCGTGCTCGTGGGCGCTTGCGCGTCCGCACCGACGGTCACACGCGTCGTCGATGGGCGCATCGTCCATGGCCACTTCGTCGAGCCCGACGCCTACGCCGCTTTCCTTCGTGGTGCGATCTCCGAGAGCCACGGTGACCTGCGCGGTGCCCTCGCGGCTTACGAGGAGACCGCGAAGCTGGACGAGGAGGATCCCGAGGTGTGGACCCGCATCGCCGCCGTGCGCTGTCGGATGGCGCCTGCCGATCCGGGTGCGCGCTGGGCCGCCGCGCGTGCTCTCGCGCTCGACACCGAGTACGCACCGGCGTGGGAGGTGCGCGCGCAATGCGAGCTCGGTCGCTCCGAAGATCGCGTGAGCATCGAGCGCGACGCGCTTCGTGCAGCCGACGCGGATCCGACCAAGGCCGACTACCAAGTCTTGCTCGCGCGCGTCGAAGAGATGCGCCCGCAGGCCGAGGTCGCTCGGCAGCGGCTGGTGGCGCTCACGCTCGCGAACGAGTCGAGCCCCGTCGCATGGAGCGCTCTCGCTTCGTGGAATCGAAGCCACGGCGACGCGCTCGGCGCAGCGCAAGCCCTTGCCCGCGTCGCGCGGCTGGCACCCACGCGGCGCGCCGACGTCGCGCGCGAGGTCATCGTGCTCGCCGGCGAAGGGGAGCTCGACGCTGCGCGCTTCCTCGCGGGCGCGGTCGTCGATGCCGGTCGCGACACCGATCGCTCGGGCGGCCTGACGCCGTCGCCGGCGAACCATCCGCTGGTGGCGCGGCTCGCGATCGACGAAGCGATCGTGAAAGACGACGTCCAGGCTCTCCGTCTCCGAAGGACGGCCGCGCACCTCGGGGTCGATACCGTGGCAGGCCGCGCGCTGTTGCTCGGCAAGCCGGGCCTCGTTGCTGCGCTCGTCACGCCGGCGATCGAGGCCGATCCACGCGCTGTCGGTCCGCGCATGACGCTCGCGGTCGCCGCGACGTACGCGGGTGATGCCGGACTTCTCGCGCGCGCGTTGGCCACGACGACGGCGACCGACGCGCCGCTCTCCGCCGAGGTATGGCTTCCGTTCGTGAAGCTGGTGGCGAGGCAGCTCTCTGCCGCCGACGCGCGACGCGTCTTCGACGCTCTCCCCCGCGAGGCGATTGTGTCGGGCGATGATCTCGTCGTGCGCGCCGCCGTCGATGCCGCGGCGCGCGACATGATCGACCCCACGACGCTTCCCCTCGACGGCCGCGTCGAGCTCGCGGCGCGGCAGGGCGTGCCGTTCGCGGTTTCGCTCGACGCCCTCGATGCGCGGCACCGGTTGCTCGCACTTTCGGAGCGTCGAGGCGAAGAGGCCTACCGTCTCTTGCGCCACCTCGTGCCGGCGATCGCGCGGGACCGCGTGATTGCCGTCGCTGCCGCTCGGCTGCGCATGGGCGATCCGAAGGCTGCGCAGGATGGCATGACGCCGGAGCGGCTCGCCGCCGTAGCACCGGGCGATCCGCTCGTGGTGACAACGGCCCTGGCTCTTGCCGTCGAGCGACACGACGCGCCGACCGCCAACAAGATGCGCGCGCGCCTGGTGGCCGTCGCCGTGACGCCGCGCGAGCGCTCGCTCGCCGCCGAGTAGCGCGCGTGGGGACTACTTCAGCGTGGGCTTGCCGCCTGCGTCGACGCGCGGTGCTGCACCCGCGTCACCGGGCAAACGGTGCTCGAGCTGGATGTCGACCTTCTGCACGACGCCCGCGAGGATCTCGACGTCTTTGATGACGTCCCGCTCCTGCGGTCGCTTCGGATCGTAGTTGAGCGCGCTGAGGCGAACGTTGACCTTGAGCTTGCCGACGGGGATGCCGTCGAGACGGTAATGGCCGTCGGCGGCCGAAACCGTGTGGAGCGGGTGGAGCAAAGCGTAGACGTCGGCTTGCATGTACTTTGCCTGCATTCGCTCGATGAGCGTCGAGTAGCCCGGCTCCTTCGGGTACACGTGCACGGGATCGCCACCGGGCGGCGCGACCATCAGGGCCGCCATCGGGTTCTTCGTGACCTCGAGCGCGTAGACGGCCGTGTCTTTGTTCTTGATGTCGATCTGCTGACCGAACGTGAGATCGATCGTGCGCGTGGACAAGACGCAGTTCTCGATCGTGACCAGCTTGCTCGGCTTCGTCTCGGCCACGAAAGCGCTGAAGCCCGTGACGACCACGAGCGCGTCGGCGAGCGGCCGCGCTCCACCGGGCAGAGGTGTGCCCTCGCGGAAAGTCTTGCCGTAGAACGTCTCGGCGGCAGGGCAGCGGGCGAAGTCATGCGGCACGAAGGCGGCCGCCGGCGCGGGATCGCCGATGACGGTGACGGTGCCCTCGATGCTGCCCGTCATCCCGACGTAAGGGGGAAGCTTGCCCGGGTTGAGGGTGCTCTCGATGAGCTCGGTCGGGAGCGGCGTCCCATTCGCGGGCGTGCTCGGCATGGCCACCGGGCTTGCCGATACCGCCAACGGAGTTGCATCCGGGGCAGCGGACTTCGGGTCGTCTTTGCAGGCGGAAACGGCGACAACGCTGACCAGCCCGAGGAAACGAAGGGTTCGCACAGGCCTCACCCTACACGTTCGGTGCCACGACGAGGAAGGCGGTGACTAGCCGCCGAACGTCGCAGCAGCAGTCTCCGCGAGATCGATCGACGTCGACGGGAGAACGCCGAGCGCGATCACGAGGATGGCGCTGAGGACGAGCGCCGCGGCGACGTAACCCGAGCGCATCGGCGTCGCGATGGGCGCGCCGGCAGCGGGCTCCCGCATGTACATGTAAACGAGGACGCGAAGGTAATAGTAGGCGCCGATGACGCTGTTGATGAAGGCGATGATCGCGAGCCAATGGAACCCACCATCCATGGCCGCCTTGAACAGGAACCATTTGCCGAAGAACCCCGCGGTGGGCGGGACGCCAGCGAGCGAGAACAGGAAGAGACCAAAGGCGAGCGCAGCCACCGGGTGACGGCGGCCGATGCCCGAGAGGTCTTCGTAGCTGACGGCTTCCGCGCCGCGGCGACCACACAGGATGAGCGCGCCGAACGCACCGGCCGTCGAGACGGTGTACGTGAGCAAGTAGAAGAGGATGCTCGCGCCGCCGCCGGCGGGGGAGCGGACTGCGGCGACGAGACCGATCAGGATGTAGCCGGCGTGCGCGACGCTCGAGTACGCGAGCATTCGCTTCACGGACTCCTGACGACCGGCGATCAGGTTGGCGACGGTCATCGTGATGACGGCGAGCCAGGCGACGACGGGCGGCCAACCGCTCGACCACGACATCGACTGCGGATCGCCGAAGACCGTGAGCATCATGCGAAGGACCATCGCGAACGCCGCGCTCTTCACGACGACGGCCATGTAGGTCGTCGCGGGGGTGGGGGCGCCCTCGTAGGCGTCGGGCGTCCACATGTGGAACGGCACCGCGCTCACCTTGAAGAGCATGCCGACGAGCACGAGGATGAGGGAGAGGATGACGAGCGGGTTCTTGGTCTCGCCCGCGGCGAGCGAGGCGCCCACGCCAGCGAGATCGGTGTGGCCCGTCACGCCGTAGAGGAGCGCGAAGCCGTAGAGCATGAGCGCGGCCGAGAAGCTTCCGAGGAGGAAGTATTTGAGGCCGCCTTCGGCCGAGCGCGGCGAGGCGCGGCGGAAGGCGGTCATCGCGTACGCACCGAGGCTCATCGTCTCGAGGCCGAGGAAGAGCGAGAGCAGATCGCCGGCAGCGACGAGCATCATCGCGCCGAAGGTCGAGAAGAGGAGCAGCGAGTAGAACTCACCGCGATCGAGGTTGTGCTCCGGGAGGTAACCGCCCGCGAGGAGCGACGCGAGCGCGCCACCGAGGCAGAGGAGCATCTCGAAGAAGAGCGCGAACTTGTCGACGAGAAGCCAAGGTCCGACGGTGACGAGCGTGGCGTCCTCGACGCCGGTCCACCAAACGGCGGCTGCGAAAGCGCCCGCCGTCAAGAAGACGAGCGTGGTGCCGAGGGCGATGCCGTTGGTGCGCTTGGCAAATGCCTCGGCAAGCATGAGGAGCATCGCGCCGATGGCGATGATGAAGAGCGGCGACAGCGCGAACACGACGGACATGGCTAGTGGGCCTCGGAGGGTGCGCCGTTTGCGGTGCCGCCATTGGCTGCGGCTGCGGGTGCTGCTTGCGCGGGGGCGGACTGCGTCACGTCGGCCGCGAGCTTCGCGGCCTCCGCACGAAGCGGCAGAAGCCGCATCGGACCCTCGTAGAAGCGAGGTGCCGGGTTCTGCTCGACGCGCTGCTGGAGATCGCCCTGCACGCGCGCGGCGGCGCCGGCGATCTGCGAGAGGAAGATGTTCGGGAAGAAGCCGATGACGAACACGAGAACCGTTGGCGCGGCGAGCGCGAGGATCTCGCGGTGGTTGAGATCGGGCAGGTACTTGTTCTCGGGCTTCGTGATCGGACCGAAGAACATCTTCTGCACGACGCCGAGCATGTAGAGCGCGCCGAGGATGACGCCGATGGCGGCGCCCACGGCCTGGATGCCGTTGAAGTGGCCCAGCTTCGTGGAGACGAAGGTGCCCGTGATGACCATGAACTCGCCGATGAAGCCGTTCGTGCCGGGGAGGCCAATGGAGGCGAGCGTCGCGATCACGAAGAGCGTGGCGTAGAGCGGCATCGGCTTCGCGAGCCCGCCGAAGTCATCGACGTGGCGCGTGTGGCGACGGTCGTAGATCACGCCGACGCGGAGAAAGAGCATGCCCGTCGAGACGCCGTGGTTGACCATTTGGAGAACCGAGCCCTCGAGCGAGGCCTGCGTAGCGGCGAAAATACCGAGCATGCAGTAGCCGAGGTGAGCGACCGACGAGTACGCGACGAGGCGCTTCACGTCGTCCTGCTTCCAGGCGCAGAGCGCGCCGTAGAGGATGCCGCCGAGCACGGCGACGCCGGCGAGGTTCGCCGCGAACTCCGCGCTCGCCTCGGGGAAAAGACCAAGGCAGAAACGGAGGTAGCCGTACGTGCCGAGCTTGAGCATGACGGCGGCAAGGATGACGGAGCCCGCGGTCGGTGCCTCGGTGTGCGCGTCGGGCAGCCACGTGTGCACCGGGAACATCGGCACCTTGATGACGAACGCGAGCGTGAACGCGGCGTAGAGCCACATCTGCACGTGCCGCGGCAAGAGCACGCGCTGGAGATCGAAGTAATCGAACGACATCGCGCCGCCCGACAGCTTCGAATAGCTGTACCCGAGGTACAGGATCGCGCCGAGCATCAGGATCGAGCCGAACATCGTGTAGAGGAAGAACTTGATTGCGGCTTTAATCCGGTTCGTGCCGCCCCAGACGCCGATCATCACGTACATCGGGACGAGCATGAGCTCGAAGAAGACGTAGAAGAGGAAGAGGTCGAGCGAGACGAACGCGCC
The DNA here is from genome assembly GCA_964236615.1 of uncultured Polyangiaceae bacterium. GTDB lineage: Bacteria > Myxococcota_A > Polyangia > Polyangiales > Polyangiaceae > CAXSGV01. The sequence goes on from CAXSGV010000054.1 coordinate 11,616, forward strand.
GATGACCGCGCCTTCGAGGAGAAGGAGCGCGAAGCACCAGTCCTTGATGCGCATCTTGATCGATCCGAACGACGCGTAGGCGGCGACCGGGAGGATGAAGACCGTCAGCATGACGAGCCAGAGCGAGAGGCCGTCGATCGCGACGTGGTAGTGGATGCCGAACCGCTCGATCCAGAGGAAATTCTGGTTGAAGTGGTAGTCGCGGCCCATGTCGACGCGGAGCAGGGGGACGCTCGCGAAGAGCGTCGCCAGCATGATGATGAAGGTCGTGGCC
>CAXSGV010000054.1:11899-15815 GCA_964236615.1 uncultured Polyangiaceae bacterium
GCCTTCAAGAGGCGCGGCGCTTGGCGCGGCATGAAGAGGATGGCGACAGCGCCGCCGAGCGGCAGGCCGACCAGCCACGAGAGAAGGTGCACCGACTCGACGACCGGCGCGGCCGGCTCGACGTCCTCACCGGTGGCGACCTCGCCCCCGACCCACATGCGCGTCACGAAGAGCGCGATGAGCCCCGCCATGATCGCGAGCGGAAGACGAAGCTTCCATCCCTTCTCACGCGGGATGAGCGCCGCGATGATCATCGGAATGAAGATCGGGCTGAGCGAGGCGAGGGCAGAGGCGGCCTTCGCGCCGGAGGCCTCAGCCTCGGCGAGGTGACCCGTCGCAGCGAGTACGCCGACGCCGATCGCGAGAAGAACGACGAGCGTGCCGAGCGGGATCAACCAACCCGGGCGATGCGCCTCGGGCGGAAGAGCAGGAGATCGCGTAGCCATCAGTTTTGCCCGAGCTCGAGCACGGTCGGAGCGGCCGGGCGGGAGAGGTTGAATTCCTTGGTCTGGTGCCAGCCGAACGCGTTGCGCACCTCGAAGCGAACGACCTGGCTCTTGCCTGGCTCGATGTGGACCTTCGCGTTCGACTGGTTCGAAAATCCGTCCTTGTCGACCTGCGTGGCGGCGGCGGGCGGCGGGGGATCCCACGAGCCGTTGCCATCGGCGTCCCAGCGGTACGCGTAGCCCATGCCGGGACCGGCGGTGATTTGGTAATCGCCGTTCGCGTTCTCGATGACTTGGCCATCGGCGTGCGGCATCACGAAGAACCAAGCGAAGAACGAAAGGCCGATGACCATCATGGCCGCGTAGGCATGAACGACGCCGTTCTGGAACGTGCGGAGCACGGTGCCGAGCGCGGCGACGGCGAGCGACGTGAGCTTCGCGATGATGCCGTCGACGAACCACTGATCGAAGGCGGCGGCGGTCTCGGCGAGGGCGTCGACGGCGGCGATGACGGTCGCCTCGTAGAGCTCGTCGATGCGCCACTTGTCGAGGAGAAGGCGGTGGAGACCGGGCATCTTCTCAGCCCACTCGCGTGCAGGCGCGCCTTGGTTCTTCTCGTAGACCCACCACGCGAGACCGGCGCCGAGGATGAACACGGTGATACCGCCACCCGCGAGCGGCCACTCGAGCGACTCGCCGTGCTCCTTCATCTTCACGCCCATCGCGAGCGCGTTCTCGAAGACAGGGTCGAGCCAGTGCTCGAGGGCCAGCTTCTTCGTCAAAGGTGCCGGATTCAAGATGCCGGCGCCCGCGGAGAAGGCGGCGAGGATGATGAGCGGCACCGTCATCTGCCACGGCGATTCGTGCGGCGGGCGACCCGGCTCCTTGAGGTTCTCCTCGTGGTGGGGGTGCTCGTCTTCGTCGTGCTGGTGCTCGTGCTCGTGCTCGTCGAGGCGCACATCGGGATTCGACTTCGAGAGCGACGTGCGGCCGATGGCCCAGCCCTTGAAATCGCCGTGGAACGTCATGAAGAAACAGCGGAACATGTAGAACGCAGTCATCGCGGCGGCGCAGAGGCCGAGCGCGTAGATCGTCGGGCCCAGCCAGGTCGGCGGGACGAAGACGTCGACGTTCTTCGCGGCGAGCTTCACGGTGAACGGGTTCACCGAGTGGTTCACGAAGGAGCGGTAGAGGATCTCGTCCTTCGAGAAGAACCCGCTGAAGCCGGGGAGCCCCGCGATCGCGAGCGTCGCGACGAGGAACGTCCAGTACGTGAACGGCATGTACTTCCGGAGGCCGCCCATGTTCCGCATGTCCTGCGCGGCGACGTCGTCGTGGACGCGCGCGTGCATCGCGTGGATGACGCTGCCCGCGCCGAGGAAGAGGCAGGCCTTGAAGAACGCGTGTGTGAAGACGTGGAAGAAGCCGGCGGTGAACGCGCCGACGCCGACACCCATGAACATGAAGCCGAGCTGGCTTACGGTGGAGTAGGCGAGAACCTTTTTTATGTCGTTCTGTACGAGCGCGATCGTCGCGGCGAGCAGCGCGGTCGACACACCCACGATCGCGACCACCATCATCGTGAACGGCGAGAGCACGAACACGAACGAGAGGCGGCAGACGAGGTAGATACCTGCGGTCACCATGGTCGCCGCGTGGATGAGGGCCGACACCGGCGTGGGGCCGGCCATCGCGTCGGGGAGCCAGACGTAGAGCGGGATCTGCGCGCTCTTACCGGCGCAGCCGAGGAGCAGCATGAGCGTCACGGCCGTGGCGGCGCTGATGGTGAACGGGTGCTCCGGCTGAAGGAACTTGAACGCGCCCTGGTACTGTCCGCCGCCGATCGGCCAGACGTGGATCTGGTAAGCGTCGGCCGGGTTGTCCATCAGCACGCTGGAGCCGCTCTGAATGCCGGTCCAATCGAGCGCACCCGTGTAGTGCACGAGCAGGAACATCGCGCAGATGAGGCCGAAGTCGCCGATGCGGTTCGCGATGAACGCCTTTTTGCCGGCGGCCGCGTTCGGCATCGCCTCGTACCAGAAGCCGATGAGCAGGTAGGAGCAGAGACCGACGCCCTCCCAGCCGATGAAGAGGACCGCGAGGTTGTCCCCGAGGATGAGGATCAACATCGAGAAGATGAAGAGGTTCAGATAGGCGAAGAACCGCCAGTAGGCCTTGTCCTTCTCCATGTACGCGGTCGAGTAGAGGTGGATGAGGAACCCGACGCCGGTGACGATGAGCATCATCACGCCGTTGAGCGCGTCGATGCTGAACTTGAGCTCGATCGGGACGTTGGTGCCCGAGCGACCGCCCGTCGCGTGCATCCACTCCCACGCGGTCCACGTAAGCTTCACGTGCTCGTGCTCGTGACCCACGGCCTCGAGGGCGAGGAACGCGATCACCGTCGCGATGAAGCTGACGCCGATGGCCGTGAGCGCCATGAGGCGAACGGCGCTCTTGCCGAGGCGGCGGCCCCAGATTCCATTCACGAACGCGCCGAGGAGCGGCATCCCGAGGATGACCGCGATCAGCGAGAAATTCTCGTTCGGAAAAAGCGTGGCGAGACCACTCATCGTGCGCGTGCTTTCATCTTGTCTGGCCTTGAAGAACGGTCAGTTCTTGAGGAGGTCCGCCTCGTCCGAGCGGACGGTGCGCTTGATGCGGAACAGCGAGAGGACGATCGCCAAACCGACCGCGACCTCCGCGGCCTCGGCTGCGATGAGGAAGAACGTGAACATCTGCCCGGTATGCCCTGCGGGGCGCATGCGGTTGAAGGCGACGAACGTGAGGTTCACCGCGTTCAACATGAGCTCGATGCTCATGAGCGTGAAGAGCACGTTGCGGCGGACGAGAAAGCCGATGGCCCCCATCGAGAAGAGAATGCCGCCGAGGATCAGGTAGTGCTGAACGGGAATCATTCGGCAGCCTCCGGGCTGTGGCCGTGGCGTTCGACGTGGAGATCCGCGCTCACGCTCTGCGTGGGTGCGTTGGCATTGACCGCAAGCTCGCTCGGCGTGAGGCCGTGCTCGCCCTGGCGTCCGCGGGCGACTGCGACCGCACCGATGACCGAGACCATCAGAAGCCCGCTCGAGAGCTCGAAGGGGACGATGCCGGTGGAGAAGAGCCAGCGACCGAAGGCATCGACGCTGCCGAAGTCGTCGTCGACGCGGCCGAGCGCCGAGCCGTTCCAGGACTTGAACGACGCCACCATCGCGCCGGCCGCCACGAGGCCGAAGAGGCCACCGCCGATGGTGCGTGCGATCTGACCACGGTGATCGCGCGCCGACGTGGCGCTCGGACCGAGGAGCATGATGACGAACAAGAAGAGAACGACGATCGCGCCGGCGTAGACGATGAGCTGGATGACCGCGAGGAACTCCGCGTGAAGGGCGAGGAAGAGCCCCGCCACGCTGAGGATCGTGAGGAGCAGCCCCATCGCGCCGCGGATCGGGTTCTTCGTCGTGATGACG
>CAXSGV010000054.1:15825-20055 GCA_964236615.1 uncultured Polyangiaceae bacterium
TCCATAGTCGTCATGGTCGATCAGCCCTCAGTTAGCGCGAGCTTCGCGGTAGCGCGGGTGCGCTCGCCGCGGACGTACGCCTCGAAGTCCTTGCGGTACTTCTTCAGAAACCCCAGGGCGGGCATCGCAGTGCCTTCACCGAAGGCGCAGATCGTGTTGCCCATGATGTTGTTGGCGATGTCGTGGAGCATGTCGAGATCGGCCATGGACCCTTCGCCGTCGAGGATCTTCTGGACCGTGCGATTGAGCCACGCGCTGCCTTCGCGGCACGGCGTGCACTGGCCGCACGACTCATGGCGGTAGAACTGCATCAGGTTGCCCATCGCGGCGACGGCGCAGGTGCCCTCGGCCATGACGGTCGCGCAGCAGGTGCCGAGCATCGTGCCGATGCCGCGCATCGTGTCGACGCCGAGCGGCACGTCGAGCACGTTCTGGCCGTGCCACTTGTGGAGCGGGCTCTTCTCGTCAGGGGCGACGACGAGCTCGTCGGGGCGGAGCACCGGCGTCGACGAACCGCCGGGGATGACGCCCATCAAGGGGCGGTCGCCGAGGACGCCGCCGCCGATGTCGTAGATGAGCTCGCGCAGCGTGACGCCGACCGCGAGCTCGACGACCTGGGGCTTCTTCACGTGACCGTTGACCCCGAAGAGGCGGCAGCCGCCGTCCTTGAGATCGTGCAGCCCGCTCATCTTGCTGAACTCTTCCCCGCCCATGAGCAGCGCCGTCGGGACGACCGCGATCGTCTCGAGGTTGTTCACCGTGGTCGGGCACCCAAAGGCGCCGGCCTGCGCAGGGAACGGCGGCTTGAGGCGGGGCTCGCCGCGCTTGCCCTCGAGTGAGTTGAGGAGGCTCGTCTCTTCGCCGCAGATGTACGCGCCGGCGCCGGTGTGGACGTAGACCTCGACGGGGTAGTCGGTGCCGAACGGGTTCTTGCCGAGGTACCCCTTGGCGCGCGCTTCCTGGATGGCCTCGTTCAAGCGCTGCTTCGAGAGGTGAAGCTCGTCGCGAACATAGATGTAAGCTACATGCGCCCCGATGCCGTAGCAGCCGATGATGCATCCCTCGATGCACGCGTGCGGGTTCTGCTCCATCAGAGTGCGATCTTTGTGGGTGCCGGGCTCCCCCTCGTCGGCGTTGATGACGAGGTACGCGGGCTTCGTCGGGTGGGGCTTCATGAAGCTCCACTTCACGCCCATCGGAAAACCCGCGCCGCCACGGCCGCGGATGTTCATCTTCTTCGCTTCTTCGACGACCGCTTCGCGCGACATCGAGAGCGCCTGGCGCGCCGCTTCGTAACCGCGGGCCTCGCGCTCGTAGGTGTCGAGCTTCCAGCCGTTCTGGAGCGTGTAGACCTTGGTGAGGTGGTTGCAGTGCTTGATCATGTCAGGCCTGGAGCTTTGCGAGGATCTGGTCGACCTTCTCGAAGGTGAGGTCCTCGAAATAGGCTTTGTCGACCTGCATCATCGGCGCAGTGCCGCAGCTCGCGAGGCACTCGGCCGTACGCAGCGTGACCTTGCCGTCCTTCGTGGTCTCACCCGGCTTGACGCCGAGTCGCTTCTCGCAATGGGCGAGGATGTCGCCGGCACCGCGAAGCGCGCAGGGCAGGGTGCGGCACACCCAGACCTGGTGCTCGCCCACCGGATGCTGGTTGAACAGCGAGTAGAAGGTGACGACGCCCTTCACGTGGGAGGTCGGCAGCTCTAGCCGCTCCGCGACGAACACGACGACCTCGTCGCTCACCCAGCCGTTCTGATCTTGGCAAAGGTGCAACGCGGGGATGCACGCGCCCATCTTGGTCGGGTACCGCGTCAGGATTTCTTGTAGCTCGCGCTCGCGTTCGGCGGAGAGGGCGAAAGGCATTTCGGAGGGTCCTCGGATTCGCAGGCCCCGCGCGCGCCGACAAGAGAGAGAGAAAAGAGGGTGACGCTTGGAACTGGGGACGAAACGGGCGCGAAGGCGCGCGAACGCTAGTGTCCGGGCCCTCGTAGTGTCAAGGCCGGCGAACCGTCGCCTCACGCTCGCCTCTGCAGACGCGGCGAGAGAATGCGCTTGAGTAACGCGATCCCGGAGCTGTATGCTTCGCGGGCTTTAAACGCGGTACTTAGGGAGGTGGCTGAGTGTTCTGCCCGAACTGTGGGACCCAAAATCCGGATACCGCGCAGACGTGTGCGAAGTGCGGGTTCAACATCAAGGGCGCTGCTGCCCCGAAGTTCAAAGGCACGATGCTGATGATGAACAATCAGCAAGGCCTGCCAGGTGCGCCACCAGGGGCCGGTTTGCCGGGCGCCCCTGCAGCGCCCGGTGCTCCTGCTGCTGGCGTGCCCTCGTCTCCGCCCGGCGCGCAAGCCGGCGGCGCGCCGCCTCCTGGTGGCGCGGGTGCACCGAGCCTGTCGAACCCGCCGTCGCGCGCCATGCCGAGCAAGCTCAAAGGCACGATGGTCGGCGTGGCTCCGCCCATGGCGGGGTCGGCTCCTCTGCCCAAGCCTGGCGCGGAAGCTCCTGCGCCCTCTCCCTTCGGCGGCCCGCCGCCTGGCGGTCCAGGAGCTGCGCCTTTTGGTGGCGGTGCATCGCCTTCGCAAGTCGGCGCGCCGAGCCCGTTCGGTGCTCCCACAGACGGCGGATCCTTCGGCTCCGGCCAGGGCGTCAACCCGCTCGGTGGCACCATGGTCGCCGACCAGGGTGGCGGAGCTGGTGGCTCCTTCGGGGCTCCGGCACCCGCGTTCGGTGGAAATTCGCCGAATCAAGGCTTCGGCGGCGCTTCTCCGAGCGATCCCGCAGGCGGTGCCGGGGGTGGCGGTGCGTACGGTCCTCCTGGCGGCGCGGGCGGTGGAGGCAGCGGCGGTGGCGGCCCTTACGGACCTCCGCCGAATCAAGGCGGTTTCGGCGCTCCGCAAGATCCCGGCGCGTTCGGCGGTCCCCCTCCGCAGCAGTACGGCGGCCCTCCTCCGCAGCAATACGGCGCACCGCCTCCACAGCAATACGGCGCTCCTCCTCCGCAGCAGCAGTACGGCGGGCCGCCCCAGCAAGACTTCGCGCAGCAGATGAACCAGGGCTTCAACCAAGCCGCGAGCGCGATCGGCACCGGCTTCGATCAGGCGGCGGGGGCACTGGGCGGTTATAACCAGCAGCAGGGTGGCCAGCAGGGTGGCTACAACCCGGGCGCGATGCAGCCGATGGGCGCGTACCCGCAGGGCGGTCCGATGATGGGCGGTGGTGCACCTCCCGGTGTTCCCGGCCAGCATGGTCCCAAGGGGGAAGTGAAGAACGGGATGACCATCCTGCTCATCTCGCTCGCCACCTGCGGCCTCTACCAGATGATCTGGTTCATCCAGGTCGCGGGCGAGATGAGCCGCTTCCTTCAACGCGACGAGCCGAACTGGATGAAGATCCTCGGTCTCTCGTTCGTCACGTGCGGTTTCTACGGCCTCTACTGGCAGGTCGTCGCGCTCGGTCCGCTCGTTCAAGAGATCCAGCAGCGCGCAGGCGTGCACAACCCGCAGAACCACGGGTTCATGTACATCGTCCCGTACTACAACATCATCCTGCTTCAGCAGGAGCTCAACAAGGCGTGGCAGGCGCCGGGCTGATGCGCGCATGACGACGTGGGACAAGAAGCGGATCCTGGTTCCGCTTCTCGTCCTCACGCTCGGCTTGGTTCTCGTCTTCGTCACTTCGCTTCCGGCGTTGTGTCCGATGCGCATCGCGCTCGGGGTGCCATGCCCTTCGTGCGGCATCACGCGTGCGACGCGGCTCGCCCTCGGTGGCGATCTCGCAGGCGCGACGACGATGCACCCCCTCTGGTTTCTGATCGATCCGTACGTCGGCGTGATCGCGATCGTGCAGCTCGCGAGCTACGCGCGGCGCGGTGACTTCGTTGCGCTCGACAAGAGCATCGTCGTCAAGCGCATCGGGCAGGTGCTGCTCGCGCTCTTGATCGGGATCTGGATCGCGCGCTTCTTCGGCGCGTTCGGTGGGCCGTGCCCCGTGTGAGCGGTGATGACCCACGCGGGTTGGCGTGTGACTTGCGATGGGCTGACGCACGATGCGGCGGCGGCTTGTTTTCTCGATGGTTTTGCTCGCGACTGCGGTCACGAGTGTGCCATCTCGCGCCGCGGCGCCCGCGGGTAGCGGCACACGGATCGCCTGGGCCGGGCCGGGCGAGTGCGCCGCGGCGCCCGCTCTGGTGGCACGGGTCGAGGCCATCGCGGGAGAGCGAGGGGGCGAGGTCGA
>CAXSGV010000054.1:20065-20858 GCA_964236615.1 uncultured Polyangiaceae bacterium
GACAGACTCGTTGGCTTGATCAGGGCAGCGTTTCGCGCCGTCGGGCTTGTTGCCCGAGCCCGCAGGCTGGCACGCGGCCGTGAGCTCGTTACCGCTCGCCGCAGCCACGACGATGCACTCCTTGCCCGTCGGGCAGTCCTGCAAGACGAGATCGCACGAGCCTTTGAGCTGCGCGCAGCGACCCGCGTCGCCGACCGGGCTCGTGTCGGGCATGCGCGCGGCGGGGAGGGGAGGCGTGTGTTCTCCGCGAGCACCTGCGCGCTCGCGATCGAGGGGGCTGCCGCGATCCTCGCGTTGAGCGCGGTACGCGGTGATGGGGCGACGGCTGCGTCGTCGTTGGAAGAGACGCCGTCGGACGCGCCCGTGACCGTGCCTGCGCTGGGGCCCGCTCGCGGCGCGTCCAAATCGACGTCGCCTACGTCACCTACGTCGCCGTCCTCGTCCACGGCAACGTCGACGATGGAGACGAGCAGCTCGTCGTCTGGACGAGGTCGCGTGGTCGGGCTCGGGGCGATGCTCGTCGCGGACGCGGGGTCGATTCCAGGCGCAGGCTTCGGCGCAGGCATTGCGGTCTCGTTTCGGCCTTGGGCTCGCTTGCGCATCGAGGGCGAAGGGGCCGTGTGGCTCGCTCGGTCCGAGGAGCTAGCGGGTGCGCCTGGCGTCGGCGGGCGCTTCTCGATGGCGACGGCTTCGGTGCGCGGTTGCTACGCGGTGCTCGCACGGAGGCTCGAGCTCTCGCCTTGCGTCGGTGCGTCGGTAGCGCGCATCGAGGCTTCCGGGTTTGGAGCCGACG
>CAXSGV010000055.1:0-609 GCA_964236615.1 uncultured Polyangiaceae bacterium
CCGCCGACACGCATCGATCGCGTCGCGCTTGCCACGATCGGAAGGAGCAGCCAGCCCGAGATGGACATCGCCATCGACAGCGGCGAGGTCCCTGCCGAGCTCGTCGATCAGCGCACGCTCAACGAACGCGTCGAGGCCTGGCTCCAAACGGCGGTAGCCCTCGGCGCCGTCGAGCGCGACAACGCGGTGCACCATTGGGGCGAGATGAGCGCACCGGAGCTATCGCCAGACAAGTTGTAGAGGAGCGATTCGCTACTGCTGAAAGCAGAGAAGCTTCGCCTTCTCATTGCAGCGCAGTGGCTCGCCGCCGCCGCCCCACTCGACATCCGAGCGAAGCGTCGTTCCCGTCGTCGCGGTGACTTCAGAGGTCGCGTTCGTCCATCCGTCGCAGTCGTCGCCCGTCGAGCCGCCGGCGGCGTCGCTGCCCGACCAGACGCGCGTGGATGTGGAGCCTTCGGGGCCACCAACGGTTTCGTCGAGCAGCTGCGCGGCGGGCGCGTGGCGCAGGCTAGCCTTGGTCGGGAAGGCGAGCTGATCGCTGACCGTGTACCAAGGCCCAGCGGTCGCGCGATCGTATGCGTCCGTCACGTCGTCCGAGATCCACGCGTG
>CAXSGV010000055.1:619-9473 GCA_964236615.1 uncultured Polyangiaceae bacterium
GGTCTCACGCCCGTGAGACCGCGTGCCTTCGCCGACGCTTGGCACTGCGCGTCCGCAGCGGCGACACCGCCGAGCGCGCCAGAGAAGGTCTCGTGCGTGACGAACACGCGCTTGTGCGACGACGCCGTGGGCTTCGGCGCCGGCGAGGAGGGCGTGGGCGATGGGTGCGTCGACGAATCGGACGACGACGAGCCGCACCCGTCACCCCCCGAGCTGCTGTTGTGACTGCTGCTGTGGTGGTGGTCGTCCCAATCGAAGGCCTGGACCGTCGCCGGTGTCAGCACGAAGAGAAAGAGAGCGCCCGCAGCGACACGTCGAAGCATATTCACCGCACAGCAATGGCCATGCCGTCCTCGGGAGCCGAAAAATGAGCGGAAAGCGAGGGATGCATCACCATCCGTTCACAGCCGCTCCGTCCCTGACGCGCCCGCGCTGACCGACCCGAGCCGGAGGGGGGGCCGATCGAGGCGTCAGCGGTTCATCAGCGCGCTCAGCGTGCCTGCGGGCACGCGAATGACCGGTTGCTTGTGCGGCATCTTCGGCTCGGCCTGCCAGGTGCGGTTCACGACGCGGTAGCTCGTGGTGCTGCCCTCCTCGGCGTAGACGTACCCGTCGATGAAGCCAACACGCAATTGGCTGTAGCCGCGTGTCATCTGCAAGTACCAGTCGGGAACCTCGTCGCCGTACGAGTCGGTGTACGCGGGGGCGCCGGCCTTCGACGGCGATGCCGGCTCGATCGCGGTCTCGTCGACGAAATCGTTCCATGAGCTGAGCACGATCGCCTTGGGGTTTTGCTTGATCGCGCGCAACCACTCCCGCTCGAACAGCGCGCCGTTCTCGCGATCGAGCACGTAGGTGCAGCCCGCGCAGCCACGGTGCACGTTGTCGGCGCCAGCCACGACGCCGACTTCCTCTTGCGTCAGCAACTGCGGGTACTCGGTCGTCCACCCCCACCAACCGAGGGCGCCATAGGTCTTCACGGAGTCGTCGTTCGGGTGCACGACGCCGGTCGCGTTGCGGACCGACAGGCGCGGATCCGTCCACGTGAGGCCTTTGCCACCGGGCCCGAACGAGTTGTACACGACGAGCAGTGGGAGACCTTCCCAGCGGAAATAGGCGCGGTCGATTGTCTCCTTTCCCGCGGAGGCATTCAGCTCGGGGAAATATTTGTAGCTCGTCGTCGTGTTGTTCGCGAAGTCGGCAATCGCCTTGTCGACCTCGGCTTGATGGTTCGCGATCGCTTGCGCCTCCGGAGTCGTGCCCGAGCCCCAAAGGTTGGCGCCGAGCGCGAACGCGATGGGCACGCGCATGGCCGGAGGACGCGCGAGGTCCGTGTGAACCAGGAGATCGGTGTCCTTCGCCAAGGTCGTCGCGTAGCCGTTCGTCCCGTCGACGATCATGAAATCGATGCCCGCGCTCGTCATCTGATCGAGGTGTGCAGTGACGGCGACCGCATCGTCGCTGTCGTAAAACCCCATCGACGGTCGGTAGCGGGTTTCGGTCCAGGAGAAGTATTCGGCCGGCGGCGCGACGCTGTTCGGTTTTCGCCAGATGTTCGTGTACCAGGCGCCAACGCGCGAGCTGTAGACGGGCTTTGCCGGACAGATCCATCCGCTGGGACAAGGATCGAGGGCCGCATCACCGGCCTCGTGGATGGCTGCCGCATCGTCGGGACCACCCCCCGGCCCGGCGTCGATCGGCGAGAGCGTCGTCGGGGTCGTGGCATCCGACGAGCACGCCGTGAAGACCATGAGCCCGATCGCCGCGGTCGCGCCCAAGCCAAACGGCAAGAAGGTCCTCATCGGCCGCATCTTACTCTCGGCTACTTCGGAGGTTCGTCCGTTCTCTCCGGGGCCATGGCAACTGCGTCGTCGCCGGTCCCGTGATCGAGACGCTTGGCTTCCAACGCGCGCTGGGCTCGCGCACGCTCCGCGAGCTCGCCGTCCTTTTCAGCCTGCGTGCGGCCATGGCGGATGCGATTGCTATCCGCCTGCTTCACTTTCGCTTCGCGCTGCTTCTTCTTACGAAACTTGTTCAGGTTGACGACGTTGCTGCCCATACCGAAAACCAGTTGTACCGCGCCGCGCGCGATCCGTCATTCGGTGCGCAGTCGTCGTCGTCGAAGAGGAGGTGGAAAGGCTCACATCTCTTCGGGCGCTTCGATCCCGAGGAGGTCGAGCCCCTTCGAGAGCACGCGCGCCGTGAGATCGGCCAGCGCGAGGCGCGATAGCCGCGTCGCGACGTCGTTCGCCTTGAGCACGGAGCAGCGCTCGTCCCCATAGAACGTGTTGAAGCACGAAGCGACGGCGAACAGGTACGTCGCGAGCTTGTGAGGCTGCAGCGTGTCGCCGACGGACGCCACCGCGCCGCCAAGCCCGAGCAGCTCGAGCGCGAGCGCGCGCTCCGGCGGCTCGCGAAGCACGAAGGGAGGCGATGCCGCTGCCACATCGGCCGCGTCGGCCTTGCGGAAGATCGAGCGCACGCGCGCATGCACGTACTGGCAATAGGGGGCGGTGTTGCCCTCGAACGCGAGCATTCGGTCCCAGTCGAAGACGTAGTCCTTGATGCGATCGCTCGAGAGGTCGACGTACTTCACGGCGCCGATTCCGACCTGCCGCGCCACCACCGCGCGCGTGGCGTCCGGAAGCGCCGGGTTCTTCTCCTTCACAGCCGCCGCTGCGCGCTGCACTGCCTCGTCGATCAGCTCGGCGAGCTTCACCGTCCCGCCCGCGCGCGTCTTGAACATCTTCTTGTCGGGGCCGAGGATCGAGCCGAACGCGACGTGCTCGGCCCGCGCCGGCTCCGCCAGCCAGCCAGCGGCCTTGGCGACGGCGAACACCATGGCGAAGTGCTGCTGTTGCGGCGCGCCGACCACGTAGAGGAGGCGCGTCGCGCCGATCGTCTGCGTGCGCAGGCGGAGGGCGGCGAGATCGGTGGCCGCGTACCCGTAGCCGCCATCCTGCTTGCGGACGATCAGCGGAAGGCGAGCACCGTCCTTGTTGGTGAAGCCGTCGGGGAACACGCAGAGCGCGCCGTCGCTCTTCTCGGTGAGCCCCTTGCCCTCGAGCACGCTCACGATGTCCGGCAGCATGGCGTTGTAGAAGCTCTCGCCGCGGATGTCCTCGTCCTTCAGCTTCACGCCGAGCTTCTCGTAGACCGCGCCGAAATAGCGCTTCGAGGCGTCCGTGAGGAGGTGCCACAGCCGCATCGTCGCGGGGTCGCCGCTCTGCAGCAGCACGACGCGTTGCCGCGAGCGGTCCGCGAACGCAGGGTCGCCGTCGAACTTCGCGCGTGCGCCCTTGTAGAATGCATCGAGATCGGTGATCGACGTCGCGAGCGCCGCCTCTTCGCCGAGGTCGAGGAGGTGCTCGATGAGCATCCCGAAGGGCGTGCCCCAGTCGCCGACGTGGTTCTGTCGCACGACGCGGTGACCGAGCGCCTCGAGGACGCGCGAAAGGCTGTCGCCGAGGACGGTGCTGCGTACGTGGCCGACGTGCATCTCCTTCGCGACGTTGGGCGCGGAGTAGTCGATGACCACCGTCTCGGGCGCGGACGACAGCACGATGCCGAGCTGCGGATCACGCGCGAGCTCACCGGCCGCGCGCGCGAGCCACTCCGGACAGAGCGTGAGGTTGATGAAGCCGGGCCCCGCGATCTCGACCGTCTCGCAGATGCCCGAGAGGTCGAGGTGCTCGAGGATCGCGGTGGCGACGTCGCGCGGCGGCTTGCCGAGCTTCCTGGCGAGCGCCATCGCGACGTCCGCCTGGTAATCGGCGCGATCGGAGCGACGAAGCACGGGATCGGTCTTCGCGAGGTCGTCTCCGAACGCCGCGCGCAAGGCGGCCTCGAACCGCGGGTCAGCCATGGCAGGGCTCTTCCCGCGGTGACTCCGTTGAGTCAATCCCCGTTCCGCCGGACGCACGCGGCGGAGAAGCTGTGGGAGCTCAGCGACCGCCTCACGGGCGTCAGCTATCCGCGCGGAGCCACATCGAGCGTAATCTCGTCAAAAGGGGGCATGAGCCGATGAGCGCGTGGTTTGGTCGGTACGGTTCGACGGTGTTCTTCTGGGCGTTCGCAGTCGGGTTCCTCTGCCTCGGCACGGCTTGCAAGAAGAAGCCGAAGGAGCTGAAACGCTACGGGTGGGTCGATGGGAAGCTCGGAGGGCCTGACTCGCCTCTGACGTGCGCCTCCGACCTCCAAGGCGCGATGCTCACGCTCGACTTCGACTCCGTGCCGGCCGGAACGACAATCACCGTTCGCGGCAAGGAGTACGCGCCCGTCGGGAAGCTCCATCTGGACTTCGACATGGGCGACGCGATCGGTGCGATGCCGGTGAAGGACGTCGTGAGCCCCGGAAGCACGAATCTCAAGCCAGGGATCGCGATGGCGCTCGCGACGCCGACCGGGTCGTACACGACGGAGATCCCGGAGCAGAAGTACATCTCGGTCAGGTTGAGGTCGGGAGTCGGAAAGCCGATGAAGCTCGGCACGGAGCCCGCGCCGAGCTCGCCGCCGAACCTCGTGTGGCTCGGCCTCGAAAGCGAAGCGTTCGGCAACGCGACGACGATGCGCAACGTCGATTGGATTGCCAAAGAGAGCGGCGAGATATCCAGCGTCCCGGGTCCGATATGCAAATACCAAGACCCGCGAACCGGCGCGATCAGCTCGGCGCCGCTGACGATGCTCGCGCCCGAGATAGCGATCTACGATCGCCGGACGGGCCGCATCGTCGACAAGAAAGCCTTCTACGGACTGGCTTCGTGCCCGTCGGAGAAGAGCAAGAAGGACGAGTCGGTCGCGAGCACGCCAAGCGAAGACTCGATCAAACGCTGGCTGAAAGAACGGCGCACCAAGAAGTAGCTGAGGAGCGTGAGTACGCGAGCCGTATGCACGGCATGGCATCGCGGAGCGCGCGTGCCCCCTCGACACCCTCGGGCTACTTGCGCGGGCGTCGAGAGCGTCGAGCGGGCTCCGCGGGAAGCGCCAAGAGCGCGCCGAGATCCTCCAAGCGATCGATCTGCGCCCGAACATAGGCGGGGCAAAGCTCCGCGAGCTCGCCGAGCGCGCGTGCGGCGAGCGACGACGCGTTGTACGGGCCCGCAAGCTCGGACACGGCGTCGAGCGCCCGCGCGATCTCGATCGAAGCCGCCAGCGAGTCCCGCGCGGACTCGTAGCGAAGGAACGCGTGGTGGGCGCGGTGCGCCGTCGTCGTGGCGTCCGCGCGCCAACGACGCGGCTGACCTGCCAACCTCCGCGCCGCACGCACGACGTGCGCGAGCTCACCGGCGTCGAGAGCGGCCGCAAGCGTGGCGCGTCCGGGTGCGTCCTGGGGGACGTCCGCCAGCGCGATCTCGGCGCGACGGCGCGCCGCGGCGAACGAGGCTGCGAGCTCGCTCGCGCGTGCCCCCGCGCGCGCATGGAGACGAGCGCGGGCCGACGCGTCGAGCTCGTTGCCGCGTCGCAAGAGAGACTCGACCAAGTGGACGCCGCCGGGGTCGAACGCTCGCACGCCGGCGCGCAAGAGCGCAGCGAGCGCGCTTCGCGTGGCGACGGCGTCGTCGGGATCGCTCGCTTCGATGTCGGTCGCGTCGTTTACGACGACGGCCGTGCCTTCCGAACCGGTGCTCACGGGGCGAGCGTGCGCGGAACGGGCGCGATCTCGACGCGACGGTTCCTCGCGCGGTTCTCGGGGGTGGAGTTCGGCGCCACCGGTTGGTTGTCGGCGAAGCCGGCCGCGAAGAGCGCCGCGCGCGGAACTCCGTCGTCTTCGAGCGCACGCGTGACGGTCAACGCGCGCTCCGCCGAGAGCTCCCAGTTGTCGCGAAATCCGCCGGGCGATACGTGAAACGGAACGTCATCGGTGAACCCGCTCACCATCAGAAGCTCGTTTCGCTGCGCGAGGTACGCCTTCAGCGCGCCCGAGATGTCGCGTAGCAACGCGATGCCGTCCTCTTTCAAGCGCGCGGAGCTGAGATCGAAGAGCACGCTTCCGCGAATGCCGATGCGCCCGCCGACGAGCGTGATGCGTCCGTCCGCCAGTGGCCCGGCGAGCGCATGCTCGAGCGCTTCGAGCCGCGAGGTCTCCGCGATGCGCGTCGCGCGCTCCTTCTCGAGATCCTTGGTGAGCGACACTTGAATCGCGATCGCCCACACGAAAAACAAGACGAAGAGCCCGAAGAGGCAGCTCATGAGATCGCCGAACGCCGGCCAGATCGGCGCCTCGGTTTCGAGCTCGTCCTCAGGCAGGAGCATCGGTTTTTCCGCGGTGCTCTTGAGGGGGCGGCGGCGGGGGAAGACCGCGCAACGCACGAAGCTGCGTGAAGAGCTCGAGCTCGATCTGCACCTGGCGCTCGAAGGCCTCGTGCATGCGCGTGAGCGTCTCCGACAATGCGCCCGCAGCGACGCGCTCACTCGCTTGCTCGACGGCGACGTCGATGGCGCCGAGGCTCTCGAGCCAAGCGGTCGAGGCGTCGCGATGGCGGTCGACGGCGACCCCGAACGCTTCGGCAACGGCGCCGAGCTCCCCACCGCCCGCGCGGAGGAGATCGGCCGACTCCCCCACCACGCGCGCGGTGGCGGCGAGCTGCTGAGCGAGCTCGGCCGCGTGCACGTCGAGGCGCGCGCTTCGCTCTTCGGCGATTTTTGCGGAAGAAGCACTTGCCTCCCCGAGAGCGCGAACGAGCGTGTCGACGCGCGCCCCCAGCTCCTCGTGGCGGGCGACGAGGCCCGCTAACTGCTCATGCCCCTCTCCGATTGCCGTGCCCGCGGCGGCGTGCACCTTCTCCGAGGCCGCGCTCATCGAGGCGCTGAGCTCGTCCCAGTGCGCGGCAAGCACCGAGGCGCGCCCGCGCTCGGCGTCGGCGAGCTTGCCCATCGCAGTCTGAAGACGTTCGATGTGCTCCTCGTCGCGAGCGCGCACGGCGAGGACGTGTGCTTCGTCGGCAACGCGGCGCGCTTCGACGTGCGCCTCGTCGCGCGCGTGCATCGCTTTGGCGTCCGCCTCGTGGCGCGCGTGGAGCGCTTCGGTATGCGCAGCGTAGGTCGAGCGCACCTCGCCGACGTGGTCGTCGAGGACGCGCGCCGTCGTCGCCACGAGCTCGGCGACCTTCGCGGTCGTGCCCGCGATCGACTCACGGACGAGCGGCTCGAGCACCTCGCGCGTTGCCGGGCCGACACGCACGACCGCAGCCTCGAGCGACGCGCCGACGGCTCGCGTCGCTTCGGCGATCGCGCGCGCCGTTTCACTCGCGGCCGAGGCGTGCGCGTCGCGCCACGTCGTCTCGAGATGCGCGAGACGGCTCGTCGCGTGCTCGAGGCTCGTCGCGGCGCGTGGCAACGACGCGCCCTGAGCGACCAAGGCCTCGAGCGCTGCGAGCGTGCGCTGAGGAACGGTGAGTCGCGCGAGAGGACCTGCCGCGTAGACCTGGAGCGACCGCACGAAGCGCGCCTCCGAGCGACGCGCAAAGACGAGCGCGAGACCGAGCGCGGCCGACGACGACACACCGGCGGCGGACGTCCCGAAGCTTCGCGTCAGGCCGAGCATGGGGCGCGCAAGACCCGACCGCAACGCGTCGACATCGGTGCTCGACGCGAGCGCTTCGCGAGCGCCACGCAGCGTCTCGAAGAGACCGAGGAAGGTGCCGAGCAGACCGAGCATGACGAGCAGACCGACGACGTAGGGCGCAAAGGAAGGCGCGCTCGTCGGCGTGGCGATGTGCTCGATGCGACCGCGCAAGAGCACACGCAAAGCGGGGCTGCACGCGGACACGGATTCAGCGGATGCCGGGGCGGGCAACGCGCGGAGCTCGCGGTCGAGAGCCTCGAAGCGACCGGTGCGCAGGGCGAGCTCGAGGGTCGCGGCCACGAGCACGAACGCCATCAGCAAGACGAGCGCGAGCGCGAGACTGTCGACGCCGGCGTAAAACGTCGCGGCGCGCAGGATCGCGGCGAGCCCGAAGCTCGACGAGAGCAAGATCGCGAAGCGGTTCAGGAGGTGCCTCACGACGCCCCCCTCGCCGCGCGTAGGAGGAGAGCTTCCAGCACCGCGCGCTCGTGCGCGAACACAGCCCGCGTGACGGCGCTCATGCAGTCGACGTGTGCGCGCAAGCACCCGCCTTCGCCGAGCCACGTCGCAACGTCGTCGACGCCCGCGTTTGCCGGGAGCGCTTTCGTCGCGACCGTGAGCTCACGCACGACAGCCGCTTCCATCGCCGCGCCGAGCCGCGAGAGCGTGCGCGCGAGCCCTTCGCTGGTTGCCGCTACCAGCACGCGATCGAGCGCGATGACACGCGCCGCCCCCGCATCCGCGTCCGCGACGTCGTCGGCGAAGAGCGCGCGCACCTCGGCGATCTGGGCGCGGACGCGCTCGACCAAAGAGACGGTGCGTTCTCGGAACGGTGCCGCGAGCGCGCTCAGCGTGGCTTCCGACGCGGGTGCGGCCCCCACGAGGGCCGCGTGCATCGCCTGGGCATCCGGCAAGCGCGGTCGATCGGTGAACGGGCTCGCGAGGCGCAAGGTGATGTCCGCTTCGATCGCGGCGAGGTGGGTGCGCGCTTCGGCAGCCCGCGTGAACGGCACCGGCGCGAGGGCGGCCCCCTGAAAGCGCTGCGAGAGCACGTCGGCGAGCTCCACGCTGCCGCGGAGATCGAGCAGCGAGGCCAGGACGTTCGCGGCGGGAACGACCGCGGCACCGGGATCGGTCACGAGCGGCTGGATCGCCCGAGCCAAGGCGCCCGAGCGGTACGTGAGTGCTCCCATGAACAGCGCCGAGTAGCCGGCGCGGAAGCTCGACGCAAGCCTCCCGGGCCGATGGCCTCGCGGTCGTCGCCGTGGGCGTCGGAGGCCTCGTACCGTT
>CAXSGV010000055.1:9483-20419 GCA_964236615.1 uncultured Polyangiaceae bacterium
GTCGTTCGAATCAGAGTGCGGCAACGCCGATGATGCCCAAGCCGACCACGCTCACGGTCCAGACGAGCGTCCGAAGGTGCGTGACACCGGCGAGGTAGACCGGGACGTAGGCGATGCGCGCGCAGAGGAAGATCCGTGCGCCCAGAAGAACACGATCCTGCGGCGCGTTTGCGAACCGCGCGGCGAAAATCAGGCAACCAAAGAGCACCAGGTTCTCGAGCATGTTCTTGGCCGCGCGATCAGCGCGCGCCGCCAAGGGCGAGGGCTCGGGGACTTGGTCGCGGTTGCCGAGAGCGACCTTCATGCCCGACGGCTCCCAGAACCGCGTTCGCATCAAGCTCGAAGCCACGATCATCACCCATGTGAGCAACGTCGCGGAGACGAGGATCTGGGGCTCGGTTCCCAGTAGGCCGCCGCACACGCCGGTCATCTGGACCCCGACGCAATGCGCGCGATGGGACCTGCATACACAACTGAGCTGAAAGGCATCGGGTGACTACGGCGAAGCGGCGCCCCGGTTTCGGTGTTCTGCCGGGCTGCGAGCGAAATGGATCCGTTGCGGGCGTACGCGTGCGGGGCCTTGTGGAGCGAGCTCGCGTACTTCGGGTTCGCCTCGAGGAGGGCTCAGGTCTCGCGGGATGTGGGCCCAAGCAAGCCCGAACGACGATGTCCCGGGTGCTAGACGCCACCGCTCACCGCGCGGGGGGCGACACAGCGTCGGGGCCCCGGCCGCCGCCCGCGACTCGCACCCCCCCGCGCCATCCCCAGCACGGTCCGGACACTCGGGAGATCCTTCGCTTCGCTCAGGATGACAAAGAGAAAACGGCGGGGCGATCTTTCGATCGCCCCGCCGCCTCTCAGCTGTCGGTGAGTGGAGCGGTACTACGCCGGTCGCCTGGAATTTCGCGCGGTTTGATTTGGCAGATTTTGCGGTCTTCGCTTTCGTCGCCTTGCGCTCTTCCTTGTAGGCGACGATGTCTTCCTTGACTCGGGCGACCACTTCGGGCGCCGAGTCGACTGTACCGCGGACCATCTAATCACCAGGTGCGGGCTCTTCGCGACGTCACGGGACTTCGTGAACACCGACGTGAGCTTGTTCTTCCAGCGCGGGCCGAACGCGCCTTTCCGACTCCCTCGAATAGCCGGGGGGTTGTGCCGTGCGCCCTTGGCCCTTTCAGCCCACTTCCCCTACGCTGAGGTCATGTCCAGCACGGGTGCATACAACGGCCGGCGTGCATCCGCTCTCTCCGGCGTGCCGCTCTCGACCGTTCATTACTGGTCGCGCAACGCGGTGCTCGTGCCGAGCGTGTCGGCCAGCAGAGTGAAGCTTTGGTCGTACTCGGACCTCATGGCACTTCGCGTCATCTATTGGCTGCGACAGAAGAAGACCCACGACACGGCCCCGAGATTCCTGCCACGAGCATGAAGACCATCCGCCTCGCGCTCGCGCGCCTCAGCGCGCTTCGTGAGCCGTTGTGGCGCGCCGACCAAACGAGCGTGTGGGTCGACGCCGATGGGATGCTTCACGTCGAAGGCCCGGCGGGGCCCGAGACGCTCGGCGGACAGACGCTCGTGGCAGAGACGTTGAACCTGGTGGCCCCGTTCACGACGAGCGAGGGCTCGCTTGGGCCCGATCTCGCGCGGCCTCGACCCGAGCTACGAATCGAGCCCGGCCGACTGTCTGGCTCTCCTCACGTTCGGGAAACACGGTTGGAGACGTGCGCGCTCTTCTCCCTCGTCAGCGAGGGCATGGAGATCTCCACCGTGCTCAAGCTGTATCCGTTCGTGAGTGAGGCGCAGGTCGTCCAGTCGATCGAGCTCGAAGCCCAGCTCGAAGCCAATCTCGCCATCCGGGCGGCGTAGTGGCCGTCGCGCAGCCGGAGCCCGCGAAGCTGCGTTTCGCGATAGATCACAATTCTCCGGCGCCGGTACTGGCAACGTTCTCCGAGATCATCACGCGGGTCGAGCTCGTTCCGATCTTCCACGTGGCGAAGGACATGGCGACGCTGAGCGACTGGGAAGTCTTTCGCAGGCTTCATCAAGACGGGTGGGACGGCCTCGTGACCAACGATCACCGATTGCTCGCGCTGCCTCGCGAGATGTCGGTGCTAGCCCAGACGCGGCTGACGCTCGTGGTCACTTCGGGAGAAGGCCACAACCCGATTCGAGCCGTTGGATTGCTCCTCTGCCATCTCAATCACATTGCCCATCAGAATCTGAAGACCGAGGCGCAGGTGTGGCACCTCAAGGTCAACAAGCGAAGCTAGGTCGCGCCCCAGTCCTTCCTGGAGAAGATCGCTCAGCGGGACGACACGACGGTCACTGCGTTGTTTGCGCTCCATAAGCTGTCGGCGAAGGAACTGAACCACTCCGATTCGTGACTGCGGATTGGCACTGTGCACTGAGTCACCGGACCCCAACGGCCGAGTAGGCAAACGAAGCGAGTGGGCGGCGAGTCGCGGGCGACGCCAGGGGAACCGCGAGTCGTCCCCCGCGCGGTCCAAACAAACCCGAACGCCGATGTCCATGGTTGCCCAGCGCCATCCCCTCACCGCGCGGGACGACGAAGCGCAGGGGACCCCTGCCGGCGCCCGCGACTCGCCGCCCGCTCGCGATCCGTCCCGCGCCACCCCCTCCCCCACCCGCCAATAGAAAACGGCGGAGCGATCTTTCGATCGCCCCGCCGCCTCTCTCAGCTTGGTGGTGAGTTGAGCGGTACTACGCCGTCGCCTGAACTTCCGCGCGGTTTGATTTGGCAGCTTTCGCGGCCTTCGCCTTCGTCGCCTTGCGTTCTTCCTTGAAGGCGACGATGTCTTCCTTCACTCGGGCGACCACTTCGGGCGCCGAGTCGACTGCACCGCGGACCATCTTGATGACGAGGTGCGGGCTCTTCACGGCGGCTTCACGGGACTTCGTGAACACCGACGTGAGCTTGTTCTTCCAACGCGTGGAGCGCGTCTGGGTGATGAAGGGCGCGATCTCCGCGGCCAGGTCGGCGCAGTTGCCGGCGTAGCTGTGCGGGGCCTTGTGGAGCGAGCTCGCGTACTTCGGGTTGGCTTCCAAGAAGGCCTCGACCTGCTCCTTCGTGATGCCGTGATCCACGAGCGCCTTCTCGTACTCCGCCACGGCCGCCTGCTTGGCCTTGAAGAGGTACATCTGGACGCGCGAGTAGAAGTTCACGCGGCCGTCGCCGCTGGTCTCGACGGGGCAGTAGATCGACCCGGGGAACTTCTCGGTGATGGCCGACTGCACGCCGTCGCTGACGCCTGCGCTCGGCATGCAGCCGAAGGGCTTCACGCTCAGCGTCATGTGCGCCTTGGAGTGAATGACGTTCATGATGAGCTTGCCGACTTCCATGTGGCCTTCGCCGCCGCGGAGATCGTTCGAGTAGTACTCGTGCGAGATGTCCGCGATCGCCTCCATGTCGGGCAGGTGGTAGCCGTACAGGCCGCCGGCGTACGCGAACGAGTGGAAGGCCACGCGAACGAGCTTGTCGGCCGCCGTCACCGCGATGATCTGCTTCATCGCGCCGAAGGTGCCCATGCCGCCGAGTCCGAACTTCGACGTGTCTTGCGCCTTGAGATCCTTGCGCTCGATGGTGTCTCGGCGCGACTCCCAGATCGTGTAGAGGATCCACGCGGTGACGAGCTGGATGTCGGCCTCGGCCCCCTCGCTCTCGAGGAAGCGCTGCAGCTGGTAATTGCCGTCGCCCTCGGTGGTCATCGCCCAGAACTCGCCGATGATGCTGACCTTCGGCTTCGGCAGCGTGCGGTCGACCTTCACCGAGGCGAGGATCGGCTTGCACTTCCACAGGGCGTGCAGGATGTTCGTCCGCGCCTTGAGGGCGTCGTAGATCACCTTCTTGCACTGCTCGAGGGCGCGATCGGTGTCGCCCGCGTTGATCTCGTAGGGGCGCAGGCGGTAGCCCATCGCGTTCATCACGTCGCCCGCCACGAGCGACTTGACGATGGCCCAGAAGAAGGCCGGCGACAGATCGAGCCCGCTCTCCTCGCCGGTGGCCTGCTTGAGACCACCGGTCTGCTGGAACAGCATGACGCGGAAGCCGTCGAAGCCGGCGTCACGGAGCGCCTTGCGGTACTCGGTGACGTACATGCCGAAGCGGCAGGGACCGCACGCGCCGGCCGTGAGGAAGACGTACTTCTTCACGATGTCCTCGGCCGTCATGCCGTGCTTGTCGCGCAGGATGATGAGGTACTGCACCAGGTTTCCGACGGTGAAGTAGGTCGGGTTGCACTGGCCGCGGTTGCCGAACTCTTTGCCGATCTGCAGCGCGTCGTTGCTCGGTGAATCGAGCGTCACGACGTTGTAGCCAATGCCGCGGAAGCCGCCGGTCACGATCTGATCGTGCGCGAGCGTGAGGCCGCCGACGAGCAAGGTGATGGTCGCCTTCTCGCTCTTCTTGAAATCGAGGCCGGCCATCTTCTCGAGCCACTGCTCGGTCTGGGTGTCGAGGCCGAGGCGCTTCTTCTCTTCGGCCTCGAACTTCTTGAGCTCACCCTCGATGTCGAAAATCGGAAGCTTCGTCTTGGTGCTCGCGGTGGTGCCGTTCGTCTGATTCATGTCTCTCACTCCCCTTCCTGGGCCACGACTTCGACTGCGTGCTGCTGCGTCAGTTTTTGCGAAGGCGCGATTGCAACCACGCCGCCATCCTTCTTGCGTCCGAGCTGGATGACGCCGGTGTTCACCGCGAGCTCGCGCTCGACGACGACGTTCGGTGCCTCGTACGCGGCGACCTTGGCGCGGAGCGCCTCGAGCGTCGCGACGATCTCGGGATCTTGCTGCTTCCTCGCTGCGAGCTGCGCCTGGCGAAGCTCGAGGAGCTCGATGCGCTTGCGATCGAGCGCGACGAGCAGCTGGTCGGTCCGCTTCGAAGCGTCCTGGAGACGCTCCTCGTGGAGCTTGAGCGCGTGCACGTACGTCTTCACGCGAATCTTGATCGAGCCCGACGGCTTGTTCGCGTCGATGTCGTGAAGCGCGGCGTAGGGCGTCTTGCTCTTCTCGATGATCGAGTCGATGAGACCGTACGTCGGCGCGTCGTGACCGCACTTGAAGCTCGAGAGATCGAGCACGACCACGTTCGGGTGGTGAGCTGCGAAGACCGCGGCCCAGACCTTCTGCGCGCTGTTGGCCGAGTAGTTCTCCGGCCAAACGTGATTGAGCTCGAGCGGTGACTTGATGGCCCCGCTCTCGAGCTCGTCCTTGTAGTAGCGATCGAGGTACTCACGATCCTTGGGGATGGAGCGAATGCTGAGGATCGGGTAGCCGCGGACCTGGAACTCCTCGGGGATGCCGTGGTTGAGACCCGGGTCCGAGTGGTAAGGGCGCCCAATCAAGAGAATGGCGACGCGGTCCTCTGCCTCGACGGTCTCGAGGATCGCGCGGCCCTTCTCCTGAACGTCCTTCTCGAAAATCTCGAGCGCCTTCCATGCTTCGCGGCAGGCGTGATCGTTCTCGTCCTCGGTGATGCCGAGGCGCGGGCCGAAGGTCGCGAACATGCGCTTCGCCATGAGCGTGGGCTCCATGAACGAGATCGCAGGATCGAGGTACTCGATGCCGCGCGTCGCGAAGAAGTCGACCTCCTTCGTAAACGCGGCCTTCATGACGTCGGGCGCGCCGGCGACGATGGGGCACGCAGCGTTGTCCATCGTGTCGGAGACGAAGGACGTCACGTGCGTGAGGATCGGGAAGAAGATGTACTTGAGCGCCTTCCGGTTTTCCGGATCGTGCTCCTTGAAGAGCAGGTAGTGGAGGTGCGCTTGCGCGACCTTGCTCGGGTAGCACGGATCGATCGAGCCGTACTTTCCACCCTCGACCCACATCTCTTCGGTGGTCGGCTCGCTGAAGATGACGTGCTGCTTCTTGATTCCGCAGGACTCGAAGTACGTCCGGAACCAGGGCGCCGTCATGTACATGTTCAGCACGCGCGGCATGCCGATGCGCACCTTCTCGCGCGCCTTCCACGACTCTTCGCTCGAGCGTTGGAACGGGCGCGTGACCTTCACGCGGCGCGTTCCGAAGAAGCCCTTCTTGACCTCGATGTCCTCGACCGGCGCACCCTGCGCGGGCTGCGGGACAGGCTTGTAGAAGTGGTTGAACGCGCGCTTCGCCTCGTAGTCGACGCAGTTCGGGAACTCGTCGGCGATCTTCTTGCGGTCGGCGACGAGCGCGATCATCGCTTCTTTGGATTCGACGGTGCCCTTCTCGCAGGAGAAGCCGGCGATGTAGCGGCTGGTCGAGCCGTCGGGGCGCTTCGTGTCGATGAACGTGCGTTTGCACTCGTTCGGACAGAAGTGGCAGACGGTCTCTTCGTCGTTCTTCGTCCAGTACTCGAGATCGAGCGTGGCCTGGATTCCGATGTAGCTCGTCTTGCCCTTGCGCTTGACGACGCGGAGGGTCTCCATCGCCGCGCCGATCGCGCCGGCTTCGCCCGTGTGCGGGTGCACGAAGACCTGCGCGCCGGGGACGCGCTCCTTGATGTAGTCGACCTGCGCTTTGACGGCCGCGAGGTTGTACTGCGTGCCGCCCTGGAGGACGTAGCGCGTGCCGAGTGCCGCCATCCGGGGGATCTGCACGACGTACTGCCACACGTTCTTCGGCAGGACTTGCGCGAGACCGGCGAGCATCTCCTCCTTGGAGTAGCCCTCCTTCTGGAAGTTGACGCGGTCGGTGTCGAGGAAGACTGCGCAGCCGTAGGAGAACTTCGGTGCGAGCTCGGCCTTGAACGCGACGTCGGCGAACTCGGTGACGGGCACACCGAACGAGTCGGCGGTCGCTTGGAGCAACATGCCATTACCGGCCGAGCAGCTATTGCTCAATCGGAAGTTGGCAATGTCGCCGTTCTTCATGAAGAGAACTTTGATGTCCTGGCCGCCGATGTCGCAGATGACGTCGACGTCGCCGAAGAAGTGCACGGCGCTCATCATGTGCGCGACCGTCTCGACGATGTTGACGTCGGCGCGTACGCACTCTTCGAGGACGTCGGCCGCATAGCCGGTGCCGCCGAAGCCGAGGACGTCGAGCGTGCAGCCCTGGTCGACGACGTACGCGAGGAGCTGCGTGAGGAGCTCCTTCGTGTCGAGGATCGGGTTGCCCTTCGAGAGCTGGTAGGCCTTCGTGAGGATGGTGCCGTCTTCCGCGACGAGCACTGCCTTCGACGAAGTGCTGCCGCCGTCGAGACCGATGACCGCCTTCACGACAGTGCCCGGCTCGAGCTTCACGGGGACGAACTTGGGAATGCGATAGAGCTCACGGAACTCGTCGAGCTCGGTGACCGTGGCCGCCAGCGGCGGGCCAGCGCTCTCACCGAGGCGCGCCTTGCGACCCGTCGTGATGTACTCGTTGAGCGAGGCGATGCTGCCCGACGTGAGGACGCCGATGTGGTCTTCCTCGTGGAGGCCGTAGAGCACGGCGCCGAGCCCCGCGTAGTACTGCGCGTTCTCGGGAACGAAGATGAGCTCTTCGATCGGGATGTCCTTCGGGTAGTCGTAGCCGCGCTCGTCCCAGGTCTGCGGGATGCGCAAACGCCAGCAATCCTGCAAGAACGGGAGGTACGTGTTCGGGCCGCCGAGCAGGCAGACCTTGTGCTTCAAGGTGCCGCCGCGCGTGAGAACGCTCAAGTTCTGGAGAACGATTGCGTCGGCGAGCGAGCAGAGGACCTCGGTCGCGGGGATACCGTTCTTGATCAAGTTGACGATGTCCGTCTCCGCGAACACGCCGCATTTCGCCGCGACGTGGTGGAGCTTGGAGTCGTCGAAGCGGAGCGAAGTGACGAGCTCCGGCGGTGCGTTCACTTTGAGGAAGCACTTGTCGATGGTGGCGCCGGTTCCGGACGCGCACTTGTCGTTCATCGACGCGACCGCGGTCTTGCCGCCGTCGGAGCCGTCCTCCTTCTCCTTGGCGGACTTGAACATGATGATCTTCGCGTCCTGACCGCCGAGCTCGACGACCGAGCCGCAGTCAGGGTGGAGGTGCTCCACCGCGAGGGTCACCGCGTTCACTTCCTGCACGAACTTGCCGCCGGTGACTGCGCCGAGCGGGCCGGCGCCGGAGCCGGTCATGAACATGCGCCAACCGCCGCCGCCCTTTTCGAGCGCTTGCTCGGGGAAGGCCGCGAAGATCGCCTCGAGCATCGAGAGCACGTACTCGGGCTGCTTGGTGTGGTGCCTCTGGTAATCGCTCCAGAGGATTTCCTTGTTCGCGGGGTTCACGACCACGGCCTTGACCGTCGTCGACCCTACGTCCATTCCAACGGCTAAGTACTTCCCACCGCTCGATCCCATCCGGCCTCCTCGTGCGTGACGCGGGCGACTCCAACTAGACGCCCGTGTCAGTGCGCAACGGTCGTACCTGAGATCGGCGCTGCGGCCAAGCGCGCTATACAGCGCGGCTTTTGACTGACACCCGTGTCAGTCGCGTCGGGGCACCTCGCCGCGGGGAATGCACAGGACCGCGCCCGAGCCCGTCGGTGATCGTGCGGGCAACGTCGGCGAGCGCCTCGCGGAGCCATACGTGCCCGGGGTCCTTCGAGAACCGCTCGTGCCACAGCAGCTCGACGGTGTGGCTCGGCAGGCGCAAAGGCGCGCCGAGTGCCACCACGCGACCCGGCTCGGGAAGGACCTGGGCGAGCGCCGCCGGGCCCGTCATCACGAGGTCGCTCTGCGCGACGATTCCGAGGGCGGTGAAGAAGCTCGGAACGCGGAGCGCCACGCGCCGCGCGAGCCCTTGCGCGTCGAGCGCCTCGTCGACGACGCCGCGTCCCGTGCCGCGGGGCGAGACGAGCACATGAGAGAGCGCAGCAAACGTTTGGAGCGAGAGGATCCCTCTTCGTCCGTCCTTCGTCCGAAGCACGGGGTGGTCGCCTCGCAGCAGGCAGACGAAGTGATCCTTCAGCAAGGTGCGGCGGACGATCCCGACGCGATCGATCTCGGGCCCGCCAGCAGCGCCAGCGCCCCCCGTCATGCGGGGCACGATTCCGACGTCGACCTCTCCGGTCTCGAGCTGGAGGGCGAGGTGGCGTGGATCGGCCGAAGTCACCATGAGATCGACGCCCGGCGCCGTGGTGGCGAAGCGCGCGAGGAGCGGCGGGATCACGAGCAGGTCGAAGAGATCGGGCGTTGCGAGCGAGAAAGCGCGGCGCGTCGTTCTCGGATCGAAGACGCTGGGAAGTGAGAACGCGTGGGCCATCGCCACGAGCGCGCTGCGAAGCGGAGTGATCAAGAGCTCCGCCCGTGGTGTGAGCGCCATGCCGCCGGCGCTGCGCACGAACAAGGGGTCCGAAAACAGCACGCGCAGGCGGGAGAGCGTGTGGCTCATCGCCGACTGCGTGACGCCGACGCGCTGGGCCGCGAGCGTGACGCTTCGCTCGCGGGCGAGCGCGTCGAACGCGACGACGAGGTTGAGGTCGATGCGCGCCAGCGCCTCGGGCGTCGCCGTGTCGCCAGCAGAATCAATACGGTTCATGGCGTCATGAACATTACGCGTTGGATTCATTGTGGGCCAGCGACCATCTTGCGGTGACGGGGCGCCGGCGGACGGTGCCTCACTGCAAGGGAGACACGTGATGAAGATCTTGGTCGTTGGAGCAACGGGTGGCTCGGGACGCGCGGCGGTGAAGCACCTGCTTGCCGAGGGGCACCAGGTGACCGCGTTCTCGCGCGGTCTGCTCGAGGACGGTGCGGCTGCGTCTCGCCTCGCGCAGGTCCGCGGTGACGTGATGGACGCAAGCGCGGTCGAGCAAGCGGTCGCCGGTCACGACGCCGTCGTCGTCACGCTGGGCATCAGCGAGAATCCGTTCCGCGTTCGCTGCTTCGGCGCCGCGCGAACGCCGCTGGACGTCCGCTCGACGGGGACCGCCATCGTCATCGCCGCGATGAAGCGTCAGGGGGTTCGCCGGCTCGTCGTCCAGACGACGTTCGGCGTCGGTGAAACCCGCGGGCGACTCCGGTGGATCGACGCGCTGTTCTTCGCGCTCGTCTTGAAACCGCAGATCGAGGACACCGAGCTCCAGAACCGCGCGGTCGAGGAGAGCGACCTCGATTGGGTGCTCGTGCAACCCGTTCACCTCACGGACGGCGAAGGCGAGATGCCGTACGTTTCGGCTGCGGGCGAGACGGGGCGACCGTCCGTCACGCGCGACGGTGTCGGGCGCGTTCTCGCGCGCGCCGCGACGAGCCCGGTGCTCTCGCGGCAGACGGTCACCGTGTCGGCCGCGCTCGCGCGCGCCCCCGCCCCCTTGCCAAGCACGGCGGGATAACTGACACGCGTGTCAGTCGGGGTGCTAGGTTGCGCGCGTGGCCGCCACGACGAAGCGCTCGGCTCCTCTCGACAAGACCGAGCGGCGCCACCAGATCCTCGAGCACGCGCGCGACGTCTTTGCCCGACGCGGGTACCACGCGGCGAAGATCGAGGACATCGTCGTCGCGGCGGGGATCGCGCGCGGCACGTTTTACCTGTATTTTCAGGACAAGCGGGCCATCTTCGAGGAGATCGTGGATCGCGTGATCGCGAAGCTCGCGATGAGCATCACACGCGTCGATCCCTTCGCCGAGTCACGCAGCGTCGGCGATCAGGTCACCGAGAACATCCGGCGCATCGTCGGGATGCTGCTCGAGGATCGCGCAACCACGAAGATCCTCCTGTCGGACGCGCTCGGCGTGGATCCGGCGTTCGATCGGAAGCTCCACTCCTTCTATGACGAAGTGTCGAAGCTCCTCGTCGAGAGCCTGCGCGAAGGACAGCAGCTCGGGATCGTCGAGCAAGGCAACGCGACGATGTTCGCGTGCATGACACTGGGGGCTCTGAAGGAGCTGCTCTACCAGGTCGTCATCCGCGATTGGGATACCTCGGAGGAGGTCCTCACGGACGAGATCTTCACGTTCTTACGCCGCGGCTACCTGCGCGTCGAAGCGGTGCCGCC
>CAXSGV010000056.1:0-10230 GCA_964236615.1 uncultured Polyangiaceae bacterium
GTCCTTCGCGACGAGAACGAGCGTCGGTAGTGCGCGCTCGACCTCCTCGAGCCGCTCGACGCAATCGGCGCGGACGGGCGCAGGGCAGCTGCTCGAAACGCAGAGGAGCAACTGCGCGCGCGCCGCACCGAGCGCTTTCGTCTTCCGCAGCACCTGGGCGCTCTCGTTCGCCTGCACGCACGCCTGCTTCGTCATCTCTGCATGCGCGTCGGCGTCGATGAACGCACAGAAGACGCCCGCGGTGAGCGCGAGACGAGCGCGGCGCGAGGCCGTCACAGGCACTCGACCTTCCAGCGGCGGTCCCCCTTGGCGTCGATCGCGAAAGGCGGGTTGCAATCCGGTTTGGCAGTCGGGATTGGTGCTGCGATCGGCCGCCGCCGCGTGGATGAGCGCGGCGCCGCCGTCGCTGCCGAGGGCGTGACGAGAGGGGGCGCGCCCACCGACGTGCTCGCGGGCGGGCTCACGGACGTGCTCGCGGGCGGGCTCACGGACCTGCTCGCGGGCGGGCTCACGGACGGGCTCACTGGCGCGCTCGCGGCAACGGGCAGCGTCGGCCCTTGCGGGGCGATGGTCATGTCGGGGGAGGAACCGCGCGCCGTCGACGTTCTGCGAAAAACGCGACCCGAGGTGACGGCAACCACGGCCGCGATCATGACGAAGGCCGCCGCCACGCCCAGCCACCGACGGTGCGAAGCTCGGGGTGCGCCATCACGTGAGCTCGACCATGGGGCGGCCGTGCTGACGCTGTCGCTGCCGTCCCGGATCGGCCCAGGTCCGGACGACATCGTCTTCGCGATTCCATTCCCCGTGACGACATCGTGTGGCGCGGACGTCGTCTCGCCTCGCGCTGCGGGTGGCAGGATCTCGCGAGCGGACGCCTCCGCAACCGGGAGGATTCGCTTCGCGTTTTCGAACGCGTGCGCGCCCACCGCCGTCGCGAATGGAGCGAGCGCCGCGCCCAGCTCCGTCACCGATCCGAAGCGGTCCTCGGGAAATCGCTTCAGGCACCTCTGGATTGCCGCGTCGAGGTCGACGGGGATATTGGATCTACGCGCGCGGACCGGCACCGCATCGGAGGACTGAATCGCGGAGAACAGCGCGACCGCGTTGTCGGCGTCGAAGGGCGGGACGCCGGTCAGAAGCTCGTACGCGACGACTCCGAACGACCAGATGTCGCAGCGATGGTCGACACGCTTCGCGTCGAGCAGTTGCTCGGGCGACATGTAGCGCGGCGAGCCGACGAGCGATCGAGTCTCGGTGATGCTGACGCCGGCACCGAGCACCTTCGAGATTCCGAAGTCGAGCACCTTCACGCGGCTCGTGCCATCGGGACGACGTGCCAGGAATAGGTTCGACGGCTTCAAGTCTCGGTGCACGATCCCGAGCACGTGCGCGTGCGCGACGGCCTCGATCGCTTGAAGCAAGTAGTCGGCTAGATCGCTGACGGGGAGCGGTCCGCGATCGTGCAGCACCTTCGCGAGGTCCGACCCGTCGAGGTACTCGAGCAACATGTACGGGAGCCCGCTGTCGAGCGTCCCCACGTCGAGAACCCGGCCGATGTGCTCGTTCTCGATTCGCGCAGCGGCGCGCGCCTCGTTGAGAAAGCGCGCGACCGCGAGGCCGTCCGCCGCGGCGACGGGATGCAGGAATTTGAGCGCGAAGGCTTGCCCGAGCAGATCGTGACGGGCCGCGTACACGACGCCCATGCCCCCCTCACCAAGCTGCTCACCGAGAACGTATTTACCGAGAAGCAGATCCCCTGGCTTCGGTAATTCCATTCGCGACGCCGCGGGAGTCACTTCGCAGCGCCGCTCGCTGCCGGCTTCGGGACCGCTGCCGCCGTAGCGCTCGGCTTGGCTTTGCCGCTCGCGTACATCGCGCCGAGGTTCGAGCAACCCGTCGCGTCGCCGTCGTCGCACGCTTTGCGGTAGAGCGTCGAGGCTTGGTCGAGGTCGGCGCTCACGCCGCGGCCCTTCTCGAACATCGCACCGAGGTTCGAGCAGCCGTGCGGATCGCCCTTGTCGCAGCCCTGGCGATAGAGCTCGACCGCCTTGGCGACATCCTCGTGAACGCCTTTGCCTGTAGAATACATGTAGCCGAGGTTGGAGCAGCCGCTCGCGTCGCCGAGGTCACACCCCTGCTTGTAGAGCGTCACCGCCTTGAGCTCGTCCTTCGACGTTCCGCGACCATCGGCGTGCATGATGCCGAGGTTCGAGCAACCGCGCGGGTCGCCGCCGTCGCAGCCCTGCTTGTAGAGCACGACGGCTCGTGTCTCGTCCTTCGGGACGCCCTTGCCCTTGTCGTACATCGCACCGAGGTTCGAGCAGCCGTGCGGGTCGCCGCCGTCGCAGCCCTTCTTGTAGAGCGTGACTGCGCGAAGCGCGTCGCCGGGGACACCGTTGCCCATCGAGTACATGAACCCGAGGTCGGTGCAGCCGCGCGCATCACCGCGGTCGCAGCCTTTTTGGTAGAGCGACGCGGCGATGGCGTCGTCACGCTTGCCGCCATCCGTCAGCGGGTCGTCGGCCCGCGGGCCGTTCGCTGGTGGGCAGTCGCCGGCATCGGAGCCGGGCTCGCATGCGCCGCTCGCCTTGGTCTCGGTAACGGGCGCCTTCTTCTTGCAGCCCGCCACGGCCGACACCCCGACGGTCGCGAGCGCGAGCAACGCGATTGCCAAGGGAGTCGTGCGCCAGCCAGGCCGGCTGCGAAAGAAACGCCGCATTCGGCCCGATCGTTCTACCCTTCCATCGTCACGTCAAGCGAGCCAAGCTTATGAGCCGAGTCCTCATCCCACTTCCCGATCGCGACTTCGACGTCACCGAGGTGTCGGTGCCGTGGAAACATCTGACTTCACGCGGGCACGACGTCGTGTTCGCCACCGAGAACGGTGCGCGTCCCGAGGCCGATCCTCTCTTGCTCAGCGGGGTACTTTTCGGAAAGCTCGGGGCTGAGCCCGAGCCACAGGCGTTTTACCGCGAGCTCGAAGCGGCACCATCCTTCGTCGCGCCAATCTCGTGGGCCAACATCGAAGTCTCTGACTTCGACGCGCTTTTGCTCCCCGGCGGTCACGCGCCCGGGATGCGGCAGTTCCTAGGCAGCGAGCTTCTGCAAGCGAAGGTAGCCGCGTCGTGGAAGCTCGGTCGCCCCGTCGCAGCGATCTGCCACGGCGTTCTCCTCCTCGCGCGCTCCAAGGATCCGAGCACCGGCAAGAGCGTTCTTCACGGCACCAGGACCACGTGTCTCCCGAAGTACATGGAGCGCAGCGCGTACCTCCTCACGTTTTGGAAGCTCGGTCGCTACTACCGAACCTACCCCGACTACGTCGAGGACGAGGTGAAGGCCGTGCTCGACGACGCCGGCACGCAGTTCGTCCGCGGGCCACGCACGCTCACGAGCCGTGGCACTGCCACTGACGACACGCCGGCTTTCGTCGTCGAGGATGGACGCTACGTCTCTGCGCGCTGGCCCGGCGACGCGTACCTCTTCGCAAAGAAATTCGCCGATCGGCTCTAAAGCCCGAAGTCGCTGCGACGAGTCAGCGCGGCTAGATCAGCGCGGCGGAATCAGCGCGGCAAGATCGCGTTTACTTCGGCCGCGCGCTCTTGAACGCGCGCGTACACCGCGAGGAAACGCGGATGGTTCCGGATCTCGTCGAGCAAGGGGCACCGCTCGAGCCACCGGATGTCGATGAGGCGCGCGGCGTCGGCGTCCTCGATTCCTTTGAGGCCGACCTCGGCGTCGCCGAGGACCCCTCCGAGCTCGGCGTTGAGCTGGCCAGCGAAGGAGCGGCGCTTGAGTGCGCGCTCATCGACCTCGGCCACGCGGTGCCGGAAGAACTCGCGGATCTCTGGCAGGATCTCCTTGCTGAGAAGCATCGTGCACAGGGCGGCCGCGCTCATCTGCGCCTCGAAGGGGGGGCCAGCCAAGATGGCGTCGCGCAGCTTGAGGGCGCGCTCGGTGTCCCGTCGCCACATGGTGAGACGCACGCGAATGAGCCAGTAGTTGTTGAGGTGGTTCGGATCTTCGGGGGGCGGTGTGTCGAGGACGAGGTTGCTGTTTTCCCAGTCGCCCTTCAGCGCGTAAGCGCGCGCGATGTCGAGAAAGACGTGCCACAGCTTGGGCTCGAGCGTCGCCGCGCTCTGAAAGCGCGCGATGGCCTCGTCGAGGCGACCGACCTCGAGCAAGAGTCGACCGAAGTAGTCGTGCGCGTCGCCGAAGCGCGGGTTGGCACGAAGCGCCGCGACGATCTCGCGCGCGGCCTGGGGCGCTTCGCCGAAGCCCCACGCGACCATAGCGAGTGCCACGCGCGCCTCGGCGTTCTCGGGATCGATCGCAAGTGCGCGGTTCGCCTTCTCGCGCGCTTCGGTACCGGACTCGAGTATCGAAAGCCGGTCGAGGTTGGAGCGACGCGCCAAGGACAAGGCGTACCCGCCGAGCACGCGCGGATCGTCGGGTGCGCGCGCGAGCGCTTGCGCGAACAGCACGATGGCTCGTGCGTTCGCCTCGGGCCAAAACTTGTGGTACTCGTGCCGCGCTCGAAGGTAGAGGTCGACGACCTCCGGATCCTGCGCAACCTCGGACCGGCCCCCGCTGCGGACGACCGTGAGCACGTCGGCGATTCCGCTCGCGGCTTCGTCGCCGACGACGAGCACCTCGCCCACCGGGCGATCGAAACGCTTGGCCCACAGCAGAAAGCCGTCGGCGACGCTCACGAGCCGGACCCCGACACGCACCATCGTGCCGATGCGGCGCAGCGAGCCGTCGACGACGACCTGCACGCCGAGATCGCGGCCGTGATCGCGAGGATCGCCCCCCTTGCCATCGAGGTGCATGACGGCGCCGCGCGAGCGCACCTTGAGACCGCGCGTCATCGACAGGGCGTCGATGAGGTCGTCGGTGAGCCCTTCTGCCAGGTACGCGTCGTCCGGCGGCCCGCCATTTCGAAACGGAAGCACTGCGACCGTCTTGTCGCCGAGGGCCGTACGATCGTCGAGAGCAGCGCCCATAGCTCGTGACGACGTGATGAGCGTGCCGTGCGGTGACGACACGACGGACACCGTGGGCGTGAGCGTCGCGGTGATCGAGTCGAGCGCCTGCATCACCTCGCCCATGCTGTTGTAACGATCGGCAGGCTTCCGCTGCATGCACTTGATGATCATGTCCGCGACGACATCGGGAACATCCTTCCGACGGTCACGGGGATCCGGCGGCGGGTTCAGCAAGCGCGCCGCGGCGACGACGATGACCGAGTCGCCTTCCCAGGCGCGGGTTCCGGTGACCATCTCGAACATCATCGCGCCGAGCGCGTAGACGTCGGCACGCGCGTCGATGTTGTCGGCGCCTTCGACCTGCTCCGGCGCCATGTACGCGGGCGTGCCGATGGGCAGTCCTTGTGTCTTCACGGGAACGCTCGCGAAGACGCGCGCGATGCCGAAGTCGGTGATGACGACGCGGCCGTCCTTGGCGATGAGGATGTTGTCGGGCTTGAGGTCGCGGTGCACCACGTGCGCGTCGTGCGCTGCGGCGAGGCCGGCGCAGATCGGACGCGCTAGCTCGATGACGCGGGGAACCGGCAGCACGCGCGCGCGCTCGAGCAGGCGCGCGAGCGACTCGCCCTCGATCAGCTCCATCGTCAGAAAATTTTGCCCCTCGTGCACCCCGATATCGTAGGTACGCGCGACGTTGTGGTGCGTGACGCGGCGAGCGAGCTTCACCTCCTGGCGGAAGCGCGCGAGCACGCCGGCAGGGTCGACGAGCTCGCGACTCAACATCTTGAGAGCGACGAGCTCATCGAGCTCGAGATCGCGTGCACGGTACACGCTTCCCATGCCGCCGACGCCGAGCAACCCGAGCAGCTCGTAGCGCCCACCGAGCCGCTCGACCACGCTGCCCGCCGTCGAGGCTGCGCTCGAAGGGACGAAGGAGGCCGCGACGGACGACCCGTCCGGTCCGTTGGCGATCAGCGTGTTCGCGTTCGCGGCGTTCGCGTTCGCGGCGTTCGTCGCGTCGTCGTCCTTCTTGTCGGTGCTCAGGGGTGCCCGCCCTTTTTCGTGCACTCGTCTTTGTACTTCGTGCAGAGACCCTGAATCGCGGTGTCGGTCTTCGCTGCAGGATGCTCGCAGAACTGCTTGGCCTTGGCGCACTCGGCGATAGGCGCGGCCCCAGGTGCCGCGGACTTGGCGGCGCCAGCCTTTGCGTCCGTGGTGCCAGGCTTTGCGGCCGCGGCGGCAACCTTCGTGGGGGTCGAGGTCGAGCTCAGTGGTGCCAGCGGCGCGACGTCGGTGGCGGTGGGGTCGGCGGCCGTCGGCTCGGCCGCGCTCGCCGATGGGGCGCTCGCTGCGGTGGTCACGCCCGCGTCGAAGGCCGCGGGGTCGATCTCCTTCTTGCGACCGAGCCCGGGCAAGGTGAGCGACCCCACGAACGCGACGGCAAAGCTCCAAGACGCCGCGCGCGTCGGGCCCGATGCGCTCGGGCCGGGGGTCACAAGTGGCCGCCCTGCTTCGTGCACTCCGCAGTGAAAGCAATGCACTGCGACTGCGACGCGCGACCTGCGTTCGGGCAGATGGCCTTGGCCTTGTCGCACGCCTCGATCGTCTTCGGCGCGGACGCAGTGGGCTTGGCCGCGACCTTCGGCGCGACGACCACCTTCGGCGGATCGAGCGAAGCGAGGGGAGCGGCAGACGTGCTCGGGTCGGCGGTCGGCGCCGTCTCGGTCGCGGCGACGCTGCCTGTGGCGGCCACTGTCGTCGCGCCGGCGTCGAACGCCGCGGGGTCGACGTTCTTCTTGCATCCTACATGCATCGTCGCGACGAGCGCGAACGCTGCAGTGACGAGCGTGGGGGAGATCCGATTCAAGGTCACAGCTTTCCTCCTTTGTCGAAGCAGGCTTTTTTGAGCTGCGTGCACATCGCGCGCTGGGCCATGCCGCCACCGGCGCATGCGGATCGGGCCTGCGCGCACTCGGGAGCCTCCGTGGGTGTCGGCGGCGTGGTCGGTTTCGGCGTGGGAATGGGCGTGGGGACGGGCGGCGTCGTTGCCGTGGGCGGCGTCGTCGTGGCCGGAGGTGCCGTCGTCGTTGCGGGCGGCGTGGTCGTCGGCGGCGTCGTCGGCTGACCGGCGTCGACCTTCGGCGTGACCGGCGTCGCGGGCTTCGTGTTCGTGGGCGTCGCCGTCAGCGCAGGCAAAGTGGTCGGCGTGGTCGGCGTGGTCGTCGTGGTCGGTGTGTCGGGCGGCGCGACCACGGTGTTGGTCGGCGTGACGGTGGTGCTCGTGCCGTCGCTGCCGAGCGGCGTCACCTTGGTGCCGCTGCTGAAGACGCCCGACTGCCAGAGCACGAGGCCCACGCAGCCGAGAAGTGCAACGGCGAGCCCTGCGATCAAGAGCCCGCGCTTGCCACCACCGCCGTCGGACGCCGTGTTGCCGTACGCCTGCGGATGCTGGTTCGCGACGTACGCTTGGTTCCCACTGGCCGGCGTTCCGTAGCCATGCCCTGCAACCGCCATCGGAGGCGCGCCGTGGCCGTAGCCCATCGGCGTGCCGCCGTGGACTGGAGCCGACGCGCCGTACGGCATGGCCTCGACCGGCGCACCGATCTCCGTCTTCGCGCGGGGCGGCGGCGCGCCTGCAGCAGGTGCGCCCGAATAGCCGCCCAACGCGTGGGGATCGACGGCCGGATTCGCCGCGGTGCCCGTGCTCCTGTGCGCGTTTGGATCCGCGACCGGCTTGCGACCGGAGAACGCGTCGATGAAGTCACGCACGTTCGCGAAGCGATCCTCGGGGAGCTTCGCGAGCGATTTGGTGACCGCGTGACGCATGTCCGCCGGTACGCGCGCGCCGAGCGGCTGCGCCTCGAAGGGCTGCGGCTGCATGGTCATGTGCTGCGTCGCCCACTCCCACGCGGTGTTGCCCGTGAAGGGCAAGCGGCCGGTGAGCATCTCGTACGTCATCACGCCGAGCGAGTAGATGTCCGAGCGCGCGTCGATGGGCTTCCCAGTGAACTGCTCCGGGCTCATGTACGGCGGCGTGCCGAGCACCATGCCTTGCTGCGTGAGCTTCTGCTCGTTCTTGTCTTCTTCGGAGCTTCGCTTGGCGATGCCGAAGTCGAGGACCTCGACCCAGTCCTTCTGACCGGCGCGCTCGCAGAGCACGATGTTGTCGGGCTTGAGATCGCGGTGAACGATCCCGCGACCGTGCGCCTCTTCGAGCGAACCGCAGACCTGCTCGAGGATCTTGAGCACGCGCGGCGGGTCCATCGGACCGTCCTTCTCGAGGATCTCGGCGACGCTGCGCCCCTCGACGAACTCCATCGCGATGTAGAGCAGGCCGTTGTCGGTCTTGCCGAAGTCGTAGACCTGGATCGTGTTCGGGTGCTGCAGCTCCGCGATCGTTCCGCACTCACGCTCGAAGCGCGCGAGGATCTTGGGGTCGTGCGAGAGGTGAGGGTGGAGTGTCTTGATCGCGACCTTGCGGATCGTGCCGCCAAGCTTTTGCTCGCCGACGAAGACCGCGCCCATGCCCCCTTCGCCGAGGAGCTTCGTGATCGTGTAACGACCACCGAGCACCTGACCAATCAGTGCTTGTTGCGCTGCGCGCTGCGCGTCTTCTTCAGCCGACGGAGAATCCACTTCGCTCTTTGCGCTCCAGCCCAGGTTGTTGGTTCAGGAAACCGTCACAGGTTCGCACAGGCAGCCCCCGTTCCACCATTTAGACGCAAGGCGTCGCATTTTCGATCTTTTGGGATGGCGTCCGAGGCAAACGTGCCCGGCCCACATGTCGGCATGTCTCAGCCGTGGAGGAGCGCCGCGCCGTAGACGCCGGCGCTGTCGCCGAGCGCGTAGCGCACGATCCGTGTGCGGAGCTCGTCGTTGAGCACGTAGCGCGCGACCGCCGCGATTCCTTGGTCGTAGAGAACGTCGAGCTTCGAGACGCCGCCGCCGAGCACCACGACGTCGGGATCGAGGATGTTGATCACAGTCGCGAGCGCCCGTCCGAAGGTCTCGAGCGTCGCGTCGATCGTGGCGCGCGCGATCGCATCGCTTGCATCCTCGTGGGCGCGGCGCGCGATCTCGGCCACCCGCACGTCGTCGCCACCACGCGCTACGTGCGCCCGCTCGATCGCGGGTCCGCTCAGGTACTGCTCGATGCATCCGCGGCGACCGCAGAAGCAGGGCGGACCGTTTGCCGGATCGAGCGTGACGTGGCCCCACTCGCCCGCGATCCCTTGTGCGCCTTCCCACGCTTCGAGCGCGCCGTTGTGGGAACGAAAGACGACGCCGCCGCCGACGCCCGTACCGAGGATGACGCCGAACGCGACGCGCGCGTTGCGTGCGGCGCCGAACCGCGCCTCCGCGAGCGCGAAGCAGTTGGCGTCGTTGGCGAAGCGAATGTTCGGCTCGCCGAGCATCGCGCGCAAATCGTGGAAGAACGGGCGGCCGTTCAAGCAGGTCGTGTTCGAGTTCTTCACGAGTCCCGCGTGGGTCGCGCTTCCGGGCATGCCGACGCCGATGCTCGGTCGCTCGCCGAGGCCGGCCATGCGTACGGCTTCGGCGATCGTGAGGGAGACAGTCTGGAGAATGTGCTCGTAGCCGCGATCGCGATCGGTCGGCACGCGGAGGCGCGCCAAGTCTTCCGGTGTGTCGTCGGCTTCGTTCGCGCGCACGATCGCGACTTCGATCTTCGTGCCGCCGAGATCGACACCGAGCCGCGGCGTCGGCGTCCCCATCACTTCTTCGTTTCGAGGGACGTCATGTACCGCCGTCGTTCTTCAAGAGATCCGGCTTGGCGGTCTCGCTCTTCATCTCGGTCGGCGGCCACGGCAACGGCATGCGCTTTTCGGTCATGCGGTCGACGAGCTCGAGCCGGTTGCCTCGCTTCGTCGCCGGCACCATCACGCCGATGCGCGTCGTGAGCTTCTTGTCGAAGGTCGGTCGCATGCGCCCTTCGATTCCTGCGGCGGGCGCGAGATCACCGAACATTAGAAATGGAAAATCGAAGCGGACGCGCTCGATGACGGTGGGCCCCTCGAACAGCTCGAGGGCGAAGCGGCCCATCACGCGCGGCGTCTGGTGCGGGCCCGCCATGTCCACCTTGTGGACCTCGATCAGATAGATGTCGCCCTTGTCCCAGCGAAGATCGAAGACCCACTGACCGCGCTCGCTCAGCGGCGGCGGATCGGGCGGCGTCTTCGAGATGCTGGCCGAAGGTCGTGTACCGCCGTCACGTGCGTTGACG
>CAXSGV010000056.1:10240-20383 GCA_964236615.1 uncultured Polyangiaceae bacterium
CTGTCGCAGCGCTGCCCGCGGGCGCGGCCGCGATCACGATCGACGAGACGGCGACGACGGCCGCCGCCGAGGTGATCAAGAAGAAGCGTCGGATAGCTCGCACGATAGGGCGGTATCCCACGCCCCCGCGTCGCCGCCAAGCTCGCTCCACAGGACGCGGAGCTCTTCGG
Source organism: uncultured Polyangiaceae bacterium (assembly GCA_964236615.1). Taxonomy (GTDB): domain Bacteria; phylum Myxococcota_A; class Polyangia; order Polyangiales; family Polyangiaceae; genus CAXSGV01. The sequence goes on from CAXSGV010000056.1 coordinate 10,411, forward strand.
GAATCGGCGCCATCGCGGTGAGGTCGCCTTCCGGCGTCGGGACGACGACGCGCGCAGCGTGGAGCGCGATGCGCACGAGCGGAAGCACCCGCCCCGCTTTGGGCCCGGTCGGGACGGTGAGGCGCGACGGTCCGCCGTAAACACGGTCGCCGAGCAAGGGCGCGGCCGCGTGGCTCGCGTGCACGCGCAACTGGTGCGTACGCCCGGTGATCGGCGCGAGCGCGAGCATGACCATCGGACCCGCGGTGGCGACGACGCGGAAGAGAGAGCGCGCTGACGTCGCCTCACGACCATCCACCGCGCGATGCCGCGGATCCCTCGCGCGACCGATCGGTGCATTCCACACGCCTTCTTCGGTGGCGGGTGCACGCACCGCGATGCCGACGTAACGCCGCATGTAACGGCCTTCGTCGCGCGCGCGACGGAGCCGCGCCGCAGCGTCGGGGTGCGTCGAGAAGAAGACGACGCCGCTCACGTCGCGATCGAGTCGCGACGTCGCATGAAGCGCGCTCGGCGCGAGACCGAGGGCGCGCGCAACGCTCGCGACCAGGGTGTGCGACGCGCCTTCCTGATCCGGGATGGTCGGCATGCCCGCAGGTTTGTCGACGGCCACGAGATCGTCGTTCTGCGTGATGATCCGCGCGGGCGGCGGCTCTTCGACTTCGGCGTTGATCGTCACCTCGTCGCCTGGCGTGACGAGATCTTTTTCCGAGGTCGCGCGACGTCGACCGACGAACACGCGACCGTCGGCGATCGCCCGATCGTCGCCGCGTGCGCGTCGAACGATGTCGAGCACCGTGGTGCCGTCGCCGTCGCGCACGACCCATCGATGGCGCGCCGTGCGGGGGCGAGCCGTCACTTGGTGACTAGTGAATCAGCCGGCGTCCGGCGCGTCGTCTTCGAGGCAAACACCAACCGAGCCACCGTTGAGCCCCTTCTCTTCACAATGGTACCCGGCTTTGCAGCGAATCGTCGTGCAGTGGACGTTGGCCGCGTTCTCGATGCACACGCCGGCCGAGCCGCCATTCAGCCCCTTCTCTTCGCAGTGGTAGCCGGCCGAGCACCGGATCGCGTCGCAGTGGACCTCCGCGTTCTTGATGCAAACGGGGACGGGCGAGCCGCCATTGAGCCCCTTTTCCTCGCAATGCGTGCCCGCCGCGCACTTCGTCGTCTGGCACGTGGCCCGTGACGGCGCTCGGCAGGTGCCGCTCGCGTCGGGGTACGTTCCATCGAGGACGCAGGTGAGCGACGCCGGGCACTGGATGCCCGCGATGCCGCCGCATTGGCGGTAGCAGCTCCCCATCGCGTCGGGGTAGGTCGCCGTGATCACGCAGCGTCGTCCAGCGGCGCACTTCAAGTTGGCAATGCCACCGCACGCCGCGCCGAGCTCGTCGGCCGAGTCGTCCGAGTCCGCCGGCTCTGCAGTGCTCGAGCACGCAGGCAGCGCGAGGGCAGCGAAGAAGACCGCGGGGAGGAGTGCGCGAACCGCGAGACGAAGTGTTTGCATTCTGCGCACATGAGCACAGAGCACGCCACACTTCGGAGAGCTTGCTTCTTCGTGATCTCGCTTGGTTGCCAGCGTTACCTGGCTGGATGAGGGCGGGACGCTGGATCCGAACGCACCTGGACCACGGCGCGTCCTTTCGCGTCCGTTCGCGAGCGCGGGGTCAGTCGTCGCGGATGCGCTCGACGACACCGCGATCGCCGTCGACGCGCACGCGGTCCCCGGTGCGGATCGCGCGCGTCGCGCCGACGACGTTGACGACGCTCGGTACACCGAACTCGCGCGCGACGACCGCGGCGTGCGAGAGCGGTCCGCCGAGCTCGGTGACGACGCCGGTCGCGATGAGAAAGAGCGGAGTCCAACCGACGTCGGTCGTGTGCACGACCAGGATCTCGCCGGGCTGAAGCTCACCCATGCGCTCAGGCGACAGGATCACGCGGGCCTTGCCCTCGACGACGCCCGCGCTCGCAGGGGCGCCGCGCAAGACATCGCCGCCCGATGGCGGAAGCACGATTGAAGGCGGCGCGCCGATGAAGGTCGCGGGCGGATCGGAGCGCGCTCGATTGCGTGCGTACTCGGCCCGACGCGCGCGAACGAGCGGCGCGAGATCGAAGCGCGTGCTTCGCAGCGCGTTCTTCACTTCGTCGACGGTGAGGAAAAACACGCTATGAATTCCAGCGATCGGTGAGCGCGCCGCGTTGAGCGCGAGCTGGTCCTCGCCGAGCTCCGGCACGAGTCGAAGAAGACGACGGTCGGCGTCGAGGAAGACCTAGCGCATCATGCCGAGCACCCGCGTCACCCACGCACGCATGCGTTCACGAAGCCGCGCCGATCGCTGGGCGCGCGCGACGAGGTGACGCACGAGGGTCTGTTCGAGCATCGTGAGCCGCGGCATCAGCTTTTGCGTCTCGGCGTCGGCAGCCGCGCGCGTGCGTGCGAGCGCAGGCTCGACCTCACGTGCTTCGCCGCGAATCGCGACGCGCAGCATCGTGAGCACGGGTCGCGGATCCTCACGCCAGCGCGGCGTCGAGAGCTCGGCCTCGCGGACGGCGCGATCGCCATAGAGATCGAGGAAGCTCTGGAGGGCGCGACGCGTGGGTCCCTCCGGAATCGCGTCCAGGCCGACGGTCGACTCGCTCTCGATCGCGGCGAACGCCGCAGGCTCGCGTCGCGCGAGATCGGCGACACGCATGATGCCAATCGCCGGCCGCGCGCTCTCGAGATCGCGAATGCCGCTCGTGAGCGCCTGCGCGAGACGCTCGGCGCCGATCGGCGCAACGCGGGACAGCACGGTCTTCAGCGCGAGGTGCGTTCCGAGGGTGCTCGACGCGCACGTGAGCATCACGTTGCCGGTGCGCTCGAGCAACGCTTGCACGTCGCCGATGGTTCGCGCGAGGCCTTCGTCGGGGAGGATGGGGAGATCGAGCGCGCTGTGAATGCGCTGCGCCTTCGTGGCCGCGTCCTCGAAGCGACCGACATCGATATCCAGACGCAGTTGCTCCTTCACGAGTCGTGACGCCGTCAACGGGAAGCGGGCGTAGAACGACTTTCGCGAGATGTCGGCGACCTGCACCGCGAGCTCCTCGCCACCGGAGCCGCCGCCGAGATCGACGAGCGTGCGCGGATCGAGCCACGGCACCTGCGCCGCGATGCGCATGAACTGCGTGAGGTTCAAATAGAAGCGCCCGTGCACGTCACCGACGAGGCGCGCGTGCCGTGGAACGCTGCACCCGAGCGCGGCGAACGCGCGGCGGAAGCCGGCTTCGCTGAACGAGCCCGCGACCGACCACGTGAGCGGTGTGGCCACGCCCGGGAGCGCTTCGCCGACGTTCACGTTGCTCCACACGGTCGCGACGTCACCGCCTTCGGGGAAGCCTTGCCCCGTCACCGGCCGCGCTTGCACGATCCACGTACGCTCCGCGTCGCACGCGAACTCGACATCCCACGCCGCCGAATCGAGCCGCTCGAGGCGCGACGCGATCTCCGAGAGGTCGCCGATGCGATCGCGACCAATCGCCGCGCGATCGGGCTCAGCGACAGCGACGTCAGCTTCGAGGCCGTCGACCACGACGCGCGCGTGCGTCTTGCGTGCGATCACCGACTCGACGAGGCGACCGCGCACGTCGAGACGCAGCATGTCCGGGGTCGTCGAGCCGTCGACGACGGGCGACCCGAGCCCGAACGACACGTTGACGATGCGCTCTCGCGTGCTGCCACCGAGCTCGGGGGCGCGCGTGAACATCACGCCGGCGGCTTTCGCCTGGACCATGCGTTGGATGACGACCGCCATCGAGACGTCACGGACGCCGTGCGCGGCGAGGTACGCGAGCGCACGGCCCGACGCGATCGAAGCCCAGACCGCGCGCACCGCGTCGGCGAGCCCATTTCCACCGCGCACCGCGAGGCGCGACTCCGCGAGCCCCGCCATCGACACGAGCGTGCCGTCCTCGCAAGTCGCGCTCGATCGCACCGCGAGACCCCACGGTGACGTGGCCTCGAGCTTCTTCCACAGCTCGGCGAGCTCTTCGTCGAGCCCCTTCGGCAAGGGCGCGTTGAGAATCTCCTGCCGTGCTTCGGCAGCGCGCATCGATCCGCCGCGACCGGTTGCCGCACGCAAAAGCGCCTTCGGCTCGCAACCCGGCGAGAGCTCGCGAAGAGCGGTCTGGAACGCCTGCTGCCCGATCACCCACGCTTCGGGCACCGCGAACTCGTGCTTCACGAGCCACGCAAGGCCCGCAGCTTTTCCGCCGATCGCGCGCGGGTCGTCGCCGTTTCGCTTCTTCGCGAGCGCCTCCAACGGGACGAGCCAGGCCATGACGAGCCTGGATACTACTCAAGCCACGGGCCGGCGTGCGCGTGGTTTCCGAGCTTGACCTCAGTCACGCGCGAGCACGCGGTCATGCCAAAAGAGGAGCTCGAGCGCCCCTGGGCCGCGGTTGAAGACGTAGTCGTGCGGTCCCGGCAGATCCTGAAAATCGTGCGCGATGCCCGCAGCCTTCCACGCTTCGGACGCGCGCAGATTCGGCGCGTTGTACGGATCGTCGTGGCTGGTCGTGAGCCGAAGCTTGAGCCCAGGACGCTTGGCGAGCGCGGCCTTGGCGGCCTCCGTCCACTCCGGCGCTTGGTACTGCTGGATCGCGGCTTGGAGCGCGCCAACCGCGCCGAACGTTTCGGGGTTGGCAAGGCCGACACGCAACGCGACGAGCCCGCCGAGCGAGACACCATCGATACCCGTCGACTCCGGTGCGACCCGCGCCGGGAGCTCGGCACGCACGCGCGGCAGCACGACGTCGACGAGGTACTTTCCGTACGCCCGCTGATCCTTCGGCTCGAGCAGGATGTCCGGGACGTACGGGCACACGATGATGAGGTCGCGGAACGCACGCTCGCCGAGCGCACGGTTCATGTCGGCGAGGTGCGTGGGATCCGAGAGCCCTTCGAAGTCGGCATCGACCAGCGGTGGTGACGAGACGCGCTCGTAGGCGCGACGAAGGGCGTAGTCCTTCACCCAACCCATGGCCCCACCGATGGGACCCTTCAACGCTTCGCCACGACCGTGCAGCGCGAGGACGACGGGGAGCTTCGCGAATGGGATCTCTTCGGGCAGCACGATCACCGCGCGCTCACTCGGGGAACGAAAGGTCCACTCGAGAATGCGCGTGGCGCCGCGTGATGGCATGGCATCCGCTGCGTCGGGCGCATCGGGAACACGCGCGATCTTCGGGGTCGGAGCGGGCGCGGGGGTGCCGCGGTTGGGTTTGCTACAGCCGACGCCGCTCACGCCGAGAGCGCCGAGAGCGCCGACGCCACGAAGAAGCTCGCGCCTTGTGACTCTCAAGCGTGACTCTCAATCGTCGACGGGCGGAGGCGCGGCGCCGGTCGCCTGCTTCACGAGATCCGAGAGGCCCGGGTCGGTCGCGAGCTGATCGCGGAGCATCTTCTTGATCGCATCCATCTCGGCAGTCGGAAGCCCCTGAAGGTGCGCCGTCGCTTCGTCGACCTTGATGTCGAGGTACTTGTGCACGTCGATCTCGCCGGCGCGCAGCTTCTCGAGCGGACCTGCGGGCGCCGTAGCGTCGGGCTTCTGAACCGGTGCCGAACGCGTCGCCTCGAACGGACGCTCGGCCTTCTCTGTCGGGCCGACTTCACGTGGGAGGCTTGCGCCACCGGCGGGTCCTCCCTTTCCAACGCGATCGATCGCCATGGTGTGCTCCTCGTGAATCTCCTGCTGTGGAAAGCTCGCACGCCAAAAGGCGCACCGCTAGATGAAGCTCAGCGAATATTTCCGATCGCCGTCTTCACTGTGTCGTGCTCGGCTTTCATCACGTTCGAGAGCGCGCTGAAGGTGCGGTTCTGCGCGTTCACCGCCTCCTGAATCTGGAGATAATACATGTTCATTTCCTGGGCCTGCGCGAGCGACCCTTCGACGCCGCCGCCCTCGGCTCCAGTGCCCGTCGTGCCTGCGCCGCCCGGGCCCTCCGCGCTCGCAGCGCCACCGGCTCCACCTGCGCCACCGACGCCCATCCCGCCACCGCCGACGCCGCCCATCGCGGGGCCGCCGAGGCCACGACCGACCGACATCGCGCCACTGCCTCCGCCGGCGCTGCGGATCGCGACCGCCATGAGGGGCGCGCCGGGAAGGTTCTTCATCGCCGCTTCGGCCCCCTGAACGACGCCCGCAGCGCCGCGCGCGAGGACCTCGGCGAACTTCACGCGGGCCGGGCGCGGCGTGGGCCGGGCAGCGGTGGTGGCGGCGACGACTTGGGGGCGGCTCGGGGCGATGCGGTTATCCATGGCGTGGGAGACTCCGGGGGGCGCGGCCGAAGCCGCATCAGGGTTTCCGGCCCCTCGACCGCGACCCCGGAGGGGTTTCGTCATTTCGTACAGCGGAGGCGACATTCCATCACCGCGTCGAACCGGCACCAACTCTTCGAGAGGTAGCCATGCGGTCCGTTGCAACCGATATGGCATCCATTGCCGGCCTGGTTCGCCGTGAGTGTGAAGTCCTGCGAGCAGTCTTTTTGCGTGTCGGAGCACTGCGCGTGCTCGGCGTGGCATCCGACGAGGACGTAGTCCTCGGGGCAGCTCCAGTCGCGCACGGTGGCCGCGTAATCGGGCGCGCGCTGCTCGCCGGTGTCGACGTGCTCCGCCCGCAGGATGCCACCGCGACCCGTGCGCACGTTCTCGACGATGCGGACCGACTGCTGCCGTGGCACCGCCGGCGTCGTGGGATCCTTCGGGGTGAAGACGAGCGTCTCTTCACGCACTTGCGATTCACATCCAACGGTCTCGCCGCGCGGGATCCACGTGACGGGGAAATCGACGCTGCCATGCGCGGGCACGTCGACGGTGCGAGGCCCGAGCGTCGCAGTGAGATCGATCGCGGCGCGGTTCACGACATGCAGGAGACGCGTCGCGTCCTTGCCATACGGCACCTCGCCGAAATCGACCGGCGTGGGCGACACCTCCGGCTCGGGCAGCGCAAACTTGCAGACGTCGGCGATCGGGTAGACGGCGTAGGCGATCGGCACCGGGTTCTTCACGTGGAACGTGAGCGGCGCCGTCGACATTGGACCGCCGCGGAGCTGCGCTTCGAGCCCCTCGACCTCGAGATCGCCGACCCGGGTCTCGGTGACGTCGGTGGCCGATGCTTCGATCTTCGCTTTTACGAGCTCGAGCGCGCGGCCATGCGCTTCACCGGCGCGGACGTCGAGCTCGTAGGAGAGCATTCCGCCGACCTTCACCGCGCCGACGAAATGCGTCGCGCGACCGCATGCGCATCCCGAGGCGAAGCTCACGCTGTCGGAGGCGTCGAAGAACTGTGGGTCGAGATCACGCACGAACGCGATCGCGACGAGCTTCACCTTGTGCACGCTCGCCGAGCCGCCGACGGCAAGGAAGGGCAGGATGTCGGCGTCGGCGGCCACGAGCACGTTGTCGACGGCGACGCCCACGTAGCCGAAGTCGATCGTCTGCGCGTCGACCTTGCCGGGACGAGCGTCCGACTTCGTCCGCGCGCACGCGGTCGGGATCGCGCTCCACGTGCCGTCGGCGCCCTGCTCGAGACCGCGACCGGGCGCGAAGGTGCTCGTGGGATCGAGGATGTAGTCGTGCTTCACGTTGCTGAACGCGGACGCCGACGCGATCATGCCTTGCGCGCGCCGGCATGCGTCGGCATGCGGTCCCGTGCACCCCACACCCGCTTTTCCTGCTCCACGCGCGCCGCCGGCGACTTGCGGTGTGCTGGGTGTGCCGGGGCAAGCCGCGAGCCCGACGCCGAGCACAACGAAGAGCGCGGCGCCCAGACCGCGACGGATGCTCATCTCCACGCGAGCGTAAGCCGGCGAGCTCGGTTGTCCTCCGGCTCCGCGCCACCGTCGGAGTAGTAGAGCGCGTCGCCGACGAGCTTGAGCGACACATCGAACGACGGCGGCCCGATCATGTTGAGCAGCGGGTATGCGCGCGGCGCCGCGTTGGGCGCCAGATCGATAGCGTCGAGGACGAGCTCGTCACGCGTCCCGCGCGCGAGGATGCCGTGAAGCGCACCCGAAGGAGACACGTCGAGCGTGATGGCCGTCGGCGCGCCCTCGGCCGCACCACGCGTGCGAACCGGATCTTTGACCGGGTGGCCCTTGGCGTCGAGCCACGCGATCATGGCGCCGTGCGAGGCGTTGCCTTGATCCGACGACATGGGCGCGTCCTCGATCCACGCGATGGCAAGGCCCGTCGAGGTCGACGCGAGCACGGGCGAGCGTGAGTGCGCCGCCGTCGGAAGCACGCGTGCTTCTTCGCCTACACGCTTGGCCGTCGTGCGATCGAGCGACGCGACGAAGATGTCGGCAAAGCCATCGTTCGGGCTCTCGCGCGGATCGGCCCACGCGAGCCAGACAGCGTCCTTGGTCGGGAGGATGACGAGATCGCTCGCGTCGCCGGTGGCCTTCGTGATCCGCTCGTGCGGCGAGACCTTGAGCTCACTCGACACCTTGGCCGCGTAAACTTCGCCGTTGCCGTCGCGGCCGTCGACCCACGCGACGATGAAACCGCCAGGCACTTGCGCGATCGCAACGTCGCTGGCGTCCCCCTTCTCGGTCGTGACGAGGACGTCGCCGGTCTTCTTGCCGCGGCGGTCGACCTTCGTGAGGTGCACTTGCGGATCGCCGCCCTCGCGCGCGACCCAAGCGATCGCCGCGCCGTCCTCGGGTGTCGCGCCGGCGGCCATCGCCACACCACCGACGGTCAGGGCCCGTGTCGTGAGCGTCGTCGCCGCTTGCGGAACGCCAGCCGCGTCGAGAGCGCGCACCGTGAGCGACGCCCCTGCGCCGGGCCCCTTCTTCATCGTCGCGGGATCGTCGACCGCAGCCGTGACGAGCGCCAGCAGCGACGTGTCGCCCATCTTCACGACGGCGAGATCGGCGTACGCCTCACCCACCGCGAGTGTGGCAAGAGCCATCGCGCGCGCGGCGTCGGGGGGTGAAGCCGGAGTCACGGGTGACCGGTACAAGCTCGCGCGCTGAACGAGATCGACCGCGTGAATCGGCGTGGGTGATTCGTTGGGTGCGGCAAGAGCGACGCAGCGGTTCTTCGTGCAGTCGAGCGACCACGCGAGCGCCGCCGCTTTGAGCTCGGGCAGGCGCAGCGCTTCGGTCTGGATCACCGCGAGCTTGGAATCGAGGCGCACGAACGTCGGCATCGGCGTCGACGCGGCGCACGTGTCCGCCGTGTCGTTCAGCGCGCATGCTTGCGCGGGGGCAAGCAGTGCGAAGCCGTCGTCGGTGGCCACGAGCTCGGGCGGCGCGCTCCCGTGCATTTCGATCGCGATGCCTGCCGCGCTCGTGCTGCCGCCTGCAGCACCGGGCGAGATGTTTGTAATATGCACGCGGCGCGTCGGGTGCGCGCGCTTCGACGGCTCGTCCCAAGCGAGCACGGTGCCCGCTTTGCCCGACGCGAGAGCAACGAGCGACGAGCCGCCCACGGGTGAAACAGGGCGCACCGGCGGGCGCGGGGCACCGGCCGCGTCGACCACGACGACAGCGACCTCCGCGTCGAGCCCGGATCGGTCGGTCCACGCGAAGAGCAAACCCTCGCCGGCGCTCACGAGCTCGAAGTCATTTCCGACCGTCGGCTTCGGGCTCACCGCCACCGCAGGCCCAATCGCGCGGCCTTCGGCATCGAGCTTGAGGAGCGAGAGCGTTCCGAGCTTCTTCGCCGCATCGGCGGGCGCGGTCGCCGGCGTGACGATCGCGAGCGCAGCGCCCATCGTCGTGGGGATTGCCTGCCAACCGGTGACGCCCTTCGCTACGTGGCTCGGAACGCCGCGCGGCTTGCCGTCGGGATCGAGCGAGACCACTAGGATGTTCGCCGCTTTCGCGCGCGTCTCTTCGGCCCAAAAGCAGATGGCACCGCGGGCGGTCGGGACGATCTCGGTCCACACGATGTCCTCGGTGGTTCGCGCGAGCTCCGCGCCCGGCG
>CAXSGV010000057.1:0-20345 GCA_964236615.1 uncultured Polyangiaceae bacterium
TGTCCCACTGAACGGCGGTCGTGTTCTCGACCGAGCCCATCTCGGTACCGAAGGCCGCGCGGCGGGTGCGGATCTGCGCAAGCTTCAGATCGAGATCCGTCTTGGCCTTGCCGGTCGCCTTGAACGTGACGTTCTTGTCGACGATCGTGGTCTGGTTCGTGGCGGCGCCGAGGCAGCGGCGAAGGCGCTGTTCGAAAACGACTTCCAGGCGCTCGGCGCGATGCTCGAGCCGAAATCGCTCGCGGCGCTTCCCCCCGAGCTCTGCCACCACCTCGCGATTTATTACGCGCGCGTCGCCGACGCGGTCGAGCCTCACTCGCCCGACACGGGGAGCGTCGCGCGCGTGCGCTCGCTCGCCGGTTGGCTCGCGCTCGCCGAGGAGGGGAAGTACCTTGCCACGCTCGCGACCGAGATCGCTGGTGGCGCGATCCCGAGCGCCGAGCTCGGGCGCGTCGTGGACGACATCTCGCTCTCGGAGATCGACGAGCTAGGGCGCCGTGCCGACGAAGGCGCGCGCACGCAGTCGTACGTCGGCCGCGCTGCGCTTCGTGCGCTTGCACGCGTGGCGGAAGCGGGACGGCTCGCGGGCGCGTCGGGGCCGCTTCTCGAACGTGCGCGCCGACGTGCGCAGATCCGCCGCGCAACCGCGCTCGACGCCGCGCTCGCTCCGATCGGCGAGGCCCTCGACGAGGCTTCCGCGCAAAACGAGATCCTGGCTCGCGCCGGCGAGATCCTCGGACGCACGATCCCCATTTGGCAGTGGGCCGAGTACGACGAGGCGGTCGAGATCTTCGTCGTCGAGCGCATCACGGACATCGCGTGGGAGCACTACAGCGCGAGCCGCTGGGACGCCCTTCGCGTACTTCTCGGCCCTTTTCATCAGATGGTCGATAGCCTCGAGTCACGCATTCACAGTGATGCCTCTCGCTTCGCCTATGCCGCGCCGTGTGCGCAGATGCTGGTGTTCCGCTCGGAGCTCGAGAGCACGCTGCCGCGACAAATCGAGGTCGCCGAGCGCGTGCTCTTGCTGCACCCGACACACCGGAATGGGCGCCTCGTGATGGCGAGCTACCTCTGCGACAGCGCCACGCGCGCGCTCGAGAAAACACCAGTGTTCGTGCGCGCGTCCGATCTCGCCGCGGCCGAGGCGCAAATCGAGCGCGCCGAGAAGCTCTACCCCTCTTCGAAAAAGATCGAGCCGGCGAAGCAGAAGCTCGCCGAAGCCAAGCGCCGCATCGCGGTGCCGTTCGGATGAAACCATGAGCGAAACCCCCTCGTCCCAAGACAACCCGTTCGAGCGCTTCGAGATCGATCCGCGCGAAGGTCCGCGCGCGATCACGGAGCGCATGCGCGAGCTGATGGAGGAGGCCACCAGCGAAGAAGACCGAACGCGCCTCCGAGCGGTGTGGGAGGAGCTCACCATGCACCCCGCTCGCCGGCTGCGGGTCGCGCTTCGGGCGCACCCAGAGACGCGCGAGCCTCTCGGCACCGCGCCACCTCCGTTCACCGGCGCGACGGCAGCGACCACACGCCCGTCCGTTGGCAAGGGCACGCTCGACCTCACCCTCGCCGAGCTTGCGATGCGTCCGTCGGTCGCCCGCGCGTTGACGGACGCACGCGGAGCAGAAACGCTGACGGCTAGTTCCATTTTGCCGTCGATCGAAGACGACCCTTTGTTGAGGAGAGCACGCGATGTTCGTTGACCGCCCCGTGGGTATCGATCTCGGCACCACCAACTCCGAGATCGCGCTGCTGCATCCGTCGGAGAAAGATCTGATCATCTACGCCGACAGGTTCGGTCGGAAGACGATCCCCTCGGCGGTCGCGTGGGATCCGAAGACCGAGAAATTCCTGGTCGGCCACACCGCGCGTGCGCGCCGAGGAAACATCGGCAAGGGCGGCGGCCCCATCGAGTCCATCAAGCGCAAGATGGGCCAATCCGCGCGGGTCGACGTCGGTGGGTCGGCGCTGTTGCCAGAGGAGATCTCGGCAAAGATCCTGGGCGAGCTCAAGGAGCGGATGCGCGAGCACCTCGCGACGCAGGCGCAAGAGGGTGTCGAAATGCGCGTCGCGCGCGCGGTCGTCACGGTGCCCGCATACTTCGATGCACCGCAGGTGGAGGCCACACGCAAGGCGGGCGAGCTTGCGGGCCTCGAGGTGATCGGGATCCTCCAGGAGCCGACGGCTGCGGCCATCTACCACACGTGGAAGAACCGGCTCGGCGACGGAAACTTCCTCGTCTACGACCTCGGCGGCGGCACCTTCGACGTCTCGGTGCTTCGCTGCGTGGGCGGCGAGTACCAGGTGCTCGCGATCGATGGCGACAACTACCTCGGCGGCGACGACTTCGATCGTCGCTACGCCGAGCACCTCCGCACCGAGCTCGTGAAGCGTGGCTACGCGCTGGATCTCGACGTCCGCGGCGACGACGACGATCGCGCGCGTTTCGGCCGGATCGTGCACCTCGCGCAGGAGATCAAGGAGAGCCTCTCGACCGCGGACGTCGTTCACGTCTCGAAGCAAGAGGTGGTCGTCGACAAGCAGGGCGAGATGGTCTCGTACGAGGCCGACATCGGGCGTGACGAGTACGACAAGATCGTCGGGTCGCTCGTGGACACCACGATCGCGTGCTGCGAACGCGCTCTCACGCGCGCGCACGAAGTGGCGCAGGTCTCCATCGAGCAAATCGATCACGTCGTGCTCGTCGGTGGCTCGACGCGCGTGCCGCTCGTCGTCAAGCGCGTCACCGAGGCCATCTGCAAGAAGAGCCGCGCCGAGAAACCGTTGCAAGACGACGTCGACACCTGCGTTGCGCTCGGCGCCGCGATCCACGCCGCGCAGCTCGGCGGACTACGCCTCGGCGATGAGCACACCACCATCAGCTTCTCGACGCCGCTGGTCGCGCACGCTCCGAAGATCAAGGTCAGCGTGAAGGTCGAGCGCGCCCCCGCCGGTGCCCGCGAGCTCGTGTTGAAGGACGGCGACACCACGCTCGCGCAGACTGCGATCGAGGCCATGCCGAGCGGACCGCACAAGCTCGAGGTCACCCTCGGCCCGAGCGAAGAGAACCGCGTCATGGCCGTCGTCGTAGGCGAAGCCGGCGTGCCGCTCGGCGAGATCCCGTTTGCCCTCTACCGCGGCGATGTTCGTCCGCGCGCGAGCGCCCTGAGCCGCCCGTCGGTCGTCGCCAAGGACATTGCGCTCGAGGTCATCCGTGCCGGTCGTCGCGAGCGAAAGGTCTTGCTCGCGCGCGGCACCGGACTGCCGACGTCGGTCACGCATCGCTTCTTCACCGTCGATCAGAGCGGCGCGGTCGTCCTTCGCATCCTGCAAAACCGCATGCCCATCAAGGCGCTGGTGGTCGAGGTCGACAAGGCTCTTGCGGTGGGAACGCCCGTCGAGCTGACCATCAAATGCGACGAAGCGATGCGCATGGAGGCGCGGGCCGTCATCGCCGGACAAGAGCTCTGGGCGCAGGTCGAGCCGCCGGAGCAGGCGCGGTTCGATCCTCGCGGATCGATCGACGCGCTCCTCGAAGAGGCCGACAACGCGGGCAAGGCGCTTTGGGGAAGCTATGGTGCGGCTTATCGCCGAGAGGCGGACGTCCTCACCGTGGGCATCCGCGAAGTGGCGGGTACGGATCCCGACAAGCTCGAGGCGCTATGCCAACGCCTCCGCCAGCTGATCGACGAGTTTCGCGGCGGAGCCACCGAGGAGATGGTGCCGCCAATGCACCGCTTCGAGGAGACGCTCGATTCGCTTCGTCGCGTCGTCTACCGCGCCGCGGCAGGGGCGCTCGTCGGCATGGACCGCGCCGAGTGGGACAAGCGGATGCAAGAGATCGAAGACCGCGCGCGCGCGGCTTACGAGTCCGGCGACGCGTCGGGTTGGCGGCGCGCGTACAACGAGGTGCAAGCGCTACTCGAGACCGCACACCAGGAAGAGTTCGCGGCAATGCGGCTCGATGATCCGGCGTACTTGAGCCGGCGCATCGCCAACATCACGGCATGGTCGAACCGCATCGAGCGCTCGCTGTCCGACTACGTGCCCGCCGCGGCCGACGAGGTGCGCGCCATGCAAATCGCCGAGCAGAAGCGTCTCGCCGATTGGCTGCGCGAAAAGGCCGTGCAGCCCCTCTCTGAGGTCGAGGGCACGGAGGCACCGGCCGGCGACATGTCCGAGCTGCGTCGCAAGCTCGACAAGGTGGCGACCGAGCTCGAGCGCATCGAAGCGGCGATCGAGCGCATTCCGTCGATCGGCCTCGTCACCGATCGAGGTGCCTCCTGATCTTCCTCGACTCGGTCGCGCTCGCCGCCGCCGAACAGGTGGAGAAGACGGCCGGACCGAAGCCGGCGCTCCTCGCGTTCAAGAAGCTCGCGATGGAGCTCACGGCTTTCGACGGTCGTGGCCGCGCCACGCTCGGCGCGCTGCGCTGCGCCGCGAAGCTCGAGGACACCGAAGCCATCGACGGGCTGTCATTGTGGTGGCGCGCGATCACGGAGGGGGATTTTCTCGCCGACGTCACCGAGCTCGTCAAGGAGCTCGGGCGGCGTCGCCTCTTCGCGCAAGCTGCAGAGCTCGCCCACGCCGAGGTCGATCGTTACCTGAGCGCGCATGCGCTCTATCTCTACGCGCGTTGCCTCGAGACGGCCGGCAACGCCCCGCACGCGTTGACGACCTACGCCGAAGCGGCCACCCGCGCGAAGAAGGAGGGGCACACCGACGTTGCCGCCACGGCAAGCGTGCGCCGCGTGGTCTTGCTCGCGGCGGCGCCGGAGACCCTCCCCCTTGCGCTGATCGACGCCGCGGAGCTCGTGGCGGCGCGCGTGGAGGACGAAGTCAAGATTGCACTGTGCACGGTTCTCCTCGCGTCGCCGAGTCGCTTCGTTCGCGCGAGCGCGCTTGCATCGCTCGAGGAGGTCGCAGCGTCGACGGGCCCTCGCACCGAGGACGCCGTGCGCATCGCGGCGCGTCACGTCGACGCGCTCGGCGACGGGCTGTCTTCGCTCGAAGCCGAGCGTGCGATGGCCGTGCTGAAGCTGTGGCCCAACGAGACTGCACGTGCGGCCGCGATGTCGCGCCTTGCTTCGGTGCAGAAGGTAGCGACCGCCAAGGATGGACCACGCGAAGCGGCGCTGATCGCGGCGGCGGAGGCCGACAACGAAACGGCCGAGCACCTCGTGCGTGCGCGCGCCGCGCTGTCGGGTGCGGCGCGAGGTCCGAGCGCGCCTCTCGCGGCGAACGCTTCGAGCATGCTCCGCGCTGCCGCACTCGGCCTCGACGCCGTGATCGCCATGCGTGACGGGCACGAGAGCGACACTGCGCGTGCTCTCGGGGACGCGTCGAAGCTCGCGATCGATCTTCGCCCTGCACCGCCACCTCTCTGGACAGCCGCGCACCAGGCGCTGCTCTTCGCCTCGGCGACCGTGCGCGCAGAAGGGCTGCGCCTCGCAGAAGCGCTGCTCCAGACGGGGACCGGCGCCCCTCCGCGGGGCTACATCGCGTTCGCCGCGGCGCTGCGCGGTGCGCGTCGCCCTGATCTTGCGCTGCGTGCGCTGCGTGCGGCCTACGCGCTGCGCGAGAAGGACGCGGCCGATGCGCTCGTCACCGCGCTCACGACCGAAGCCTGGGCCGCAGCTGACCGCGCCGCGGTTCAGCGTCGTGAGCACAAGCCGGCGAGCGACGTCCGCAGCTCTCGCCATCACGCGCTCATACTGCTCCGCGAAGCCAAGTCGCTCTGCCCCCGCTGAGGCAGTCCGGCTAGGTCAACTGCCGCTGAGAATTCGCTCGATTGCGATCGTGGCTTTGCGCACGCTCTTCACACGCGCGCCGAGCGAGGTCAGGAAAAGCTCGCGACCACCGTGGCCACCCACGACGATGCGGAGCGCGTAGAGATCCTCACCCGCTGTGACCTTGTCGAAGCCGCCGGCATCTTGACCGAGCGCGACTGCGCGACCCACGGCAGCGATGTCGTTCAGCGGCGCGGCGTGCTTCGCTCGCGCGCCCGCGACGAGCTTGCCTTCGCCGTCCGTGAGCGTGAGCGCGGACAGCCCGTGGCTATTGGCCAATGAGTCGAGGAAGAAGTGCAGCGCCTCGCCGGGAACCTGGCTCCGGGTGGACCGTCGGTCGTCGCCCGAAAACTTCGTTCGCTTGATGCCCATGCTTCGGCGATACCGGACCTGCGCGGGTCGGGCCCACTTTCTGACGTATGCTTTCGGCGTGACCCGCCGCACGTTGGCCCTCGTCTTCGTTCTCTTCACCGGAGCGGCAAGCGCGTGCGACCGCGGGACGTCGAACGGGGCTCTGCCGACCTCGAGTGTGTCGGCGTCGTCCGCCACTGCCGCCACGACACCGGCGCGGCTCGAGTTTCTCGAGCGGACGACCGCGGGCGCATCCTCGTCCGAACGGCTGCCAATGATCGTCGCGATCCACGGTCTCGGCGACAAGCCCGAGAGCTGGCTCTCCCAGTGGGACGATTTCCCTGTCAAGGCGCGGATCATCCTGCCGCGAGGGCCCGATCCGTGGGGCAGCGGCTCCTCGTGGTTTCACTACCCGCCGCGATCGATCGAGGAGCTCGCGAACGGCGTGCGCGCCTCGTCGGACCGCGTCGCCGCGTTGCTCGGCGAGCTCTCGCGCTCGCGACCCACGAAGGGCAAGCCCATCGTCACTGGCTTCTCGCAAGGCGGGTTTCTCACCTTCGCGCTCGCCGTCGAGCACCGCGAGGTCGTCGGTTACGCCGTGCCCATGAGCGGCGGTTTTCCGATCCCGCTGTGGCCCGCGTCGCCTGCGCCTCCGGATGCACCGCCTATATTTGCAGTCCACGGCACCGCAGACGTCATCGTTCGCATCGATCCCACGCGCGACGCCGTGAAGCACCTCGCGGAGCTCGGTTACAAGATCGAGCTCAAGGAGTACCCGGGCATCCCGCACACGGTCGCACGGCCGATGCACATCGATGTCGAAGGGCGACTCGCAAAAGCCGCAAGCGACGCGGCCGCGCTCTGAGCAAACGCGCGTTCGTCACGCCGGCCCCTCACTCGTTCGGTTGCCCGCGCTCGCGAGCGTGCGTTCGACGGTTTCGAGATCCGTGGGCTTCGTGATGTGGGCATCGAAGCCTGCGAGCAACGCCTGCCGCCGATCGTCGGCCTGGCCGTACCCCGTGAGCGCGATCAGGTAGATGCGCCCGAGCTCGGCGCGAAGCTGCCGCGCGACTTCGTAACCGTCGAAGCCGGGGAGACCGATGTCGACGATCGCCGCGTCGGGCCGCTTCTCCTTTGCGAGCGCGACCGCGGTCGGGCCATCCTCCGCGTACCGAACCTTGTAGCCGAGGTGCTCGAGCAGGATGCCGAGCATCTCGCGGTTGTCGGCGTCGTCCTCGACCACGAGGATCTCTTGCACCGCCTGCGTGCGCACGATGGCGGGCTCCGGCGTGACCGCCGGCTCGGGGCCATGCGCACGTGGAATGCGCACCACGAACTCGCTGCCGCGACGCAAGCCCTCGCTGTGCGCATCGATCACGCCGCCGTGGAGAAGCACGATGCTCTGCACGAGCGTGAGGCCGATGCCGAGCCCTCCCTTCGCGCGGTCGGCCTTTACCTGGCCCTGTGTGAAGAGATCGAACACGCGTGGCAAGAGCTCGGCGCTGATGCCGATGCCCGAGTCTTTCACGCGCATCACGCACTCGTCGCCGTCCTCGGCGAGCGTGAGCTGGATCTTGCCGTCCGCCGGCGTGAACTTCAGCGCGTTCGTCACGAGGTTCATCACGACCTGCTCGAGACGAACGGCGTCGCCGCGGACGAGCACGGGTGTGGCGGGGAAGCTCGCCTTCACGCGGTGGACCCCCTCCGAATCGCCGAGCTCGACACTGCGGAGCGTCCGCTGAACGACAGAGCGCAAATCGATGATGCGCGTGCGCAGCGCGATCTTCTGCGACGTGACGCGCGAGACGTCGAGAAGGTCGTCGACGAGTCGGCCGAGGTGACGTGTCTGGCGGCGCAGCACCTCGCGCTCCGGGCTCTGCGCGCCGTCGGGCGCCCGCACGCGATCGAGGATCTGGACCGCGTGGAGGATCGCGCCGAGCGGATTCCGGAGCTCGTGACTGAGCGTCGCGAGGAAGCGATCGCGCTCCTTCACAGACTGATCGATCCGCCGCGACAGATCGCGCACGTCGTACTGACGCTGGCGTGCACGCGCCGCGGACCGAAGCGCGCTGACGAGGACGACCGGACGCAGCGGCCTCTCGAGCAACATGACGTTCCCGAGCGGCTCGAGCAGATCGAGCAGGCGAAGATCAGCGTCTGGGCTCTCGCGCGGAGTCGCAAAAAGGACGATCGGAAAATCGGACCACGAGGGTTGCTTGCGAAGCGTCTCGAGGAAACGCTCCATCGCTTCCATCGTGAGCGCCTCCTCGGCGACGATCGCCGCGCCCGCGCCTTGGTCGATCTGCGTGCACAGCGCCGCGACATCCGGGCAGACCGATGCGTGAATCCCGGCACGCGCGAGGAAGTCCTTCACTTGCGCGGCGTCGTTCCCACTCGGCGCGAGCAAGACGACGCGAAGGTCGTGCGCGGTACGCTCGGTGGCATCGCTCGTCATGGTTTTTACCGGCCCTTCTACGTGGGTTGCATTGCGCGAGGCGCGAGGTGGGAGTATGTAGGATGCCCTTGAGAACGCCCTCACGATCTCACAATTTGTCGGCGCTCGCGATCGCCGCGATCGGGACCGCTGCGGCGCTGCTCACAGCGAGCTGCAGCGACTTCAAATCCAATGGGCCAGACGATCCGATGGGCGATGCGTCGGCCGACGGCGGTTCGCCCGCCACCGATCACGACGGCGCGACCGACAAGGGCGCTTCGCCTGCGAACGAAGGCTCGCCGGGCAAGGAGACGGGCCCTGGTGTGCACGGCGCGCTGCCCTCGGGTTATTGCTGCACCTCGGACGACGAGTGCCGCTTCCGCAACTGCGCGACGATCAACGGCTCGAGGATGTGCGCGGACGTTTGCTCGGGTCCGGGCACGTCGGGCTGCGATGGCGACCTGCCGGGCTTCACGTGCGTCGCTGCCTCCTCCTCCGCCGACGGACGATGTGAGCCCACGAGCACGACCACCGCCTGCGTCCCCGCCTCGAAGTTCGTCCACGGGACGAAGAAGCTCGGCGCCTGTTGCACGGCGCTCCATACGGGTAAAAATGGAAACGAATGCGAGGGCGGTCACTGCTCGTCGTTCGGCAACGAGAACAACCCGTATATTTGCATCAACGCGTGCGCGTCGACGGCGGACTGCCCTGGCAACTTCAAGTGCACCGACACGGGCAGCGGCTACGCGATCTGCTTGATGCTCTCCGACCCGTACACTTGCGATAAGTGATGTCGAAGCACGATGCCAAGAGTCCCGTTATCGAGGGCGAGATCGTCGACGGGAAGTACAAGGTCGAGCGCATCCTCGGCGTTGGCGGCATGGGCATCGTCGTGGCTGCAACGCACGAGCAGCTCGGCCAGAAGGTGGCGCTGAAGTTTCTTCTTCCGCACGTGCTCGAAGGCGCGCAGTCGGCGGCTCGCTTTCTCCGCGAGGCGCGAGCCAGCGTCCGCCTGAAGAGCGAGCACGTGGCGCGCGTGTTCGATGTCGGCACGCTGCCGACGGGCGAGCCGTACAGCGTCATGGAGTACCTCGAGGGCTGCGACCTCGGGACCCACGCGAACGCCAACAAGCCGCTGCGCATCGCCGATGCCGTCGAGTACGTGCTCCAGGCCTGCGAGGCGATCGTCGAAGCGCACGCGCTCGGCATCGTGCACCGCGATCTCAAGCCGCAGAATCTCTTCGTCACGCGTCGCACCAACGGCGCGCCGCTCGTGAAGGTGCTCGACTTCGGAATTTCGAAGGCGCTCGGCGCAGGCGAGCTGTCGCTCACGGATTCCACGATCGTCCTCGGCTCGCCGCTCTACATGGCACCCGAGCAGATGCGCTCCGCGCGCAGCGCCGATGTTCGCAGCGACGTGTGGTCGCTCGGCGTCATCCTCTACGAGCTTCTCACCGGCCAGGTTCCGTTCGACGGCGAGACGATGACCGAGCTTTGCTTGAAGGTCGTGAACGAGCCGCCGCCTCCTCCGCGCGAGCTTCGCGGCGAGCTTCCGGAAGCCCTCGCGAAGATCGTTTCCCGATGCCTCGAGAAGGATCCTGACAAGCGGTTCCAGAACGCAGCCATGCTCGCAGACGCGCTCGATCCGTTCTCGACGAGCGCGGAGCGCGGCTCGAACGATCGCGGCTGGCGCTCGCTCGTCGACACCGCCGACGCGCTCGACCACGCGAGCTTTTCCGCCGCGCGCGATACGGGTGCGGGTGCGCTCGCGGCCTCGGAAGCGCACGCGAAGAAGACCAGCACCGAGACCGCGTGGGCGGAGACCCCTAGCGCCAAGCCGCCCCCCATCGACGGTCCGCCTTCCGTTCGCCGCAAGCGCGCCTTCGCGGGTGGGGTGGCCGCTGGGGTCGGCGGCACGATTGGCCTCGGCATTCTCATCGCCGTTCTCTTGTGGCCGAAGGACGCGCCGCGCGCTCTGGCGTCACCGATCGAGCCGAGCGCCACCCTCACGTCGACGGTCGCAAGTGCGAGCGCGGCAGCACCGACTTCGGCTTCGGCCTCGGCCTCGGTCTCGTCGTCGGCTTCGGCGAGCAGCCCGGTCATCGCGAGCGCGACACCGTCGCAGCCCTCGGCGTCGGCGAGCACGTCGGCTGTCAGCTTTCACATCGCGAAAGCGCGGTCGGCGGGCCCTCACGCATCGGCCAAGCCCCTTACGTCAGCGGCGCCTACGACCCCCGCAGTGGCTCCGACCGTATCGCCGAACGGCGCGCCGATCCTCCGGTAGACTCCGCGCGTGCGCATCGGTTCTCAGCTCGCGGCCCTGGGTATCGCGGTGGCTGTCGCGACCGCAGCATCGCCAGTGCGCGCGCAGTCGGCAGCCGAGGCCGACAAGGCGATCACGCACGGAGTCGAGCTTCGCGAGAAGGGCAAAGACGAAGAAGCGCTCGACGAGTTCCGTCACGCGTATTCGCTGCAACCCTCACCGAAAGCGCGCGCGCAGATGGCGCTCGCGGAGCAAGCGCTCGGCATGTGGGTGCTCGCCGAAGAGCACCTGCGCGAAGCGATTCGCTCGGTCGAAGATCCCTTCGTCGCGAAGCACAAGGCGGCGCTCACCACGGCGCTCGCAACCATCGGGCAGCACCTCGGTAGCCTCGAGATCCGCGGGGAAGCGCCGGGCGCCGAGGTGTTCATCGACGGCGCAAAGGCGGGCACCCTCCCCTTTCGCGAGCCGAAACGCGTCGAGGCTGGCATGCGCAACCTCGAGGTTCGCTCGCCCGGCTTCTACCCAGTCTCACGCGTCGTGCGCGTCCCTGCTGGCGAGACGGCGCGCGAGACCATCGAGCTCCACGCGCAGCGCCCGAACGACCCGCCGCCGGACCAACCTCCGGCGCCCGCCGCGCGCACCGCACCGCCAGTGCGCGAGAACGCGTGGGCGACTGAGCCTCCGCGCGCGAGAGAAGAGGGCGGCGGCGCCGTGCGCACGATCGGCTGGGTCTTCATGGGGACCTCCGTCGCGCTCCTCAGCATGGGCGTGGTCGGCCAGTTCGTCCGCCAGGGACAGATTGCATCTTACAACGAAGACAAGAGCTGCCCGGGGCAAGGCTCGGCCACACAACCGCCCGCGTGCGCCGATCTCGTGCGGACGTCGCAAACGTGGAACACCGTCTCGATCGTCGGCTTCATTGGCGCGGGCGTGTTTCTATCGAGCGGCGTCGTGCTCGTTCTCGTCGGCGGATCGTCCTCGTCCTCGCACGCGAAGAACACGCCGCCTGCCCAGATCGCGTGCGGCCCCACAGGCTGCGCTGGGGTTTTCTAGTCGGCGCCGAGCTTCCACAAGTCACGGCCGCTCAAGATCTTCGACGGCATCGGAGCCGCGAGCACCTCGAGAAATGCCTTCGACAACACCGTCAGCGGGATCGGTTTCACGTCATCGACCCACGCGCCGAGACCAGGAATCTTGCCCACGACGCGGAAGAGCCCCGCGCCGGGCGCCGAGCGTTTGCCGTGCGCTCCGACCTCGGTGCCGGGCGCGGTGACGAGGCCCGCGGGGCGGAAGATGGTCCAGCTCGCGCCGCTCTCTTCGACGATTTGCTCGCACCGCCGCTTCATGGTGAGGTAGGCGCCGGGGCCGCCCGCGCCGTACGAGCTTAGAAGAAGGAAGCGCGGCACCTTCACCGCGCGTGCGCCTCGAGCAAGGTGCTCGGCGGACGCGACGTCGCTCGATGCGTAGGTGTCGCCGTCGTCGAAGCGCGACTTCATCGTGCCGACGAAGGAAACGATGGCGTCGCAGCCCGCGAGCGCCGAGACGAGCGCCGGCTCGTCGGACAGATCGAACACGCGTGCGCGTGGATCTTTTCCGAGCGGCGATTTGTCCACGCTCTTCGGGCGCACGTGAAGGACGAGATCATGGCCCTTGGCAGCGGCCATCGGAACGAACGTGGCGCCCGTGGCGCCGGTTGCACCCGCGACGAAGATTCGCATGCAGCGCACGCTAGCATCGCCGGGGCGCGCGCCGGCGCGCTACCATTCACGCATGACGGCCACCGGCCGTGAGGACCAGATGACGACGGACTCACCGCTCCTCGAGCGGCTCGGCGTCCGTTATTTCCGGCGGCTCTCCCAGTCGATCGGCCCCGTCGACGCGGGTGACGGCGTCCATTACCTGAACCCCGACGAGCGCCACGCGATGCGCCGCGTCGAGCGCGGTACCATCGTTCGCGCGTGCGCTGCGGGCGCGCTTTCGACGATGGTCTCCGCTGCTGCGGAGGTCCTCGCGCACCCGTTGCTTGGTCCCGTACCCGACAACGCAAGCCCTGCAGCGCAGCTTCAGTTCTGGGGCATCGTGGCAGGCGCGACGGCCGCCGCGTCGATCGTCGAGATCGGCTACCTCTATTGGGACGGCCTCCGTTCGGTGCATCGCCTCGCGCACGTCGCAGGTCTCGATCTGTTTCCAGACGAGTCGCCCGCCGGGGCCCACAATGAGCATATTACCATCACACACACAATAACACACACCACACTCAAACCCGACTGTCGCCGTGCTCGGCGTCGACCCGCGCCGCGAGGCATCGAAGCTGGGTCTCGTGCTCGCGTCGGTCGTCTACAAGCTGAAGATCAGTGTCTCGAATTTTCTCATCAAGGCGATCGTGCGCCGCATGCTCGGCCGTGCGTTCGTGCGCGCGTGGCTCCCGTTCGTGGCCGTCCCCATCACCGCGATCTGGAACGGGCTCGTCGCGTGGCTCGTCATCCGCGAAGCCCGCATTCGCGCGATGGGCCCGTCCGCCGTCATCGAGATGGTCTCGAACGTCCTTTCGACGCACCCCGAGCCTCTCTCGGTCGACGGCCAGGCCGCGATGCTCCGCGCCGTCGCAAGCTCGATCGTGCGCACGCGCGATCTACACCCCAATCTCGTGGCGCTCCTCACCTACGCCAAGAGCCGCGTTGGCGACGACGCGGGCACGCCCTCCACTTCGGCGCTCGACGATTCGCGGAGCTTCCTCGCGGCGCTCCACACTCTCGCGCCGGTGGAGCAGGTGCTCGTGCTCGAGATGCTCTCGGTCGCGGCGATTATCGACGGACGCGTCACGCCCGCGGAAAAGAAGCTACTTCGCGAGGCGCGCGCGGCTTGCGGGCGCTCACGCGATCTCGCCGCCACCTACCGCCTTCGTCGTGCCTTCGTTGCCGGCGATGCGCTCGACGTCGCGCTCTTGCGGGACACCGCAAGGTAAACGCCGGTGGTAGTGTCGACCGCGATGCGTCGGGCTTTGGTCATCTCCTTTTTCACCGCTGCGGCCTCGGCGGCGTGTGCCGGAAGCGCGTGCACGAAGCCGCCCAGTCAAGAAGCGACGCCGCCCCAAGCGACCTCGCACGTCACGCCCCCGACCAGCGCGCGCGATCTCGACGCGGCGTTCGCGGCGTTCGATGGCCAAGCACTGCTCGACGCGTCCCGCGATGGCGGCGGCGAGATCTCTTACGCGAACGTGAGCAACGATCCCTACGCGATCCACCACGATACGAAGGACGAGCTGCTCGCGATGATCGAGCTCCGCCCGATGACGGACAAGGAGAAGGCGAACATCCGGCCCGACCTCTTCTTGAACCTGAACGTCGGCCAGAATTACACGCGCATGAACCAGGGCAACAAGGCCGTGGCCAAGCACTCGATTGGCCAGCGCACGTGCCTCGAAGGCCTGAAGGGCATCGTCCTTCAGACCGAGGAGCAGAAGGCTCAGTGCAAGGGCATGCCGAACATGGTCCCCGTCTACCGCAAGGGCGACAAGGGCTCGGCCACCTACTGCATCGACCAGTTCGAGTTTCCGAACAAGCCGTGCGAGCTCCCCTTCGTGTGGGCCGCGCCGGCGTTTGCGCAGACGATGTGCAGCCTTCAAGGCAAGCGGCTCTGCACCGACAAGGAGTGGAACACGGCGTGCTCCGCCGATCCTGCGGGCGGACCCGACACGAAGTTCGCCTACGGCGACACGATGGATCTCACCATCTGCAACACGAACAAAGCGCGCCCCGATCCGCCGACGTGCAACGGCCTCGCGGTGAAGAGCGCGTGGGAGACATGCGGCACCGACACGGAGCCCGCGGGGGCGTACCCGAAGTGCCGGTCACGCTTCAACGTGTTCGATCACCACGGCAACGTCGCGGAGATCATGACCCGCAAGGCTGAGGACGGCGCCGTCTACACGCAGCTCAAAGGGAGCGCCTTCTTCTACGTCGACGTCTCGCGTCAGCCGGGCGAGCCGCAAAAACCCGACTCGAAACAGACGTACCCCGATCACTGCAACTTCGATCCACGGTGGCACGTCGAGCCCATGGCGACCGCTGGCTACCACGTGAATTACCACCTCGGATTCCGCTGCTGCATGGGCATCGCGCCCACGAGCTCGTCGACCACGCCGCCTACTTCTTCGGCTGCCCCATCACGGTGAACGACTCGGCGACGTGTGTCACGATCGGGCCCATCTCGAGCTTCACGGACGTGTCGTACTCGAGCAGCACCGCGTAGACGACACCGTCGACGAGCTTTTCCTTCAGGTAGAAGATCTTCGAGCCGCGCGTGCCCGACACGACGAAGCCGTCCTTCGATTTCGCCTGGTAGGTGATCGCTTTTTTGGGATCGTCCTTCGGATCGACCTGATCTTTTTCCGCGTTCTTCGCGAGTGTGTCGATCGTGTCGTTGCCGACGTTGTGGCTGCCCCATGTCTTCATGGAGATCTTGTCGAAGTAGGTGAACGTCTGGCCGTCGTTGTTCTCCGGCGGCGCCTCGAGCTTGATGAAGGTCGGGTAGTCGACCCCGAAACCGAAGCGCGGGTTCGTGTACCGCGCGTAGCCGACCTTCATCGGAATCGAGATGGGGCTCGGCGGCGGGGTGACGCCCGGCGTGCTCGGCGTGCTCGGCGTGCTCGGCGTGCTGGGCGTGGGCTCGAGCGTGCCGTTCGCGTTGCTGGCGCCGCTCGGAACCGTCGCGGGCGCGGGCCTGGGGTCTTCCTTGCTGCAGGCAGAACCACCGAGCGACGCGGCAAGCGCGACCACCAAGAGAGGCATACGAAAACGGCGCATGACCCCGACCCTACCTTCTCAGTCGCTCGTCGTCACGACGGTGGTGAGGCTCACCATCGAGTCGCGGCGCGCGCCACTCGTGACGAAATCTTGGATGGTGCGCGCGAGCGTCGCCGCGAGCACGCCGATGAGCGGCAGGTGCTGGCCGCCTTCGCATGTGGCCTGGCCTTCGGCGTCCTCGGCGTCGGGGACAAAGCGCTCGTCCCAGCGGACGAGGCCGAACGTTCCGTCGCCTGCGAGGGCAGCGTGGACCAATGCCTTCTCGGTCTTCCGCGCGAAGTCGGACAGCACGATGCGGCTCTCGAGGTTGTCGAAGCAGTCCACGACGAGGTCGGCCGTGCCGAGCAACGCCTCGACGTTGGACTCGGCCACCTTCACGCTGAACGCATCCGACTTTACACCGTAAAAATTCGCGAGCTGGAGCTTCAGCGCCTCCGCCTTGTTCTTGCCGACGGACTGCTTCACGAACGCCTGCGCAAGAAGGTTCTTGGACTCGACGCGATCGAAGTCCACGAGCGACAGGGTGCCCGGGACGTTGCGGCAGAAGACCGCCGCCGTCGACCCGAGCGCCCCGACCCCGCAGAACACGATGCGTTTCGTCACGACAGCGTGCTCGCCGTGACGAGCGCACCGAAGGGAACCTTCGGACGCAGGTAGATGCGCTGGTTTACCGCCTTGCCGTGGCGCGCGTCGTTGCCGAAGCGGTCCACGACGAAGTTGTCGAACGCGTTGTCGCGGAGGTTCCGCACCTGCAGACCGCGCACGCCGCCGGAGCGCACGACCTCGACCGCGATGCGGCGAATGTCAGCGTCCGACAGGTGGTAATCGACGTCGAGCGGATAATCCGCCGACATGCCGTTGTACGTGATGTTCAGAACAGCCATTTTCATGCTCCTTCAGGGGGAAATGCGACGGAGTCACGTGTGACGCCCGACGCGAGTCTGAGGAGAGCAACCCACCAAGGTTCTTCTTGGACGATCGTAACTCCGATTGCTTCATCCGCGTGACGGACAATGCGGCCGTTCGGCGCGACGACCGAGAACACGAGACGTCGGCCGAGCGCGTCGTCGAGGGCGGCCATCGTGGTCTCGTCCTCGTGCGAGAACGCGAGCGGGCCGACCGGGTGGCTGTGGGCGATCTCCGCGAGCTCGTCCTTCCGCGACCAGATGGCCTCCCAGCGATCGCGCGAGTCGGGGAGCAGGACCGGGCTCGTCGACGCGTCGGACCACAAGATCTCGCCGCCCTTGCCGAGTAGAAAACAGACTTCGCGCTTCGACGGAGCCGTCATCGTCTCGTGATCACCAGGCGGTGCGTGTCGATCGCTTCTTTGATGACGCTCGGGAGGCTCTCGAGCGTGACCATGTCGTCGCGACCGGAGAGGCAGATGCCCGCGTCCGACACCTGCAGTGTGTCCTCGTCGGCGACCGAGATGAACCGCTGGCCCATGAACGTGAACGTGACCTCGACGCCGCGTCCGCCACCGAGCTTGCGCGTCGCCACCACGCGCGCCCCGGCGGCATCGAGCGCGGCCTCGGCGCGGGTCTGCGGATCTCCGTGGGGCGGGCGGCGACGCGCTTCGGCCGGGGCACCGGTGCGCTCCCACGCGCGAACCTGGGCGAGCAGAGCGTCGCGCCGCTGATCCTCTTCGCGCCGGAGGTCTGCTTGTCGGCGTGCTTCGTTGCGTGCGCGGAGGCGCGCGTCGTGTCGCTCGCGCTCCGCCTCGATCCCACGAAGCACTGTCTCGGCGGCGGCGAGCCCGCCCTCGGCGAACGCGAGCAAGTGGGCGCGCACTTCGAGCGGCGACGCCTGTATGCCCGTGCGCCGTACCGCCGTCGCCAGCACCGCGAGACCGAACGCCGCGCGCAGCGACGCGCCCACGCCTTTGACCTCGGTGAGGTTCATGCCCTCTTCGAGCGCGCGCCGTGCGCCCTCCTCGGCGTCACCCTCGAAGTCGAGCGCGTCGAACACGAGCTCGCCCGACACCCAGCGACGCGCGTGCGCCGGGGACATGAGCGGTGCTTCTTCCTCGGGAAGAAAGTGCACGGTCTCGGTGGCCGTGCCGCCTTGCACGAGCGCGTCGCCGACGAGGTGACCACGAACGATCGGCAGCGCCGACAGATCGGGCACGTCGGCGCGCTCCTTCGGCGTCGCGACGCGCCCCTTCACCTCGAACCGGAGCCAGCCCGTCAGCGTGGTCTGGCTCTCGACGCGGAGACGGCGCGTGGGCGCATCGACGCTCATCCCCCCGAAGTACGGAAGGACGAGCGACTCGGTGGCGCCGAGAAACTTCCGGTAGTCCATTGCTACGAGGGGAGCTGGAGGAGCGGCGTCTTCATCACGCGCTCGACCCAGCCGGACTGCCGCACGACACCCGCGGCCTTCGGTGCATCGAGGAGCGCCTTGAGCACGCGCGGGACCTGGTACGGATCGTCGAACTGCTCGATCTGCACCTCGCTGAACGGGACGCCGAGCTCGCGCGCGCAGTCCTGCACCGTACGACCGCGGCCGGAAGCGACGCTGACGAGGATGCCGACGGCGTGCACCGCGAACTTGTGATCGTGGAACGCGCGCGCGAGATCCTTGCCCTGCTCACCCGCCTCATCACCGACGACGATGACGATGAGCTTGGCGGTGTCGGGAACACGAACGCCACTCTCGTAGAGCGCGCGCACCGCCGCACCATGCACCGTGCCGCCCGCCGCGTTGATGTTCTGGAGCATGTGTTGAACCGCCGCGCGTGATGCCGCCTTCGGCTTGAGCACGGTGCCCATGGTGTCGAAGGTTGCAATATGCAGCTTGTCTGCGGGGAAGCCGGCGAGGATCCGCGACAGCGCCTCTTTCGACTGCTCGATCGCGCCCTGCATGGAGCCCGACTTGTCGATGAGGAACATGACGTGGAGGTCGACGTCCTTCGTGACCTCGAGGACGGCCTTCTTCGCTGCGTTGTCGGAAGCTTCTTCGAGCTTCTCCTTCAGGTCCTTGCTGCGGACGTTCTTGGAGATGTTGAGCGAGCGCTGATCGGACGCCTCGAGCACCGCTTTCTCCCAGCGCGCGCGGATGGTGGGCTCGACCATGAGGCCGAGCTCTTCGAGCGTGGGCGTGAGCATGCGCAGATCGCGATCGGAGAGCGACGGCAGGCACGCGACCATGATCGCCGGCGTGAGGCCGATGTCCTTCGGGAGGCGGCCGACGACGTCCTTGTACGAGAGGCGGTTCGACTCGATTTGCTCGCAGATCTCGGCCTCGGAGACGCCGTCGAAGCGTTCACGCTTGGCGAGCTTCATGTCGCCCGCGAGGCCGACGGTGCGGTGACCGGCCTCCGCCTGTTTCTGCTTCCAGCCGAGGATCTCGAAGAACGCCTGCGTCTCCGGCTTGTAGCCGGCCTTGCGCGCGATCTTCTTGATGGTCTCCTTGTAGCCCGCCTTCACGAGGCCTTCGAGCATGCGGGGGTTCTTCTCGCGAATGCCGAGCCACTTCGTCGCGGCGCGCTTCCAGCGGCCGAGCGGCGGCTTCTTCGAAGCGGGATCGCCGAACCCAGCCGCGTGGTTGAGCGCGGCGATCTCCGTCGTCTCGAGGAGCTCGGCGACACGCAGCACCGCCTTCGGCGTGAGCATCTTCGTCGACTTCTTCTCGTAGTAGAGGATCATCGCTTCGCCCACGGCGCGGTGGTCGTCGTCGCGAAACGCAACCGCCCCCTTGTCGTCTTTGATGGGCTCGCCTGCGTGGCTCTGCACGAGCATGAGGGCCGCGCACGCTACCTTGAGATCGCGCCACTCGGTTTCGCCGAGCGTGATCTTGTTGAGGTCGGTGAGGTAGTAGTAGGGCGCGAAGTGGGCCATGAGATCGACGTTGAGCAGGTAGATGTCGAGCAGCTTGCCGTAGAGCGTCGCCGCCGCCGGCACGAAGAGGCCTGGGCGCACCGCGACGCCGCGCATGGTCTTGGCCTTACCCCGCGCGCCGCGCTTCTCGTGACGCTGGGGATGCCAGACGCCGTTCACGTCGAGCCCCGGGCGGTTGTGCCAGAGATGCGCCGACGAGTTGAGGATGACGTCGAGCAGACGCTCTGCGGGTCCGAGCTGCGCTTCGGGGATCGCAGGCGCGGTGCCGGCGGCTACGGGTGCTGCGGGCGGCGAAGCCTTGCCGCCGCGGGTGCGAGTCGTGCTGGTCATGACGGGCAAAGCCTCCCAGACAACGGGGATGCTTTACAAGCCGCGCCGGGCGGACAGCGGTCGAGACAAAAGAAAAAAACCGAGCTGCAACGGCGTCGCAGCTCGGTCGGAAGATTTCGAGAGCAGTTACCCGAGTGAAGAAGCCATGTTCTTTCAGGTGCCCACGCGCCTTTTCAGGGACGCGCAGGCTGGATTTGCTTGTAGGGCCTCGTCGGCCGGGCAATCTGTCTCTGTGCAGTCAGACGGCGCCGCCGCCGGATGCTTCAAAGCCTCTCGAAATTAATTTTCGAGACCCGCTCAGTGGCCAGGCATCGGCTCGGCGCAGCAGCGAAAGCCCGTCGAGTAGTCGTGGTACGAGGCGACGTGCGCGGTGGTGACGTACTCGCAGCCGTCGCCATGCTGGTGCGTGTCTTGGTAAAAGCCGCCTTGGAAGGTGCCGTCGGCGTCCGCGACCCACTCGTGGAGGTTGCCGACCATGTCGAACACGCCGTACCCGTTCGTGCAGCCGTCGTGATCACCGGTGCGCGCCAGCGT
>CAXSGV010000058.1:0-6048 GCA_964236615.1 uncultured Polyangiaceae bacterium
CTGCGAAGGGCCTGCCCCTTTGGTCGCTGACGCGTTGGCTGCGGCGGGTGCGCCGGGTGCACCGAGGGTCGCGCGCGATGGTCCAGAGCCGAGGGGCGTGATTGTCACCGCGGGTGCAGAATACATGCGTTCGAGCGACTGCCCCGCCCCGCTCCACACTGGGACCGCGCTGCCGGGGGAGTCGTCCGGGGCGTAGCGAGCGGCGTCGAAGGTGCTGGTGTCGGCGAGAAAGACGCGGGCGATCGGAGCGCGCACCGACGCGTCAGCCTCTTCGGCACTGACGACGACCAGTGCGCGGACGTGCAGCGTACTGGCGATGGAAGCGAGCAGCTGCCTCGAGGGGGCGTCGTTTCCGCGGATGGCCGCGCGGGTCTCGGCGAGATCGCGCAGTGACTGGCTGGCGTCGGCCGCAGGCGTCTCCCCAGCAAGGACGCGGGCGCGCGCTTCATCGAGCGCGACGGGGCGAATCCCGGGGCGGCGGTAGATCTCCTGCGCGAGCGGCCAGGCGAGGTCCGAGGTGGCGTCGATCGCGACGACCGCGACGCCCGTAGCCGCGCTCGTCGAAGGCGTGGTGCGCGCAGCCGCACTGGTTGCGGCGGGGCTGGTTGCGGGGGAAGCCGCATCGGCGCGAACGGTGCCCGACGCGAGAGCGACGCAGGCCGCGGCACCCCACGCGAGGGCAGCGGGCGAGCTCAGAAAGAGAGCGAACGACGGTGCAAGGTCCGCTCGACTGGTCGCTCGCGAAATTCTCATCGGGGACGGCCCAACTTAAGTCGCCGCGTGGCGACGTCAACGGCGAGCGACCGCATGCACCGCGGCGGAGAACGCCGGAGCGCGATCGTCGACGGCAGTCGCGAGGGTGGTGGACTTGATCAGGTTCGTCGTGCCGAGCACGAAAACGACGGCCGCGACCGGTGGCCCGAAGAGCGCGAGGACACGGCGCGTGGCGAGCTCGGGACGAGACGCGAGGAGAGCCGCCATGCCGAGCGCGAGGAGATCGACGAGCACCGTCGCACCGGAGTCCGTGGGCGAAGATGACGCGCTCGCCGTGCCGAGGCCGCGCGCGACACGTACCGCGACGAAGCCAACGACGAACAACGTGAGGAGAGCGCTCGTCGCGAGCGGCACCAGACGACCCGCCTCGTACCAACGCGTCAGGATCGTGGCGAGGCGCGCAGCAAACGGCGCGAGACCGACCGCTGCGATGAGTGAAAGGATCGCGAACGTGACACCGGCGAGCGGGTGATGGTGCGTCGTCGCACGAAGCGCCGCGCCGAGCACGACCATCACGACGAGCACCGACGGGATCCAGATTCCGATCGCGACCGCGCGGCTGCCCGCGAACGACCGCAGACCGACACGCGCGCGACGAAGCACGCCAACCGCGAGCAGCATCGGCAACAGCGTCGACGCGACGAGCGCGGGCCACGCGCCGGACGGCCCGTCGAGCGACGCGATACGAAGCGCGGCAGGTCCCGTGGCGAGCGCCGATGCAATGAGCGCCGCGCCGACGGCCGTCCCAAAGCGCGTGAGGATCGTCCCTTCGCGGGCCGGGTCGGGCTCGAGCGGCGGCTGGGACAGGCGCGGCGTGGGAGGCATGACGCCCCGCAGCCTAGGCCGGCCTCGACGAGGTCGGCGGTCAAAACGCGTCGAGCGTGAAGAACGGCGGAAGCGCCAGCAACGCCTCGGCTCGGGCAAGCGCGGACGCATCGCGCGACTCGAGCACGCCCATGCGCGCGGCGTCGATCGGCGTGAGGCCGCCGAAGAGCAGCGCGGCGAACGTGGCGTCGTCGACCAGTATGTCGGGGGTCTCTGTCGACTCGACCACCGTGGCTTTGCCGTCGCATGCTTCGATGCGGAGTCGGCGCGCGCCCACTTGGACGACGAGGACGCCGTCCTTCGACCAGCCCCGCGCTGCCGCGGCGCGCACCGGCTCGTGAACGCGAACGAGCGGACCGCCGACGATCTCGCCGAGCCCGTGCTCTATCGACGCGTCGCCGTGACGGTACGCATCCGAGTCGACGAGGGCGCGATCAATCGGATCCGTCGCGTCGAGGTGGAGCGAGAACGTCGCGACCTGATCGCGCTGCGCGCCGACGAGGCCGAGGAGCACGCGGCGATCGGCGTCGCTGTCGGCAATGAGATCGAGGACCTGAAGACGAGTCGCGGCGTGGACCTCGTCCTGCGCGAGCGTCCACACGATGTAGCCCTTCACATCAGCGCCCGCGCCGAGCACGAACCAGCTTCGGCGCTCGTCGAGAAGGCGACGTTCCCACAGCCCGCTCGGCCGCACCATGAAGCCATTGGATCGGTCCGCTGCGCGCTCGTACGCGGCGAGGATCCCGGGCGCGTCGTCGCCCGTCGCGGCGCGAAGGCCCGCGCGACGGGCGTCTTGGACCCAGGCACCGGGGATCGAACGCGGCGTCGCCACGACGCGCCGCATCGAGCTGGTAGCGGCGTAGCCGTGCGTGACATAGAAGCCCTGCCGGAACGCGTAGAGGTACGTCAACGCGTCACCGCGGGCGTGGGACGTCGTGTGGAGCGCTTCGAGCAGCGCTGCAGCGACGCCAGTGCCGCGGGCCTCCGGTGCCACGCCGACGCTCGCGATGCCGCCCGCCTTTACCCGCGAGCGCGCGACGCAGACCTCGAGCGGGAACAAGAACGCGTGCGCCACGAGCGCGCCGCGACGCTCGGCGACGAACAACGTTTCGAGCGAGCCGAGCGGGCTCGTCGTGAAATTCAGGCGGCGCGCTTCGGCCTCGCGCGCATCGGGAAAGGCGCTGCGGTGAATCTCGATGAGGCGATCGAGATCCGCCTCGTGTGCGCTTCGTACCGTGACATCACCCGCCGCGCTGGCTCGGTCCATTGCCCCGAGAATAGGACTCCGCAGGAAATTGGCCGCCTGATCTCAGCTCTGATAACGCCGAACGACGACATGCAGAGCGAACGACCTGGAGTGGGTGGGGGAGCAAACGGTGGTCGCCTCGGCGGAGCACGCGCCGACTACGTCGCATCGCTCGGCCGCAAAGTGGCTGATGCCCGGAGCGTCCTCACGTCGCTCGAAGGCGAACCGGCGGCGCGCGGACCGCGGGACGAGCTGCGACGCAAGCTGCACGCGCTCGGCGCGGGCGCGCGGCTTCTTCGCTTCGATGCGATGGCGAAGGCGCTCGGCGAGGCCGAAGGCACGCTCGATCGCGTCGGCGAGGCCGGAAAGGCAACGGAGCGCGAGCTCATCAGCCTCGCGAAGGTCCTCGACGATCTCCCCGCGCTCGCGTGGGGCGACCCGCCCGCCAACGAGCGCGGTGGCGATCGCGCCGAGGCCAACAACGGGCTCCCGCTGACGGCGCTCGTCGTCGGCGAAGAAGAGATCGCCTCGGCGCTCGCCGAGATTCCAGAGTCGCCTACCGCGGCCACGTTCGAGTGCGAGCACACGACCGACTTGAAGGTCGCGCTGGAGCGCGCTCACGTCATCGCGCCCGACGTCATCGTCCTCGACGGCGACATCGAAGGCACCGCCGAGCTCACGGAGACGCTGCTCGATGATCCCATGACCGAGCCCGTCCCGATCGTCGTCCTTGGCCGCTTCACCACGCCCGGCCAGGCCGCGCGGTTTGTCGCGCTCGGCGTCGCCAAGACGCTGCCAAAGCCCGTCGACGCCGATCTGTTGCATTTTACATGTGAAGAGCTCGTCGATCAGCGCGCCGGCCGCGCCGTGCGTGTCACGCTCGGTGAGCCGACCGTCGAGGAGCTCGGCGACCGCCTGGCCGAAGAGGTCCGCCGCGCCCTCGTCGAGAGCGTCGACGAGCTCGGAAAATCCTGCCGCGTCCCCTTGGGCGAAGGCACGGAAGTGCTCGCTGCGCTGTGGGGCGCCATTGCCCGCGTGCGCGAGGTCGTCACGTCACGCACGGGCGGCTCGGTTCGCTTCGCGGGTAACGGCCCCGAGGGCACGATCCCGCTCGCGCCCTGGCTGCACCCCGATCTGCCGGGCGCCGATCGCGCTCGCGCACGCGGACGTGGCGCTGCGGTGGATGTTCGCCTCGAAGGACGTCGCGTCATCGTCGCGGACGACGATCCGGGCGTCACCTGGTTCATCGCCGATCTCCTCCGCACCTCGGGCTGCATCGTGCACGAGGCGCTCGACGGCGTTTCCGCGCTCGATCTCGCCTACCAGCTGTCGCCCGATCTCGTCGTCAGCGACATCCTGATGCCGGGGCTCGACGGCTTCGCGCTCTCGCGCGTCATGAAACGCGACGTGATCCTTCGCGACACGCCGGTGATTCTCCTCTCCTGGAAAGAAGACCTTCTCCAGCGCGTTCGCGAGCTCGGCGCCGGCGCTGCCGGCTACCTCCGCAAGGAGAGCGACGCGCGCGCGATCGTCGCCCGTGTTCGCGAAGCCCTCTGGCCGCGCGCACGCGTCGAGCGCCGCCTTCGCGCCAATGGCGAAGTACGTGGTCGGCTCGACGGTCTTGCCGTGCGCTCGCTCCTCGAGCTCGCGTGCCAGCTGCGTCCGATGTCGCGCGTCTCGGTGCGCGACGCTTCGTACCTCTACGAGGTCGAGATCCGCGATGGCAAACCCAAGCGCGCCACCCGCACTGACGGCGATGGCAGCTTCCAGCGCGGCGAGCGTGTTCTCGGAGCGATGCTCGGCGTCGGCGCTGGTCGCTTCGTCGTCACGCCGAGTGACACCGAGGTCGATGGCGGGCTCGATGGCCCCCTCGACAAGCTGATCGAGCGCCACGTCGCGCTCGCACGCGGCGCAACCCAGGTGCTCTGCGGAGCACGCACGATGGGGGTCGAGCGTGTCGACCTCGACATCGAGGCCTTCGACGGCTACCTCCGCTCCACGCCGGACCCGGCACGCGGCTTGATTGAGCAGCTTTCGCGTGGCGCGTCGCCTCGAAACATGATCCTCGACGGTGGTGTGGAGCCGATGCTCCTCGACGAGCTGCTCTCCGATCTCGCTTCGCGCGGTGCGGTCCGGGGCGTGATCGGTCTCGGCGGCGATGATCTCCTCTCACCCGCCTTCGAGTCGGCGCTTGCCGTGCTGCAAGGCGACGCTCGTCCGAGCGCAGTCGTTGCTCCCAGCGCGCGTCCTAGCCGCCCGTCGGTCCGTGCGGCTCCGATCTCGACGCCTCGGCCTTCGCTCACGGCGCCCTTCCCCAGCCCGCTTCCGCCCCCCGACGCGATGGCTACGCAAGTGGCGGAGCAGCTCGCGATCGAAGCGAACGCGATTGCCGCCGAAGCGAGCAGGACACCGTCGTCCCTCGCGGACGCGGTGATGCAAAAGCTCCGCGAGCGTTCGTCGACGCCACCTCCGATGGTCGACGCGCGCGCGCTGAAGCTCCGCTGGTCACGCCCGCCATTCGTTGTTGCCGACGGCAGCGCGCCGTCGCCTTTGCCCTCCGCGCAGCTCGAAGGCAAGCGCGGCACCGACGTCGATACCATCTACGACGCGCGGCTCACGCCATCCGATCCGGGCGTTCTCGCACGCCACGAGAGTCTGCTCGACGAGGACGAAGCTTTGCCGATGCTGCCCGGCCGCCTCGACCTCGAGACGCCGAAAACGCCGATGACGTCGGTGGCCACGAAGAACAACGACATCGCGTCGATCCCGATGAAGAAGGGGCGCTGGATGTCGCTGCTCGGTCTCACGGCGATCGCTCTCGCCGTCGCCGGCGGATGGCACATGCGCTCGAGCCAGCGCACCGGGGCGACCGCTCTGCCGGTCGCGGCCGCCCAGCCCACGCTCGAGGATCTCGGCATTCCGCCGCCGCCGGCCGAGACGACGCTGACGTCGGCCCCGCTCGAGCCCAGCACCAACGCGAGCGCGGATCCTTCGTTGTCGCCTCTTACCGAGCCCGATACGAAGCTCACGACGACGCCCTCGACGACGCAAGCCGGAGACGCGGCAGTCACCACGGCGCCGTGACGACGCGGCGCGACGTCGCGCGAGCTGCAGCGGCAATCGCTGCAGCCTTCGCGCTTGCGTGCGCCGCGACGGGGTGTGGCGGGTGTGGCGGATGCGGTAAGGGCGGCAGCGACCCCAAC
>CAXSGV010000058.1:6058-20276 GCA_964236615.1 uncultured Polyangiaceae bacterium
CGGCGCGGACTGGGACGCCTTCAACGCGGGCTTCCCCAACCCGGCCGCGACCAAGACCGCCCCGACGACGAGCGCTTCGCCCGCGAACGACGTCAAGCCGAGCGAAGGCGTGCGCGCATCGATCGATCCCGTGACGCGCCTCGAAGACTGTTTGCTCGGTCACAATGGAACGCTGCTCGATCTCGGCGATCCGTCGATGCGGGCGCGCTTTGGAGCAAGCGCTGCGCGCGCCGAGATGGAGATCGTCGAGCGCGAAGGCGCTACCTGGACGCGCTTTCGCGGAAGCACTGTCTCGATGACCTTCCACGCGACCGCCGCCGAGGTCGGGCAGAGCGCACCCACGTGGATCGAGGCGCGCGTGCGCGGCATCTCGGCGCGCTCGATGAGCGTCTACTTGAACGGAAAGCCCATTGGCGCAGCGGGCCTCACGAAGGGCGAGGACAAGGTCGTCATCGAGCACGCGACGACGAACCTCCTCGTCGACGGCACGAATGAGGTCACGCTCCACTTCAACGGGAGCACGCGCGGCAGCACCGAAGCGTTCGCCGAGATCGACTGGATCCACATCGGCAGCGGCGAGCCCGATCCGAGCTACGCCGCGCCAACACGCGCCGACGTGATGACCAACACGACACTCGGCGGTGTCGCCAAGCAAGCGATCTCGCTGCGCGCGCCTGGCTTTTTGCGCTGCAACGGGTGGTTGCCAGAAGGTGGAACCGTCGATCTGTCCATCGGCGTTGCGGGCGCCGGCGATGCCGAGGTCGAGGTCCGCCGGCTCGTCGATCGCGCGAATCCCCTCATTTTGAAGCGCATTCACATAGCTCCCGGCTCGACTTGGACGCACGAGACAATGCCTCTCGGCGATGTCGGAAAAGGCGGCACCGTCGGCGCGCTCGAGATCGCGGCGGTGCGCGCATCGAAAGGGACGCGCGTCCTCATTGGTGAGCCACGCGTGCTCGCGACCCCGGTCCCGACGTACGTGCCACCGGCCCCTTCCCGCGGCGTGGTGCTGGTCGTGATGGGCGAGCTCGCGCCGCGCGCGGTCGCGATCCACGGTGGGCCGCTCGTCCTGCCCGAGCTCGGTGCCATCGCCGCCGACGGCATCGTGTTCGACGCCCACCGCGCCAGCACGACGCTACCGAACGGCGCGCTTGCAGCCATCTTGAGCGGTCGCAGCGCGCGCGAGAACAAAGTGGACGATGGCGACGCGCGCTTGCCGTCGGGCGTCACGACCGTCGGCGATCTCGCGCGGCAAGCCGGCATCGTCACCGGTTTGTTCACCGCCAACCCGATGACGGGACCGAAATTCGGCTTCGATCGCTCGTGGGAGACGAACATCTACCACTCGCCCACCGAGCCAGGGCCTGCCACCCGTGTGTTCGACGACGCGGCGAAATGGATCGAGGCGCACAAGGCCGAGCGGTTCCTCGTCGTCATTCACGCGCGCGGTGGGCATCCGCCGTGGGACATCTCGGACGAGGAGCTCAAAACGCTGGGCCCCGCAAATTACGCGGGCGGGCTCGATCCGAAGCACGCCGCGGAGCTGCTCTCGAAGGCCCGGCATGTGCCGCCGCAGATCCGCTTCAACGACGCCGATCGTGCGCGCGCCGCAGCGCTCTACGATCACGCGCTGCTTGCGCACGACGTCGCGTTCGGAAAATTTTGGGCGACCGTGCGTGCGATGAAACGCGACGTCGACACGACGTTGATCGTCACCAGCGATCTCTCGGTCGACGCCACCGCGCACGTTCCCTACGGAGACGGCGACGCGCCGGACGAGGGGTCGTTGTGGACGTCGCTCGTCCTCCGCACCGGCGCGCGCACGGGCGCAGGCACCCGCGTCGCGAGCCCGACCGCCGATGTCGACGTGGCCCGCACCATCACGACGGCGCTCGGTCTCGAGCCATCGGCCTACTTCCAGGGCATCGACCTGTTCAAGACCGCGAGTGGGTGGACGCCGCCCGAGAGTCGTGCGCTCCTCGCCACGACGCACACGCGTTTTGCGCTTCGCTGGGGAACGTTCGTGCTCAGCGGCAACGAGCGGCACGCGCAGCTCTGCGATCTGAGCCTCGAAGCGACCTGCCTCACCGATGTTCGCTCGACCCACCCGATCGCCTTCGACGCGCTCGACCGCGTCTACTTCGACATGCGGAGGGTCGAGTCGCGCAACAAGGCGCAGGGCACAAACGGTGCGGGCGGCGGTAAAGAGCGGCCAGAGAGACAGGAGCGCCAGAGCGTCGAGATCGACGCCGAGACCTCGGCCAGCCTCAAGGCTTGGGGACGGTGACATTTCCTGCTATGAGTCGGCCCCTTCATCTTTGGAGAGATGACCGAGTGGCCGAAGGTGCATGATTGGAAATCATGTGAACTCGCAAGGGTTCCGAGGGTTCGAATCCCTCTCTCTCCGCCGGCGATTTCTTAGAAGAACGATGAGCTAGGGGTGGAATCGAAAGACGCCTCGGATTCGTTCACTGGGACACCACGCTTCCAAGTGGTGCGCCGCCTCGGCGCGGGCGGAATGGGCGTCGTCTACGAGGCCATCGATCTGCAGCGCGGCTCGCGCGTGGCGCTCAAGACACTGCGCGCGCTCGACGCCGCTGGACTGCTTCGCTTCAAAGACGAGTTCCGCGCGCTCCAGGATCTCCAGCACCCGAACTTGATCAGCCTCGGCGAGCTGATCGAAGAGCACGGACAGTGGTTTTTCACGATGGAGCTCGTCGGCGGCGTCGACTTTCTCGAGCACGTGCGCAAGGGCGTCGTCTCGTCGCGCATTTCCTGGGGCGGCACGGACAGCGCCGCCTCCGGTGCCGACACGATGACGCAGGCCGAGCTCCAGGGCGACGTTCGCAAGCTCTCGGCGGCGACCCCCTCGAGCGGCGTACCTGTGGTCAAGGTGCGCGGCCATGCGATCGACGAGCCGCGCTTACGCGACGCGCTTCGCCAGCTCGCGGCCGGTCTCGTCGCTCTTCACGACGCGGGCAAGGTTCACCGCGACATCAAGCCTTCGAACCTGCTCGTGACGCCCGAGGGTCGCGTCGTCGTCCTCGATTTCGGGCTCGTCACCGAGTCGCGTCCGCACGCGCACTCGACCGATGCGAACGTCGTCGGTACGGCCGCGTACATGGCGCCCGAACAGGCGGCCAGCAAGCCGCTTGGGCCCGCGGCCGATTGGTACTCGGTCGGCGTCGTGCTCTACGAGGCGCTCACCGGCGCGCTCCCGTTCGACGGCACGCCGCTCGGGATCCTGATGAGCAAGCAGCTCAACGAGGCGCCGGCGCCGCGCGCAACCGACCCACGCGTGCCCGACGATCTCAATCTGTTGTGCGTCGAGCTTCTTCGCTTCGATCCGGCGAAGCGTCCCTCTGGCGAAGAGATCGCGCGTCGCCTCGGGATGGACGAGCCATCGACGCGGATGGTCAGCATGATCCCGGGCTCGCAGTCGTCGACGTTCATCGGCCGAGCGCGCGAGCTCGCGTCGCTGCGCTCGGCGTACGCGACGGCGTGCTCGGGCCGCGCGGTGACGGTCTATGTTCATGGCGAGTCGGGCGTCGGCAAGAGCGCGCTCGTGAAGAAGCTCTGCGATGAGCTCGCGATCGAGAGCGACCGCAACGTCGTCCTCCGCGGCCGCTGCTACGAGCGCGAGTCGGTGCCCTACAAGGCCGTCGA
Source organism: uncultured Polyangiaceae bacterium (assembly GCA_964236615.1). Lineage (GTDB taxonomy): Bacteria > Myxococcota_A > Polyangia > Polyangiales > Polyangiaceae > CAXSGV01. Next base: position 9,725 of record CAXSGV010000058.1, read on the forward strand.
CGGCGTCATCGACGCGCTCAGTCGGTTCCTTCCACGTGTGCGCACGCGCGAGGCGGAGGCGGTCGTCCCGCTGCACGCGTCGCTTCTGACCCAGGTATTTCCGGTACTTCGTCGCGTCGAAGCCTTCGCACACGCACCACGCACGTCGTACGAAGCGGTCGATCCGCAGGAGCTGCGGAGCCGTCTCTTCTCGTCGGTGCGCCAGCTCTTCGAGCGACTCGCCGAGCGTTACCGGGTCATCCTCGTCATCGACGATCTGCAGTGGGCCGATGCCGACAGCCTCGCCTTGTTGCGTGAGGTCATGCGGCCGCCGGGCGCCCCGCCGGTGCTCTTGATCGCGACGGTGCGTCCCACCGAGACCACGCGTCCAGTCCCCCAAGCGGAGGACGACGAAGACGAAGGCCCGAAGAGCCGGCTGAGCGTCGGTTCGAGCCTCATGATGGGCGACGTACGTGAGGTGCACGTCGGACGCCTCTCCACCGAAGAGGCGCACGAGCTCGCGACGCAGCTCCTCGACCGCGCCGCGCCCGAAGGCTGGAGCGACCATGCGGGACCGATTGCGAACCTGGTCGCCGAGTCGGGTGGTCACCCTCTCTTCATCGACGAGCTCGTGCGGCACGCGCTTCTCGTCGGCGACAAGGAGAGCGATCACACCGTTCGTCTCGAAGACGCGCTGCGATCTCGCATAGCGCTGCTCGATCTCGCCGTCCGCGATCTTCTCGAAATCGTCACCGTCGCCGGAACGCCGCTCCTCAAGGAGGTCACTGCCAAGGCCGCGCGCACCGTCGACTTCACCGCATTCGAGAAGCGGCTGTCGCTCCTCCGCGTCGCGAACCTCTTGCGCACCACCAACGTGCACGGCTCCGTCGCAATAGAGCCGTTTCATGATCGTGTACGCGCGGCGGTGACCTCGACGCTCGACGCAGCGCGCACGAAGGAGATTCACGAGCGCATTGCGCTCGCGCTCGAAGGCTCGGAGCCGCCCGACGCTGAAGCACTTGCCGATCATTGGCGCGGCGCGGGCAACGGCGCGAAGGCTTCCAAGTACGCTCACATGGCGGCGACCGCGGCCGAGGATGCGCTCGCGTTCGAGCGCGCGGCCCGGCTTTACCGTCACGCGATCGATCTCGCGCCGCCGGGTACCGCTGCTCTCCACACGATGCGCGTGCGGCTCGGGGATGCGCTGGCGAGCGCGGGGCGCGGGGTCGATGCGGCCGAGGCCTATCTCGCGGCAGGCGCCGACGCGACGGGCTCGGACGCCCTCGATCTGCAGCGCCGCGCCGCGGTGCAGCTGTTGATCAGCGGTCACATCGATCGCGGCCTCGAGACGGTGAAGGCGGTGCTCTCCGCGCTCGACATTCCCTACCCGCCGACGCCGAAGCGCGCGTTCGCGTCGCTGTTGATGCGCCGCACGCAAGTGCGCCTCCGCGGCATACGCTTCAAGGAGAAGAACCCGAGCGAGATTTCGGAGACCGAGCTCACGCGCATCGACGTCTGCAGCTCGCTGGCACTGGCGCTCGGCATCGTCGACACGGTGCGCGGCGCTGACTTTCAAGCACGCGGTCTCTTGCTCGCGCTGTCGGCCGGCGAGCCGTACCGCGTTTCGCGTGCGCTCGCTTTCGAAGCCGGTTTCATCGCGGCGGGCGGGCCGAGAAAGCGCGCGCGCGCCGAAGAGATGCTCGCGACCGCCGAAGCAATCGCGCGACGTGTGTCGAACCCTCTCGCGATGGCCACGGCAGTCGGCGTGCGCGGCGTCGTCGCGTTCCTCGCGGGCGATTGGAAGGCGAGCTACGAGCACTGCAGTCGCGCCGAGCAGCTGGTCGTCGAGCGCCGCACGGCCGGAACCTGGGAGCTCTACGCGGCGCGCTTCTTCGCGCTGCGAAGCTGCGTGTACATCGGCGACTTGAGGGAGGTATGCGATCGCGTTCCCGGCCTCGTGCGCGAAGCCGAGGATCGCGGCAACCTCTTTGCAGCGACGGGTCTCCGCAGCGGCTACACGAACCTCGCATGGCTCGCACGCGGGCTGGTCGACGACGCGCGCTTCGAAGTCGAAGAGGCGGTCCGCACCTGGAACCACCGCGGCTTTCACGTGCAGCATTGCCATCATGTGCTCGCGCAGAGCCACATCGAGCTCTACGCCGGCGATCCCGCGCGCGGCTACGAGATCGTGCGCGAGATGTGGCCGCGCTTCGAGGAGTCGCTCATCTCGATGACGCAACAGCAGCGCGTGGACATGACGTTTCTCCACGCGCGTCTCGCCATCGCGACCGATCGCCGCGACGAAGCAGGGAAAGACGCGCGCACGCTGTCGAAGGAGAGCGCGCCGTGGGCGGTCGCTCTCGGGCAGCTCGTCGCCGCCGGAATCGCCGCCGGTGGTGCGGACGCGGGCGAGCTCGCGCGCCTCCTCGATCGCGCGATCGCGTCACTCGATTCGGCAGACATGGGGATGCACACGATGGTGGCGCGCTGGTACCGCGGCCGTCTCGGCAAGGACGCGGCCGCGACGCAGGCGCACGACGTGGCCGAAGCCTGGATGCGCGAGAACACGATCGCCGACCCCGCTCGCTTCGCCGGCATCATCCTGCCTGGCTTCGGCGGTCGGTCCTTGCCCTGATCCGCCGGGGGTTTTGCGCTGTTTCAGTGACGCGCCTTGACAACGCGGCCGAATTTCGCTGAATTCGCCGGCGGAGAGATGTCCGAGTGGTCGAAGGTGCCTGATTCGAAATCAGGTGTGCCAGCGATGGTACCAGGGGTTCGAATCCCCTTCTCTCCGCTAGACTTAGCTCGCTTTTCCGAACCGCCTCTTTCGCCGCCATGGGGCACTCCCTGGGGCACTGAGGCGAGTTCGGGGATCGCGGAGTCGAGAGGCGCGAGGCCTCCGAGGTCGAGCTCGCCCCAGGTTCGGGCGGCTCGCCGGTAGCGATTGATCATCTCGCTCGAGCGGTGGCCCGTGCGATCGGCGACCCACGTTTCCGTCTTGCCGTTCGCGAGCGAGACGGTGACGAAGGTGGCTCGGAGGTCATGAACGCGGAGAGGTCGGCGAACGTCGCTCTTCTCGAAGAGGACCTCGCGCGTGACGCCTGCCTCCCTGAGGTCGTCTCGTAGCGAGGCGGCGAGCTGGTCGACGTAGAGACGGCACCCGTCCTCGGCGAAGACGTAGTCGTCGGGCTGGGAGCCCGTGCGGTACTTGTCTCGCCAGGTCTTGAGCGCGGCGGTCACGTGGGGATCGAGCGCCCAGCCTCGCGGGTCGTCGGTCTTGTTCTGATCGAGCACGATGTGGCCGCGCTCGAGATCCAAATCTCGGAAGCGGAGCGCGGCGAGCTCCTCGCGTCGGAGGCCTTCGCGGGCGAGGACGCCGAAGAAGAGACGGCGAACGAGCGGCACCTTCTCCTTCGTGCATCCGAGGAGCGCGCGATCCTCTTCGGGGTACAGGTACACGAGCGCCTTCGATGCCTTCACCTTCGGAAGCCAGCCGCGAGGGATCGGAACCTCCGTGATGTGGCGCGCGGGGTAGACGGCGAGCGCGAGGACGCGCCGGACGACCTGGGCAACATGGCGGCGCGAGGCGGTCGCGAGATGCGCGGGGAGCGCGGCCATGATCTGCTCAGCGTGGTCGAGCGTGAAGTCGCGGAGCGCTACGTCGCGCACGATCGGTTCGACGTACATGCGAAGCATGCGCGCATCCTCGGTCGTGTCCTTCTTCTTGCCGACGTGATCGGGGAACCGTTCGTGGAGCTTGCCGTCGGTCCAGTCCTTCGCGAAGTCGATGAAGGTGACCGCGTGGACGAGCTGCTCGGTCGTGCCGGGCAGAGAGCGTCGACGGCGACCACGATCGCGTCCCACGGCCGGCCTGCTCGAGCTCGCGCGGCCATCTCAAGGAGCTTCTCTGTCTCCTGCACGTGCCCCGCCCTTCGGAGCCGCGTGGCGATCTGCGCCATCGCAGTACAGCGCTCGCGCGCCTGACACTCGTTCTCGTGCGAGGGGTCGACGATCGCGGCGAGCTCGAAGCCTCGACGCACCCCCTTGTCGATTCGGATCCGCGCCTCCCATCCGTGCGCGAGCGGACGGAGCTCGCCGGTTGCCTCGGAGCCCATCACGCACCTCCTTCGGTGCAGCCCTCGCGGTGGTAGCCGCGCCCATTGCACGTCTCGCAGTCGACAAGCGCGACGCCGCACGTCGTGCACGAGCCGCCGTCGTCCTCGGTGCAGGCGTCGCCGCCGTGCTCTTCGTGGTCGTGCATCACTCCCCTCCCTTGCGTTCGCGGTGCGCCGCGAAGTCGATCACGTTCCCCGATGCGCGCCGAAGCCGGCGCTTGCGCGGCGTCCGTTCCTTCGCGAGGCACGCTTTCGCGTGGACGTCTCGCAGGTTCTCCATGAAGGACTCAGCGCCCGCGAGATGATCCAGCACCTCAAAGCCGATCGCGCAAAGCGCGCGGTGTGCCTCTCCGCGCTCGTGTGCTCTCTGATCGGCCGTCATCGGGAGACCCTCGCAGGCCTCCATGGCGACGCGCGCCGTGATCACGAGCTGTGTGAGCTTCTTGCGGGCTGCTTGGAGCTCACGACTTGAGCAAGACGCGATTTGAAACGCTCGCGCGAAAGCTTCCTCGACTGGGTTCCGCTCGTTCTCTACCTTGGTCATTGTCATCTCCATCTTGGTGGTGGTGATCGCGCCCCCGGTGGTTCCAGCCACGCGGGGGCAACTTCGTTTCAGTGCGTCATCGTTTCGTCTTTGATTTGTTTGCGGGCTTCCCCATCGTCTCCGCCTTCAGTTCCTGCAGGCCTCGAGCGATCGCCGCGCGCAGGATGTCCGCGCGCACGAGCTCGATGCCAGGTCTCGACAGCTGCTCCGCGACGAGGTCGAGATCAGCAAGCCAAGCGTTCGGGATGCGTACAGATACCTGCGTCGTGTCGGCGGGTTCTCGGGGCATGACCAAGGCTATCGCGGCGGTTCGGTTCATCGTTCACCATCGTGTAATGACATGCGTTGAACGTCAATGACTTTCTCGGCGCGTTCGGTAACCGCGCCGGAGAATCTGCGGAAGCCTGAACCGTCTTGACTAAAAGACATGACGCCGCGTACCCCTCTCGCCGTGTTGCTGCCTGGAGACGAGCTCCGTCATCTCCTCGAGATCCGAGCGAAGATCGAGGCGGAGATCGCCATCGAGGAGCGAAGCATCCCGCTGTTCTGGGTGACGGGCGACCCCGCGGAGCGCCGACAGGTCGCCGAGATCCGGCGGCGCATCGGAGACCTTCGCGCGAGGCACGCCGCGGTCCTGCGTCGGCTCGCGGAGGTCGCCGGTTCGTAGAGCCGACATTCGCGGAGCGTTCCGCGAGAGCGCGCGCAAGTGCGCGACATGCTTCGTCGCAGGCACAAATTGACGATTTGCAATTGGGCTTCGTAATACGTTGCGGGGATGTCGATCTTGCACGAGTACACGCCGGCCGACGGCGTACTCGACCTGGATGCGCTCTTCGCAGAGCGGAAGAAGCAGCTCAGGGCAATCGCAGACGTGCGAAAGCGAGCCGTCATCACTTATGCGGCACGCCTCTCCCCCGTGCCTGTCCCGGTTCCGACCAACATCAACTTTTCCGACATATTGCCGTTTCAAGATCTCCTGAGCGATCTGACCGGCGACAATGTCGATGTCATCTTGGAGACACCGGGCGGAGATGGCGTCGTCGCACGAGAGATGGTGGAGATCCTCCACGAGCGGTTTAAAAGCGTCGCCTTCATCATTCCCGGCTGGGCGAAAAGCGCCGGCACGATCATGGCGATGGGAGGACATGAAATCCTCATGGGCCCGACGTCCGCTCTCGGACCCATCGACGCTCAACTGACGTTCGAGGGGAAGCAATTCTCCGCCGACGCCTTGCTCGAGGGAATGAAGGCGCTGCAATCCGAGGTGATGGCAGCCGGGCGTTTGAATCCGGCATTCATCCCGATGTTGCAACGGATCTCGCCGGGCGATCTGGAGCATGCGCGCAACGCGATGAGCTTTGCGCGCGAGACAGTGTCGGAGTGGCTGTGCCGCTACAAGTTCAGCGATTGGACGACGCATCGCACGAACGCGCCTGGAACTCCGGTCACGGACGGCGAGCGAAAGGCACGCGCCGATGAGATCGCGGCGCAGCTCTCCAACCACTCGAAGTGGAAGACGCATGCGCGGTCGCTTCGTCTTTCGGACCTTAGCGCCATGCGTCTCGAGGTCGTCGACTACGGACGTGTGCCAGAGCTCCTCCAGCCAATTCAGCGGTACTACAGCCTTCTGCGCCTGTTTCTGGACAGCACCAATGCCTACAAGGTGATCGAGACCGTCGACGCGCAGTTCACGAGCAACTACTCCGCGCTGGCTGGCGCCATTCCCAGCGCTCCGTCGTTGCCCCCGCGCGTGCTCGCCGAGACGATCTGCCCGCAATGCGCCGAGCGACACCGCGTCCAGCTCAACTTCGAGCCCGGTCAGGCGCCGGACCCCCGCGCCACGACTTTCCCCGCCAGTTGCGAGATGCCATGCAAAAAATGCGGAAAGACCTTGGACCTGCGACCGCTTAAGGAACATGCCGAAAAACAGTTCGGCCGAGCGATCATTACTTGACGCGTACCAAAAACCATGGAGGTAGAGACCAATATGTCCTCTAAGCCCGCTCCGGCAGACTTCACGATCCTGTACGAACGCCTTCTTGATGAAGACGCGCAGGCAACGCTGCACGCGACGCGAGAAGTGGCTTCTGTGGTCCGCGCGACGGCGGAGATTGCTCGCCTGACTGAGGAAGCAGCGCCTACGTTCGTGACTTATTTCTCGCGATAGAATCACCGAAGGAACTTCCGGAAGGCGTCGTTTGCCGCCGACTTAAAAGCCTTCGTCCAGATCGGGCCGAGGCCGCGAGCGCCGCTCGGTAGCATCCTTCGCTGAGGCGGTCGCCCGCGCTTCGATCCGAATTGGTGCGGTGCCGCGTAGACGACATTCGATCCGATGCGGAAGCCGGTCGACGTGAGCTGCGCGGAGAATGAGCCGCGTAGCCGCCCGGTGTCGAGCAAGGGCTTGCCCTGCCTTCGCTTCAGCGGGCGCCACGGGGTGCCATAGGGGTCGCGTGACATGCGGAAGCCGAACGCGAGCTGAGACGTCGCCTCGTCCGCGAGCGCCTTCTTCACCGACTCCATCGCTGCGCCACGCGCGGCCGCGTCGAGCTTCTTGATGAGGCGATCTAGTTTTGTGAAGTCGCCGGTGACGCCCATCAGGCGCTCTGCGGCCGCGGCCCGCCGCGGCCTGCGCGAACTGTTCCGTTCGCAACCGCGTCATAGATGATCTCACTTACGCGCAACCGAAGCTGCTCGTCGTCCTCGTCGCGGTTGCCCGTGCCCTGGATGACGATGTCTCCGATGGTGACGGTGATGTCCCCGCCGCCACCACCACCGACGCCGATGCCTTGCATCGACGACGCCGTCGGCGCACTGACGAGGTCGTTCATGTTGCCGAGGCCCATGGAGGACATGGTCGGTGCCTGGACCGTCCCGAGGCCTCCATCCTGAGCACCGAGACTGAAACCCTCCGCCGCGAAGCCGCCGAGTTTGAACGTGACGCGCGACGGTGAACCCATGTCGAACGCATTCTCGATGGCTTTGATCGCGCGCCCGGAGAGACCTTCGGAGGTGCCACCGAAGACGGTCTGCAGCGAGGGGAACATCGAGACCGCACCGTCGATGAAGCCCTTCACGGCGTCGACGCCGGCCTGCCAGAGCTTCATGGGGAGCTCGGCGAACCAATCGGGGATCCCCGTCACCCAGTCCTTCGTCTGCACCCCAAAGGAGACCAGGCTCGCGCCGAGCCCCACGATCGCGACGGTTGCCGCGATGCTATTCGACATGAACCAACCCATCGTCTCGCCGAAGAAAATGAAGGCGCGCGTGAGCTGCTCGAGCTGCTCGGGCTGCATCTTTCCCATGTGCTCCGCGAGCGGGCCGAGGCCCTTGGCGAGGCTCGAGAAGAAGCCGCCGGCGGCGCCCATCGTGAGCTTCACAAGAGGCTCGACGACGTCGAGGATCTTCCCGATGGTGCCGGAGATCTCGTCGGAGCCTCCGAGGCCTGAGAGGAGCTTCCCGACTCCGTCGCTGATCGTCGAAGAGAGCGACGATGCGCGCGCCGCCCGGGCTCGTCGGGGAGAGTGCGTCGGTGACGCTGTCGAGCAGGCCCTTCAGCGCGTCGAACGCGCGGTTGGTGTCGGCCGCGTTGAAGAGCTTCGTCGGGAGGTCCCAGAAGTTGGAGAGCTTCCCCGTGAGGCCTTTCGAGAGTTCCTCTTGCAGCGAGCCCGCCTTGCCTCCCGACACCGTGTTCACGATCGCGTCGAGCACCGCAGCGACGCCCTCGTCAGCTTTGATCCGCCCGTCGGAGAGAAGCTTTTGAATCTGGTCGGTCGAGACGCCGCGCGTCTTCGCGAGCGACTCGAAGACGGCCTTCTGTCCGATGCCTCCGCCTTCGGCGAGCTGCATGAGCTCCTCCGCCTGCAAGCGCCCCTTCGACTGAATCTGGCCTAATGCCCTGATAACGCTGGTTACGCCTTCGGTGCCGTGGCCGGCAGCGACGTCCGCGACGGTGCGGAACACGTTTTCGATTTGATCGCCCTTGAAGCCCGCGGTGAGAAGTTGCTTGAAGCCGTCGATCACTTCGTTCGATGCGAGCGTCGTCTTGTCAGCGAAGACTTGCGCCTTCGCGAAAAGGTTTTGCGCGGCCTCCTGCGAGCCAAGGATGGTCTTGAATGCGGTGAGCGTGTTTTCGCGGAACTGGTAGGCGTCGAGCGCTGCTTTCGCGCCGAGCGCGCCGAAGCCGATCGCGGCGCCGCCGGCGGCGAGCCCGAAGCTCGCAAGCCCCCCTACGATCCCGCCAGCGAGCCCGAGAAGGTCACCGCCCACGGACTTCAACGCCGCGCCTCCCTTGCTGCGCAGCAGGTTGAACGCGCTCATAACGCCGGCAACGCCTCGCTGCGCGAACTGCGGAAGGCGATTGAAGACGTCCTGCAGACCGCCCGACCCCATCGACTTCTTGAAGGCGGCGAACGCGGCCGACATCTTCTTCAGCGGGTTGCTCACGCGATCCATGAGCTCGAACGCCCACGTCAGCTTCTCATCGGACATTTGGGGCCTCCTTGGGCTGCAGCCTTCCGTACGCGTCGACGCGCACTCCCATCACCACGGTCTCGTCCCCGCGCATCCAAAGCACGAGCAGCCGTCCCGCCACTCGCGCGCGCGACTCGATCTCGTCTGCGCCGACGTCCTCACCGAACGAGCGCATCACCTCCACCCCGAGCTCGCGCGGGCCGACCTCGAGACGGCCGAGCGGATCGATCATCGCGCCGGGGTCCTCGACGCGCGCGCGCTTCTTCAGTATCGGGCGGAGCTCCGCCTCGATGCGCTTCTTGAATGGGCGGAGGTCGTCGCTCATCGAAACCTCCGTGCGGCGAGACGTCCCATGCCTGCGAAGACGAGCGACGTCGCGTCGGCGTTGATGTCTACGCCGACCGCAACTTGGACCTTCAGGGTGTAGCTGCCCTCTGCAGGGATCTCGAACGCGGTGAGGAGACAGATCTCGCCGTCGGTACGCCCAACCGCCACGTTGCTCAGCACCTCGACGAGTGACGATGGCGAGGCCGCCTCGTAGATCACGAGCCGCATGTGCGACCCAGCGGAGATCCCTCCCGCGCGTACTTGCGCGGTGACGCTGCCAAAGCTTGCCTCGGCGAAGACAAGATCGCCGAGCTCGCACGCGCCGAGCTCGAGCACGGCGCCCATCACGTCCGTGTATCCACCCGACGAGATCGTCTCGGCCAACGTCGTGCTTACCCACTCGCCGCGCGCGATGAGGGCGTTAGGCACTTGCCTTGGATCGACCTTTCCGTTCGCTAGAAGCGAAGCGAGCCCACCGTTCGCGTTGCCCTGCAGGTGCTGAAGGAAGTGCTGCCAGTGACCCGCCCCAAACCCCGTCTTGTCGGCCGGGTAGGCCCATGGTGCCGACGGCGCAGCGATCGAGAGACCATCGAACACGTAGATCCCCAGAAGGCCTGCGATGAAGACGTCACCGGTGGTCGGATCCTCGATCGCTCGCATCTCGGCCACGGATCCGCGACGGATGCGCGGCACCCCCCGGGCGATGACCTCGCGAAGCCACGCCGTGCGACGCGTCACCTTTTGGAGCAGGGTGCGTACGATCGAGAAGGTGTCCCCGGCGTCGGTAGGCGCTTCGATCGGTTCTTCCCAGATCGGATCGTTGTCGAGAATGATCGTCATCGATCACTCCGCCGCCGAAGCGGCCTCCTTGGTGGCGCTCGGGTCCGAGGGCGTGGCGTCCTCGTCCTCGTTCGACTCGAGCGACGCGAGGAGCGCTTCCACGTACGGGCGCTCGAGACTGCTGATGTTGTCCTCGACGCGACCGGTCGGAAGCCGTCGTCCGTCGGCGTCGAGCAGCGCCTCCCTCGTTGATGCAAACCAGTTCAGAAGCGAGGTGCCCGTCCTGATGGGTGGGGTGACCGACGTCGACGCGGAGAAACCCATCGCGTGGGCCGTG